>NZ_BAAAIF010000032.1:0-109841 GCF_039525925.1 Streptomyces javensis | reverse complement strand
GGGAGGCCGTGGTGCCGGGCGCGGCTGGGCCGTCGGTGGCGCAGGACGGGCCCGGCGCCGGGCCGCGGGTGCGGGTGGAGGCCGAGGGACGGCCCGGGGCCGGGCCGCCCGGTGAGCTGTCGGGCGCGGTGGTGCGCGAGTACGGCCCCGCGCCCGCGCCCGCGCACGGAGGCGGGGGCGGGGACGACGGTCCGGCGGGACGGGGACGGGGCGTACGGCTGACGGTCGAGGTGGGCGTGGCCGACTCCGATGGCCTGCTCCGCACCCTGCTGACCGCCGACCCGCCCTGGCACATCCGCGCGGTGACGGCCATCGACGACAACGACCCCCAGGAGCCCGCCCGCGGGGCGAAGGAGAAGGCATGACCGCGCTGCTGCGCTATCAGGCGGCCCTGCTGGCCCGCTCGCACCGCTGGCTGCCGCCGTTGCTGCTCTACGGCGCGTTCCTGGGGATCGGGGTGCAGAGCGGGCAGCCGATCCTCGACTCGCTCGGCTACGCCGCCGCCGCGCTGCTGCCCGTCGCCGCCTGGCTGGTGCGGGTGTGCGTCACCCAGGAGCCCGCCGCGGCCCGCGACTGCGCCTCGGCTGCGGTGGGGCCGGGCCGGGTGCACCTCGCCTCGGTGCTGACCGCGCTGGGCGCGGCGCTGGTGCTCGGCACCGCCGGGACGCTGTTCGTCGCGGCGGTCAGCGATCCGTACACCGCGGATCACCTGCACGAGATCCCCGTGCCCGAGGCGACCGTCTCCGGGCTGCTCACCGCGGTCGCGTGCGCGCTGCTCGGCACGGCCGTCGGCGCGCTGTGCAACCGGCCGCTGCTGCGCCGCCCCGGCTGGGCGATCCCGGCCACGCTGCTCGCCGCGCTGCTGGTGTCGGTGGCCGGTGCCTCGCCCGCGAACGCCGCGGTGTCGGGGCTGGTCGACGGCTCGCACAGCGGCACCGTGCCGATGCCCCTGCTGCCCCTGGCCCTGACCGGCGCGGCCGCCGCCGGGGCGACCGCGCTGGCCTGCGCGCTGAGCTCCCGCCGGTCGTAGGGTTCGGGTCATGGACGACCGTAAGGACCTTGACCGTAAGGACCTTCCCGAGGGCCCGCCGTACGCCGACTGCGTGCAGTGCGGCGAGCCCACCGAGTACCCCGCCGCGCGCCCCGGAGCGACGCTGTGCCCCGTCTGCGAATGGCAGGAGGCCCAGCGCACGGCGTGCTCCGGCTGAGCGCTCGCCGGAAGTGCCCTGACCTGCCGTCGATCGTCTGCGGCGCGGTCGTGGCTGATCGCGCCCACGCGGCGGAGCCGCATAGCGACACGGCCCCGCGCCCCTTCGGGGCGCGGCCGAACGTCCGCCGATCTGCTTGGCGCGCTGTCCGGACACAGGCGCTAGCGGCGCCAGGGCCCCGTCACCGCGAACGTCGTGCCCGGGGTGTAGCAGTTCACGTACATCGTGCGGCGGTCCGGTGCGAAGGTGACGCCCGCGAACTCACCCCACTCCGGCTCCTCCGGTGTGCCGATGTTCTGCCGCCCCCGCGCCATCGCGTAGACCTCGCCGCGCCGGGTCACCCCGAAGACATGCTGCGCGCCGTTGCCGTCCTCGCAGACCATCAGGCCGCCGCTGGGCGCGAGCGTGATGTTGTCGGGGGACTCGCCGGGGAGCTGGACATCCGTCTCGGGGCCGAAGACGATCACCAGCGTGAGGCGCCGCCGGTCGGGGTCGTAGCGCCAGATCTGGCCGAAGTGGTCGGCCGCCGAGCCGTCCGCGCTCTTGGCGAAGCTGGAGACGAAGTAGACCGACGTACCGCCCCAGTAGCACCCCTCCAGCTTCTGGGCGTGGGTGATGCCTCCGGCCCCGAAGTCCTGGAAGCGGATGGGGGTTTGGCGGGCCAGCGGATCGGGGACGTCCACCCACTCGACGCGGTCGAAGGCGGTCCCCGGCTCCTGGATGGTGGACAGGTCGGGCACCCCCGGCACCCGTAGCGCCTGAAGCTCACCGCCCGCGCGCAGCGAGCCGATGCCGCCGAGCGGCTTCTTCGGCCGGAAGCGGTAGAAGAGCCCGAAGGGCTTCTCGAAGGCGTCTTCGGTCTCGTAGACGACGCCGCTGCGCGGATCGACCGCGATGGCCTCGTGCTGGAAACGGCCCATGGCGGTGAGCGGGACGGCGCCGGTGCGGCGCGGATCGTGGGGGTCGACCTCGAAGATGAAGCCGTGGTCCTTGGTGTAGCCGTTCGTACCGGCCCGGTCCTCGGTTTCCTCGCAGGTCAGCCAGGTGTGCCAGGGGGTGGGGCCGCCCGCGCAGTTGACCGCCGTGCCCGCGATGGCCACCCGCTCGGACAGCACGTGGTTGCCGGAGTCGAGCTCCAGGGCGGTACAGCCGCCCAGGCCCATCGGGTCGTAGGTGAGGCCCTGCACGGCCGGGACGCGGATCGCGGCGTCCGGACGGTTCTCGTGGTTGCGGACCAGATGCGTACGGCCGCGGTGGCCGCCGGCGCGGCCCGGGAACGCGGCCATGCCGTCGCAGTGGCTGGGGACCTTGCCCTCGCCGGAGCGGAGTTCGTCGCCCTCGCGCGAGAGCACCCGGTAGCGGAATCCCTCCGGGAGGTCGAGCAGTCCGTCGGGGTCGGGGACCAGGGGGCCGTAGCCGTCCCGGCCGAGTGGTGGGGAATCCGGTTCGGCGGCCGCGGCCGTCCCGGCGAAGAGCTCGGAGACGCTGCCGGTGAAGGCGATCGAGGCGATGGTGGCCCCCAGCGCGCCGGTGCGGCCGAGAAGCTGACGTCGTGTCGCTGACATGCGGTAACTCCCTGCTGGCGGACAGAGAAGATGACCGGACGTGTGTATCACGCGCGCGAGCGCGCGGGAACCATTCGATCAGGATGCGCGTCGATCAGCGATGCGTCTCGATCAGCGATGCGTCTCGATCAGCGATGCGCGTCGATCAGCGATGCGCGGGAACCATCCGGTCAGCGCTCGTGCGACGCGTCGGCCAGTCCCTTCGCGTCCCGGGCCAGGGCGGTGAGCCGGGATATCGCCCGGAAGTACTTCTTCCGGTAGCCGCCGCTCAGCATCTCCTCGCTGAAGAGCTGGTCGAACGGCACCCCGGAGGCCAGCACCGGCACCTCGCGGTCGTAGAGCCGGTCCGCCAGCACCACCAGCCGCAGCGCGGTCGACTGGTCGGGGACCGGGGTGACCCCGGTCAGGCAGACGGCCTGGATGCCGTCGCACATCGCGCCGTAGCGGCTCGGGTGCACCTGAGAGAGGTGGTCCAGCAGGGCGGGGAAGTCGTCCAGGGAGGCGCCGGGGACGTGGTGCGCGGCCCGGGTGACCGTCTCGTCGGAGTGCGGCGCCGGGGCCGCGGGGAGGCCGCGGTGGCGGTAGTCCTCGCCGTCGATGCGCAGCGTGCGGAAGCGGGCGGACAGCCCCTGTATCTCGCGCAGGAAGTCGGCCGCGGCGAACCGGCCCTCGCCCAGCTTGCCGGGCAGCGTGTTGGACGTCGCGGCGAGCGCCACGCCCGCCTCGACCAGCTTGCCCAGCAGCGTGGAGACCAGGACGGTGTCCCCCGGGTCGTCCAGCTCGAACTCGTCGATGCACAGCAGCCGGTGCCCGCTCAGGGTCCGCACGGTCTGCTGGAAGCCGAGCGCGCCGACCAGGTTCGTCAGCTCCACGAAGGTGCCGAACGCCTTCAGCTCGGGGGCGGCCGGGGTGGCGTGCCAGAGGGAGGCCAGCAGATGGGTCTTGCCGACGCCGTAGCCGCCGTCGAGGTACATCCCGCGCGGGCCGCCGCTCGCGGCGGGCTTGGCCTCCCGGCGGAACCAGTGCCTGCGGCGCCCGCCCTTCGCGTCCGCTTCGCCCCCGAGCCGGGCGGCGAAGGCTCTCAGCGCCTCGACCGCCTCGGCCTGGCTGGGCTGGCCGGGGTCGGTGATGTAGTTGTCGAAGCTCACGGTGGCGAAGCGGGGCGGCGGCACCATCTCGGCGACCAGACGCTCCGCCGGAACCTGCGGCGCACGGGCGGTGAGGGCTGCTGGGGCTTCGGTGGCTTCGGCGGCTGTACGGCCTGCCGAGCCGGATGCGGTGGTTGGTGCAGACACGGATGTCCAGGGTAGTCGCTCTTCACCCGACCACTGTCCGAGAGGGAGGCATGTCACACTGCGGCCTATGCGACGCCTGTTCCCCGTGCCTGTTCCCGCGCCTGCCGAAACACCTGCCGAAACGTCCGCCGCGACGCCTGCTGAAACGCCCGCCGAAACGCCCGCCGAGGACCGCGAATGGGCCCTTGACGAACTGGCCGACGCCTATGCGTACCCGGAGCCGCCGCACGGCCCCTCCGGCGCCTATCTGCGGGCCAACATGGTGTCCTCGCTGGACGGGGCGGCCCATCACGACGGCCGGTCGAAGCCCCTGTCCTCCGACGCGGACATGCGGATCTTCGGGGTGCTGCGCGGGCTCGCCGACGCCGTGGTCGTGGGCGCGGAGACGGCGCGCCGCGAGGGCTACCGCCCGGCGCGCGCCCGGGAGGCGTTCGCCGAGCGGCGGGCGGCGCTCGGCCAGTCGCCCGCGCCCGCGATCGCCGTCGTGAGCGCGAGCCTGGACCTGGACTTCTCGCAGCCGCTGTTCACCGAGCCGCTGGTGCCGACGATCGTGATCACGGGCGCGACGGCCGCGGGGGCGCGGCTCGAAGCGGCCCGTGCGGCGGGGGCCGAGGTGGTCTTCGCCGGGGCGGGGCCCTCCGGGCGGGTGGACGCGGCGGCGATCGTGACCGCGCTCGCGGAGCTCGGCCACACCCGGCTGCTCACCGAGGGCGGCCCCACGCTGCTGGCGGAGTTCG
Organism: Streptomyces javensis; assembly: GCF_039525925.1. Lineage (NCBI taxonomy): Bacteria > Bacillati > Actinomycetota > Actinomycetes > Kitasatosporales > Streptomycetaceae > Streptomyces > Streptomyces javensis. The sequence continues at coordinate 105,036 of NZ_BAAAIF010000032.1, read as the reverse complement.
CGGCGGCCGGGGTGCTGGACGAGCTGTGTCTGGCGGTGGCCCCCCTGGCCACCGCGGGGGACGCGAAGCGGATCATGAACGGCCCCGTGCTGGGGGAACCGGAACGCTTCACTCTCGCTTCCGTGCTGGAGGAAGCCGGGTTTCTTTTCACCCGCTACCGTCGGATTTACCAATAACTCATAAAAACGTCTGTAAACCCGCGAATGGGATTGCGAAGGAGAAGGGCATCCGCCGTGTTCACGAGCGTATTGATGATTGAGAAGCCCCTGACCCCCGCCGACGTGGAATTCGTCACTACCCTGCACGGCGATGACCCGATCTCCTTCGTCGTCCTGATGCAACCCCGGGGGAGCAAGGACCGGCTGCTGCGCGCGATCGACGACATCGCCCTCGGCGAGCTGGAGCAGGCCGCCCAGGAGGGGGAGGAGCCGGAGGGCAAGGAGGCGCTGGAGCCCGCCGAGCGGGCGCTGACCCACTCGGTGGCGGCGCTCGAGGCGGCCGGGAGCCGGGCCCGGGGCCATGTCGTCCAGCGCCATCCGCTGGAGGTGCTGCGCGGAGTGGTGGAGGAGACCCGGGCGGATGAGGTGATCGTGCTCACCGCCCCGCACTTCGTGGAGGAGTTCTTCCACCGGGACTGGGCCTCGCGGGCGCGCCACAAGGTGGGGGTGCCGGTGCTGAAGCTCTTCTCGCACTCGGTGGACGAGGACCAGCCCTCGGCCGGCGGCTGAGCCGCGGTCCCGGCCCCACTGGTCATCGGCTGAGCCGCGGTCCGGCCCCGGCCCCGGCGGTGATCGGCAGAGCCCCGGCCCCGGCCTCGGCGGTCCTCGGCTGAGCCCCGGCCCCCGACCCTCGGCCCGCCCCCGCGGCCATCGGCGGGGGCGGGCCGCCGGGGGTGCGAGAATCGGGCCGACAGCACACACCGCGAACCAGGGGAGACCCGTACATGGCACCGGCCGGCACCGCCTCCGACACGCTGGATCGACCGCACTTCATCGGCATCGGCGGCGCCGGGATGTCGGGCGTGGCGAAGGTCCTCGCCATGCGCGGCGCGCGGGTCTCGGGCAGCGACACCAAGGACTCGCCGATCGTCGGGGCGCTGCGTGAGCTCGGCGCGACGGTGCACATCGGCCACTCCACCGAGAACCTCGCCGCCGACGCCACCAGCGTCGTCGTCTCCAGCGCCATCCGCGACGACAACCTCGAGCTGGTCACGGCGCGGGAGCGCGGCATCCCGGTGGTGCACCGCTCCGACGCGCTCGCCGCGCTGATGGACGGCTCCCGGCCGATCGCGGTCGCGGGCACCCACGGCAAGACGACCACGACCTCGATGCTGGCCGTCTCGCTGCGCACCCTCGGCCTGGACCCGTCCTACGTCATCGGCGGCGATCTGGACGCCCCCGGCTCCAGCGCCCTCCACGGCGACGGCGAGATCTTCGTCGCCGAGGCCGACGAGAGCGACCGCAGCTTCCACAAGTACGCGCCCGAGGTGGCGATCATCCTCAACGTGGAGCTTGACCACCACGCCAACTACGCCTCGATGGACGAGATCTACGAGTCGTATCAGACCTTCGTCGGCCGGGTCCGGCCCGGCGGCGCGCTGGTGATCTCCGCCGACCACCCCGGCGCCCGTGAGCTGACCGCCCGGGTCGGCGGGCGCGACGGACTGCGGGTGCTCACCTACGGCGAGGACGCGGGCGCGGACGTGCGGGTCCTGGCCATCGAGCCGCACGGGCTGACCAGCGAGGTCACCGTACGGCTCGCGGAGTCCCTGGGCGGCGCCGAGCTCACCTTCACCGTCTCCGTCCCCGGCCGCCACTACGCGCTCAACGCCGTGGCCGCCCTCACCGCGGGCGCCGCCCTCGACGTCCCGGCCGTCGAGCTGGCCCCCGCCCTCGCCTCGTACACGGGCGTCAAGCGGCGGCTCCAGCTCAAGGGCGTCGCGGCCGGGGTGCAGGTGATCGACTCCTACGCCCACCACCCCACCGAGATCGCCGCGGACCTCGAGGCGATCCGCGGCGGCGCCGGGGAGGGCCGGGTGCTGGTGGTCTTCCAGCCGCATCTGTTCAGCCGCACCCAGGAGCTGGGCACCGAGATGGGCCAGGCGCTCGCGCTCGCCGACGCCTCCGTGGTCCTCGACATCTACCCCGCCCGCGAGGACCCGGTCCCCGGCGTCACCAGCGCCCTGATCATCGACGCCGCGGCCCGTCACGGCGCGGATGTGACCGCCGAACACGACCGGAACGCGGTGCCCGAGCTGATCGCCGGAATGGCGAAGCCCGGTGACCTTGTTCTCACCATGGGCGCGGGCGATGTGACGGACCTCGGTCCGGAGATCCTCGCCCGTCTGAAGAGCCCGGAGAACTGAGGAGGTCCGTCCCCATGGCGTACGAGATCGACAAGCCGGAGGAGCAGTGGCGTGCGGAGTTGACTCCGCAGGAGTACCACGTGCTGCGGGAGGCCGGTACCGAGCGTGCCTTCACCGGTGAGTACACCGATTCCAAGGCGGTCGGCGTCTACGCCTGCCGGGCGTGCGGAGCGGAGCTCTTCCGCTCGGAGACGAAGTTCGAGAGCCACTGCGGCTGGCCCTCGTTCTACGACCCGGCGGACAGCTCGGCCGTGGAACTGATCGAGGACCGCTCGCACGGCATGGTCCGCACCGAGGTGCGGTGCACCCGCTGCGGCTCCCACCTGGGCCATGTCTTCTCGGGCGAGGGCTACCCCACCCCGACCGACCAGCGGTACTGCATCAACTCCATCTCGCTGCGGCTGAGCCCCGAGGAGAGCTGAGCCTCCGGCTCATTGCCGTGAGCCGCAGCGCAGCACGGCGGCGGTCTCGGGCGGCAGTCTCAGCATGCCGTCCGGGCCCGGCAGCTCGATCCGCCGCCAGGCGGCCACCACCTCGGTGACCTCGCCGGTCCGGGGTCCGAGCCAGGTCTTGACCGGCCGGTCGCCCGGGTTGAGCAGGACCCGCAGCGGGCCGCGCTGAAAGCTGAAGCAGCCGTCCGAACCGGAGGACAGGCCCGTGTACGACCAGGTGGGGTCCGTCAGGGCCGGTTCGGTGCGGCGCAGCGCGATCAGCCGTCGGTACCAGTCGAGCAGCGCCCGGTGCGGCTCCCGCTCCAGCTCCCGCCAGTCGAGGCAGGACCGCAGCCGGGTGGCCGGGTCCTGGGGGTCGGGCACGTCCCCCGCCGCCCAGCCGTGGGCGGCGAACTCCCGACGGCGGCCGGACCGCACCGCCTCGGCCAGCTCCGGATCCTGGTGGTCGGTGAAGTACTGCCAGGGTGTGCGGGCACCCCACTCCTCCCCCATGAAGAGCATGGGGGTGAAGGGCGCGCACAGCACCACGGCCGCCGCACAGGCCAGCAGCCCGGGGGAGAGCCGGGCCGAGAGCCGGTCGCCGACCGCGCGGTTGCCCACCTGGTCATGGGTCTGGGCGTAGCCGAGCAGCCGGTGCGCGGGGGTGGTGTGGGTGTTCAGCGGACTGCCGTGGCGGCGGCCCCGGAACGCCGAATGGGTGCCGTCGTGGAAGAAGCCGCCCATCAGCGTCTTGACCAGGGCCCCGGGCCCCTCGGCGGCGAAGTCGGCGTAGTAGCCCTGCCGCTCACCGGTGAGGAAGGTGTGCAGGGCGTGGTGGAAGTCGTCGTTCCACTGTGCGTGCAGACCGTGGCCGCCCGCCTCGCGCGGGGCGGTGGTGCGCGGATCGTTGAGATCGGACTCGCCGATGAGGAACAGCGGGCGCCCGGTGCGGGCGGCCAGCGCGTCCACGGCGCCCGACAGCTCGGCCAGGAAGTGCCGGGCCCGGGTGTCGCGCAGCGCGTGCACCGCGTCCAGCCGCAGCCCGTCGAGGCGGAAGTCGCGCAGCCAGGCGAGCGCGCTGCCGATGAAGTACGCGCGCACCTCGTCGGAGCCGGGCGCGTCGAGGTTGACCGCCGCGCCCCAGGGGGTGTGGTGGGTGTCGGTGAAGTACGGGCCGAAGGCCGGGAGGTGGTTCCCGGAGGGGCCCAGATGGTTGTGGACCACATCGAGGACCACGCCGAGGCCGTGCCCGTGCGCGGCGTCCACGAAGCGCGCCAGCCCCTCAGGACCGCCGTACGGTTCGTGCACCGCCCAGGGCGCCACCCCGTCGTACCCCCAGCCATGGGTCCCGGGGAACGGGCAGACCGGCATCAGCTGCACATGGGTGATGCCCAACCCGGCCAGGTGCGGCAGCTGTTCGGCCGCCGCGTCGAAGGTGCCCTCATGGGTGAAGGTGCCGATGTGCAGCTCGTAGAGGACCGCGCCGGGCAGCGGCCGCCCGAACCACCCCCGCTCCCAGCGGAAACGGGAGTGGTCGACCACCGCGCTCAGCCCCTCCGGGCCGTCCGGCTGGCGGCGGGAGCGCGGATCGGGGAGCGGCGGGCCGTCGTCGAGCGCGAAGCCGTATCGCGTACCGGGCCCGGCCTCGGCCTCGGCCCGCCACCACCCGGCGCGGCCCGGGTCGGGCTCCATGGGGCGGTCCCGCCCGTCCACATGGAGCCCGACCCGCTCGGCGTGCGGCGCCCACACCTCGAACAGCACTGGCGTCTCCTCACCTCGACCTGGCTACGGTCCTCGACCTGACTCCGGTCCTCGACCATGCTGCGGGACGCGGCGCCGGCGGCGCAGCAGGACGGCATCGGTCAGTGGCGGGGATCGGTCGGTGGCGGGGATCGGTCAGCGGCAGGGCGACATGGAGCGCGGTCAGACGAGGTCGATGCGCTCCTGGGTAATGGGGTACCCCGCCCTGGCGAAGTGGGCGGCCATGGGCAGGTTGGGCTGGTCCGTCGCCGCCACGATCTTCGTGGCCCCCCGTTCCACCAGGTCGTGGGTGCACTCCACGAGCAGGTCGTACGCGTAGCCGTGGCCGCGCTGCTCGGCGACGACCCCTATGAAGCCCACGCACGGGCCCGACGGATTGTGTGTGGGCACCTGGATGCCGACCACCTCGCCCTCGGGCGTCCAGGCCAGCCGCCGCCACTCGCGCGGCGACGGACACCAGGAGAAGTAGTCCATGAGCTCCCGCACCGCGGCGTCGGCCCCTCCTCGTTCGATGGCGCGGCGGTCGTGGGCGTCGAGCGAGCCCGGCATGATGCGGCGCAGCACATCCTCGATCGCCGCGTCATCGGGCTCCGGCCGGAACTCAAGACGCCCCGGGCGGGCGGGCAGCCCGCACTCCGGCGTCCACTCATAGCGGTAGCGCTCGACCAGGGGCTCGAACCCGCCCGCCACGGCGGCGTCGACACGGGCCCGTGCGGCGGCCCGTACCTCGGGCCGGTCGCGCCAGCCGGCCGGGACCAGCAGGCTGTACTCGGCGTGCAGCGGTGCGGTGCGCAGCAGTTCGGCGGCGGCGTCGGCCTCGCCCTCGGCGAAGTCGAACCAGTCCAGGGCGATGGGCGCGGAGTCCTCCGGCCCGGCCCACCACGCGGCGCGGGCCACGACCCGCCCCTCGCGCAGCGCCACCCAGGTCCAGTCGGGGCGGTACTCGCCGCCCTGGCCGACGGTGGCATAGGTGTGACCGAGGGCGCCCCGGCCGACGAGCGCGGGCACATGCAGGTCATGGAACAGCTGGGCGTCGCCCTCGGTGAGGGGACGGATGACCAGATCGGTCATGGAATTCCTTCCAGGAGAGTGATGCGCTCCCGGTCGGATGCCATAGCGGCAGCTGCCTGATCGAACGAGGTGTGATCAGACGCGGGTACGCCCGGGGGACAGGGGGCGGGAGCGCGGAAACGTCGTGAGGTCCATTGCTCTCGCCTCCTTCCTCGATCAAGGGCGTGCCCGCACTCTATGGGCGCCGATGTCTCCGTGTCCACGGGGTTTTTCGGGTCAACGTCTTCCGTGCGGGGCCGGTCTGCCGCCCGCGAGGGGGAAGGAGCGGCAGACCGGCGCGCAGGATGAGGTGCACCTGACAGATCAATGAGCGGGTCGGAGCACCTGCGTGGACCGGTGTGAGACGCAGACTAGTGCACCATGCAGATCGGCGCGGCCGTTGTGTCAGGAGAGCCGCCGCCGGCCGTATAGCCGAAGGTCGTCGACGCCCCGGTGGCCAGTGAACCGTTCCAGTCGGCGTTGGTGACCGAGGCCGAGGAATCGGTGGTGGACAGCTTGCCGTTCCAGACGCTGTCGATCCGCTGCCCGGACGGCACCGTCCAGTCGACCATCCATGAGGAGATGGGCGTGGCACCGGAGTTGGAGACCGTCACCTCGGCCTGGTAGCCGCCGTTCCAGGTGCTGGTCACCTTCTGGGTGGCGGCGCACGAGGCCGTCGGCGGGTTGCCCGGCGGGTCCGTGGGGTCGCTGCCACCGCCGCCGCTGCCGGCGCCGGGGACCGTCACCTCGCCGTTGCCGCCGTCGAAGACCACGTCGGAACAGCTGTAGAAGGTCTCCTGGCTGTCCGAGCGCGTCCACACGGTGTAGATGATGTGGCGTCCGCTCTTGCCGGAGGGCAGGTTGGCCGTCCAGGTGTACTTGCCGTCCACCGTGCCGACCTGGCCGGACAGCGGCGGGTTCGTCACCGTGTTGAACGGCTGGTCCTCCAGGTCGTTCCAGGTGAGCGGCTTGGTCGGGTCGATGGGGCTCTTGGTGACGTAGCTGCGGAACGACCCCGGGTGCGCGGCCCAGGCGTTGTACGAGAACTGCATGGACTTGCCGGACGTCAGATGGGTCACCGGCCAGTCCTTGCTGCCCAGGTCGAAGCCGGAGAAGTCATAGACGGTGGCCGCGCCGCTGCACAGGTTGCCGTCCGGGATGAACCCCTTGGTGCGGCCCGCGCCGTCCGAGCGGAGCACCGCGAACCAGTTGTAGAAGGGTGTCGCGCCACTCTTGTCGTACGCGGCCTTGCACGCCGGGTTGGTCGGCTTGACCTCACCGGTCGAGGACAGGCTGTACTTCCAGCAGAGATAGGTGCGGCTGCCCGGCGCCATCGGTGCGCCGTGTGCGGAGGCGCTGCCGCCGGAGAAGAAGACGAGGCCCAGGGCGGGCAGGACCGAGAGCAGGACCAGAGTTACGGACCTGCGCGCGCGGGAGCCGCCCGGCGGGCGTGCGGATGAGGCGAGTGCCAGTGATCGTCGAGGCATTGCGCGTGCTTTCCCTTCGACGTGAACGGGTCAGGAACCGTCGGCGTGGGAGCGCTCCCAATTTCTTGGTGAACGTAGCGCGCCCCCGGGCAGCTGTAAATGCTTCAGGACATGAAGGCCGCAGGCTTTCTGGCGGGCCGTCAGGCAGGATGGTGAATGGACCGTTCCGGTAGGGCTGTCAGATCCGGACCAGCAGCGCCACCGGAAGCCGGGACAACAGCTCGTCCAGCGCCGCCGGGCCCTCGGCGGTACGCCCGGTCAGCAGGTCCCGCCAGCGGCCCGGTGGCAGCGGCAGCCGGGTGGCGCCCCAGCCGCCCGCCTCCGCCAGCCGCCGCGACAGCCGGGTGACCACGGTGACGGCGCCGCCGTGTGCGCCGTCCGTGCTGTCTGTGCCATCCCTGCCGTCTGCCCGTAAGAAGGCCACGCAGTGCCCGGCGGACGGACCGGAGGCGAGCAGCGGCGTATACGTACTCCCGGGGCCGAACCACTCCGGACGCTCCCGTCGCAGGTTCAGCGCCGCCCGGGTGAGCAGCGGCTTTTCGGCCGACGGGCCGTCCGCCGGTTCGCCGTCCAGCTCGGGTGGGCGGCGGTTGTCCGGGTCGACGAGGGCCATATAGACGCGCTCGGTGCCCATATAGAGGTCGGGAACGCCCGGCATGGTGAGCTGGAGCAGGGCGGCGCCGAGCGCGTTGGCCCGCGCCGGTCGGTCGAGTTCGGCGCCGATCGCGGCCCATGCCGACGCGTCGGCCGCGCAGGGCCCGGCCTCCAGGAAGGCGGTCACCTCCGCCTCGTACGCCGCGTTCTGCTCCGTCCACGTCGTCCGCAGCCCCGCCTCGCGCACCGCCTTGAGCACGGCCGGGACCAGCCGTTCGGCGTCCCCGTGGCCCAGTGCGAGCGCGGTCTGCCAGGCCGTCCAGGCCAGGTGCGGATCGGGGGCGGCGGCTGGGGCCGAGCGGGTCAGCTCCTCCACCGTACGGGCCCACCAGCCAGGGCATTCGGTGAGCGCCGCGAGCCGGGCCCGGGAGTCGGCACTGCGCTTGGTGTCGTGCGTGGAGAGCACCGTGCCGGTGGCGGGCCAGTCCCTCAGGCGCCGGGCCGCGAAGGCGTGGAACTCCTCGGGAGCCACGGCCGGCCGCCCCGGATCGCCGCCCACCTCGGCGGCCGACAGCAGCGGGGCGTAGCGGTAGAAGGCCGTGTCCTCGACGGACTTGGCGCGCAGCGCTGCCGCCGTCTGGGCGAAGCGGGCGCAGAAGTCGCGGTGGTCCGGGCCGTCCCCGAGCCCGCCCAGCGCCGCGTCCCGCACGACCCGCACCACCTGGGCCTCCTGCGCCACCGTGAACGCCTCCCGGGCGTCCGCCGCCGCCGAGCGCAGCATCACCGCGTCGCCGTCCGACGCGGGTGGGCCGCCCACGGAGACGTACGGACGGTAGACCGGCAGCCGCACCAGCAGCTTCCGGATCGCCGTGCGCAGCGCCCAGGGCGCGTGGTCGCGCAGCCGGGGATCGGCCGCGCAGATGCGCGCTGCGGTGCGCGTCAGCCGCTCCACCTCGGCCGCCAGCTCATGCGTGACCACCTCATGGGCGGCACGGCGGACCGTGGCGGCCCAGTCGCCGCCCAGGTCGGCCGGGGGAGCGGCGAACGCGCGGTAGAGGGCGGTCAGCTTCTCCAGACCGTCCGGGTCCACGAAGAGCCCGTCGATGTGGTGCAGCGCGTCATAGCCGGTGGTCCCGGCGACCGGCCAGGTGGTGGGCAGCGGCTCGTCCCGGGCGAGGATCTTCTCGACAACGGTCCAGCGGGCGCCGCCGTCTCCCGCCGCCGCGCGCACCGCACGGTCCAGCCGCCGCAGATACCCCTCCGGGTCGGCGAGCCCGTCCGGGTGGTCGATCCGCAGCCCGTCCACGACCCCGTCCCGCACCAGCTCCAGCAGCGTGGCATGGGTCGCGGCGAACACCTCCGGGTCCTCCACCCGCACCGCGATCAGCTCGGAGATGGTGAAGAACCGCCGGTAGTTGAGCTCGGTGCGGGCCAGCCGCCACCAGCCGAGCCGGTACCACTGGCCGTCCAGCAGCTCGGCGAGCGGCAGCCCCTCGGTGCCGGGCCGCAGCGGGAAGGCGTGGTCGTAGTAGCGCAGCGTCCCGTCCTCGACCCGCAGCCGGTCCCACTCCTCGCCGAGCGGACCGCCGAGCACCGGCAGCAGCACCTTGCCGCCGTGGGCCCGCCAGTCGATGTCGAACCACCGCGCGTACGGCGACTCCGGCCCCTCCCGCAACACCTCCCACAGCGGGGCGTTGAGCCGCTCGGGGGCGGGGGCGGCCATATGGTTCGGCACGATGTCGACGATCAGCCCGAGGCCGTGCGCCCGTGCCGTACGGGCGAGTGCGCGCAGCCCCTCCTCGCCGCCCAGCTCGGCCCGGACGGCGGAGTGGTCCACCACGTCATAGCCGTGGCTGGAGCCGGGCACCGCCTCCAGCACGGGGGACAGATGCAGATGGGAGACGCCGAGCGAGGCCAGGTACGGCACCGCTCGCTCCGCCGCCGCGAAGGGGAAGGCGGGCTGGAGCTGAAGACGATAGGTGGCGGTGGGTGTGCCGGGGTCAGCCGTCATATGAACGTACGTACCCACCAGGCGCGCCCCACCACAAAAAGGACATCTACTTGAGGGTTTCGATGACCCTTCGGGGTGAAGGCGCCAACGGGACGATGGGGTCGTTGGGGGAGCGGGAAGCGGCCGCCCGAATGCGGGCGACGCCCGGGCCGCCCGGCACCTCTTGCGGATATATATCGAGCGTCGATATATTCTCGATGCATGACGCGAAAGAATCCGTCTCTGACAGAGCCGCAGTTCTTCATCCTCGCCGCGCTCATGGACGGGCCGTTGCACGGCTACGGCATCATCAAGGCGGCCGAGACGGCCACTGACGGGCGGCTCCGGATCGCCGTCGGCACGCTCTACGGCGCGCTGGAGCGGATGGAGCGGGCCGGGCTGGTGGCCACCGACCACGAGGAGATGGTGGACGGGCGGGCCCGGCGGTACTACCGGCTGACCGAGGACGGCACCGAGTTGCTCGGCCAGGAGGCGCTGCGGATGCAGCAGGCGGCGGCTTTCGTCATCGGACGCTCACGGAATCGTGGGGTGGCGGAGGCATGAACCGTCTCCTGCTCGCGGCCTACCCCGCGTCCTACCGTTGTCGGCAGGGAGACGAGTTGCTGGCCTGTCTGGCCGAGGCGTATCCCGGCCGCGCCTGGCCTCCGCCACGGGAGATCGTGTCGTTGGTGCGCGGCGGGTTGGGGGCCCGCGCCCGTGCCGTCGTGGACGACACGGCACGGCCGTGGTGGCTGGACGGCGTTCATCTGGCGGCCCTCGCCCTCGCCGTGTTGGCACTCGTGCCGTACTTGCAGGACGTCTGGCACTGGACCCTGCACATCGATCCCGGCCGGCAGGCCATCTCGTTCCACTTCTCCGGCTGGTACCCGTGGGCGGAAGGGCCCGGAACGAAGACGCGACTGCTGCCCTACGGACTGCTGCCGCTGGTCTGCCTGGTCGCCCTGCTGCGCGGCAAGGCGTGGCTCGCGCTGCCGGCCGCGGCGGCGATGGTCTACGCCGGTGCCACTTTCCGCAGCTCCACCCTCTTCGGCCACGAAGGCAAGTACGGGCTGGGCTACTACGGGCTGGGCTCCCCGATCACGGCCCATGACCTGGCGCTGTCGGTGACGCTGTGCATCGCGTGCGCCGTGCTGGCGGTCTGTCGTACTGGCCGGCTGCGGCGTCACTCGTTCCGCTGGCTGGTGCCCGTGGTGCTCGCCATGTTCGTGGCCGGGAGCCTCCAGCTGACCGCTGTCAGTCCGGCCTTCCAGCGCGGCCTGTTCACCCTCGAAGTCGCCGCGTTGATCGCCGCGTGGGCGGCGACGGCCGTCACCGGCGACCGCCGGTGGCTGATTCCCGTCGCGGCCGTCGCGTTCATCCGTACGCAGGCGATCGTCGCCCGGCCGGACGGGTTCATGAATTCCCTGCCGACGCTGGTGGTCCTCGTCCTCCTGATCGCGCCTCTTCCGGCTCTGGCGATCGCCGCTCAGCGCAGGCAGGACCATTCGCTCGCCGGATAGCGGATCAGCACCGCGCACGAGGCACACGAAGAAGGAAAGCGATGACTCAACACGACAGCTCGACCCTGCCCGCACACCGCCCGGCCACCTCCGGCCAGACCCCGGAAGTCCGCGCCGTATCCGGCCCTTCGAGTACAAACGTATCCGGCCCTTCGAGTACAAAACGGCCGTGGATACCGCCTCTGCTGTACGCCCTCGGACTCCTGGCGATGTACCTGTTCGCCGTCTACACCCCGGTCGGACAGCGGGCCGAGAACGGGATCTTCAACAGTTCGGAGCCCGGCTCGCTGGATGCGTGGTTCTACCCCTTGTCGGGATCGGAGTTGGACTCGACGCCTATGCCGCCGATGGGGGAGAGCGCCGAACCCACTCTGATGGTGGGTCTGGCCGTCCTCGTGGTCCTCGCCCTGGTGGGACGGTACTGGTGGCCGGGGTGCGCGGCGCTCGCAATCGTCGTTCTCACCGCCGGGGGCGGCGAGGTGCTCCACAAGGTCCTGCCCCGCCCCGACCTGGTGAACGCCCGCGAGAATCTCGTCTTCCAGGGCTTCCCCAGCGGGCACGCGACCGTCCCCGCCGTGCTGACCCTCGCCGCCGTCCTCGTCGTCGCTCCTCGCATCCGCCCCTACGTCGCCGCGATCGGTGTGCTGTGGCTCGCCTGCGTCGCCTCCGCCTCCGCCACCATGGGCGGCCACCGGCCCAGCGACGTGCTCGGGGCGACCCTGATCGCCTGCACCTGCTCCACCCTCGCGACCTGGCTGCTGCCGCTGCTGCCGCGCGCCGCCGCACCAGACGTCATGCCGATCCCCCGTGCGCTGCCCGCCGTCGTCCTGGCTCTGTCGGCGGCCCTCGCCCTCGTCTGCGGCGCACGGGACGACTCCCTCACCCGGTCACTGACCTCCGGGGCGACGGGGTTCGTGTGCGTGGCCCTGGTCTGGTATGCCGCAGTGACACTGCCCTCGCGGCTCGCGCAGACCGCAGGCCGCGCCCCTCGGCCCAGGCGGGCCCCGGACCTATAAGCCCCTACGCCGGCCGCTGTAGCACCATCAGGCTGCGGTCCACCAGGGTCAGCCGGTCGCCCGCCGCCACCTTTGGTCCGCTGCCCGGCTCCACGCCCTCCGGTACCGCCGTGTCCACGATGAGCTGCCACTGCTTGCCGTGGTCGATGGGGACGACGAAGTCCAGCGGCTCGTGGTGGGCGTTGAAGAGCAGCAGGAACGAGTCATCGGTGATCCGTTCACCGCGCGCCCCGGGTTCGGAGATCGCGCTGCCGTTGAGGAAGACCGTGAGGGACTTGGCGTGCGCCGCCTGCCAGTCGCGTGGGGTCATCTCCTCTCCCTCATGGGTGAACCAGGCGATGTCCGACAGCTCGTCATGGGTGCCTTCCACCGGCCGCCCGTGGAAGAAGCGGCGGCGCCGGAAGACGGGGTGGTCGCGGCGGAGCCACACCAGTGAGCGGGCGAAGCGCAGCAGCTCCAGGGCCGAGCGGTCCTCCCATTCGCCGTCCTGCGCCTTGGCGTGATCGGGCCAGCGCACCCAGGACACCTCGTTGTCCTGGCAGTACGCGTTGTTGTTGCCGCCCTGGGTGCGCCCGAACTCATCGCCGTGGCTGAGCATCGGCACGCCCTGGGAGAGCATCAGGGTGGCGATGAAGTTGCGCATCTGGCGCTCGCGCAGCGTCCGCACCGCCGGATCGTCGGTCTCGCCCTCGACACCGCAGTTCCAGGACCGGTTGTAGCTCTCGCCGTCCTGGTTGGACTCGCCGTTGGCCTCGTTGTGCTTCTCGTCGTAGCTCACCAGGTCGCGCAGGGTGAAGCCGTCATGGCAGGTGACGAAGTTGACCGAGGCCAGCGGGCGCCGCCCGTCACCCTGGTAGAGGTCGGAGGAGCCGGTCAGCCGGGAGGCGAACTCGGCCAGCGTCCTCGGCTCACCGCGCCACAGGTCCCGAACGGTGTCCCGGAACTTGCCGTTCCATTCGGTCCACAGCGGCGGGAAGTTGCCGACCTGATAGCCGCCCTCGCCGACGTCCCAGGGTTCGGCGATCAGCTTCACCTGGCTCACCACCGGATCCTGCTGGACCAGGTCGAAGAACGAGGACAGCCGGTCCACCTCGTGGAACTGCCGGGCCAGCGTCGCCGCCAGATCGAAGCGGAAGCCGTCCACATGCATCTCGGTCACCCAGTAGCGCAGCGAGTCCATGATCAGCTGGAGCACGTGCGGGGACCGCATCAGCAGGGAGTTCCCGGTGCCGGTGGTGTCCATGTAGTACCGGCGGTCCTCGGTCAGCCGGTAGTACGAGGCGTTGTCCAGGCCCCGGAAGGAGAGCGTGGGGCCCAGGTGGTTGCCCTCGGCCGTGTGGTTGTAGACCACGTCCAGGATGACCTCGATGCCCGCCTGGTGCAGCGCCCGTACGGCCGATTTGAACTCCAGCACCTGCTGGCCCCGGTCGCCCCAGGAGGCGTACGCGTTGTGCGGGGCGAAGAAGCCGATGGTGTTGTAGCCCCAGTAGTTGGCCAGCCCGGCGTCGGCCAGCCGGTGGTCGTGGACGAATTGGTGCACGGGCATCAGTTCCAGCGTGGTGACGCCCAGCTCGGTCAGGTGTTCGATGATCGCCGGGTGGGCGAGCGCCGCGTAGGTCCCGCGCAGCTCCTCCGGCAGCCGTGGGTGGCGCATGGTCAGCCCCTTGACGTGCGCCTCGTAGATGACCATGCGGTGGTAGTCGGTGCGCGGCGGGCGGTCGTCGCCCCAGTCGAAGTACGGATTGACCACCACCGACGCCATGGTGTGCGGGGCGGAGTCGAGGTCATTGCGCTTGTCGGGCCGGCCGAAGTGGTAGCCGTAGACCTCCTCGCCCCACTCGATCCGTCCGCTGACCGCCTTGGCGTACGGATCCAGCAACAGCTTGGCGGAATTGCAGCGGTGGCCGAGTTCCGGTTCGTACGGGCCGTGGGCCCGGAAGCCGTAGCGCTGCCCCGGCATGATCCCCGGCAGATAGGCGTGGCGCACGAACGCGTCGGACTCCCGCAGCTCGACCGCCGTCTCCGAGCCGTCGTCGTGCAGGAGGCACAGCTCGATGCGGACAGCGGCCTCGGAGAACACCGCGAAGTTGGTTCCGGCGCCGTCGTAAGTGGCGCCAAGGGGATAAGCCTGTCCCGGCCAGACCTGCATACGTCGACTCTTCCACTTCTTCTCCGGGGGCCGCGAGCACCTCAGGCACCGGACGGAACACGACCGACCCTGCATCCTTTCCCAACTGCCGGGAGCCATCCGCTCTTTCGGCGGAACTTCCTCAAAAGTGAGGCAACCTACGGCCATTTCGGTTCGTCCTACCGGGTGACCCGACGCATACGCGTATCCCGCTATGCGGTCCGATAAGACGACAGGGGGGATTGGGGGAGGATGTGCGCAAGGTGATGCACCGCCACCTGGGCAAGGTGGTGGCAGGCGCGGCCGTGGCGATCACCGCCACGGCTGTCTTGGTCGGCGTGACGCTTCCGGGGAGCGCGTCCGGTGAGGAAGGCTCGGGTGGGGGACCCCAGAGCTCCTCGGCGGAGCAGGGCCAGGCGGCCCGGCAGCAGCCCGGAGTGGTGGAGGAGGCGCCCGAGCAGGGCAGATCCGGCAGCGGCCGCGATCCGCTGACCGACGACGAGATGAAGCGCGCCCAGAGCCTCGCGGCCGGGCGCGATTTCCGTATGAGCAGCGAGGACGTCAAGGGCGCCAAGGGCCCTGAGCGGCTCTCCACCGACCTCGCGGAGCTGAGCCCCGACGAGGTGGGGGCCGCCGACCCGCCGCGCCGCGCCGAGGTGACCTACTACGACTACAAGGACGACACCTACGTCACCAAGACGGTCGACCTCGGCAGCGGCAAGGTCACCGGCACCGACACCCAGCACGGGGTGCAGCCGCCGCCCAACCGCGACGAGGTGATGGAGGCCGTGCGGCTGCTGATGGCCGACAAGCTGGGCGAGGGGCTGAAGAAGGACTTCAAGGACGCCACCGGCAAGGCACTGACCCGACCGGACCAGCTGACCGCCACCGGCTTCGTCTACCGCGCGGGCGAGGGCAGCAACCCCGGTCCGGCCTCGGTCCAGGACTGCGGCAAGCACCGCTGCGTACGGCTGTTCACCCGGGTGGTGAACGGCCCCTGGATCGACACCCGGCAGATGGTGGTCGACCTGAGCGCCCACAAGGTCACCAAGCTCGGTTAAGGCCCGGTCCCAGCGTCTCGCACACCTCTCAACGCCCTATCACAGGAGTCTCCCCATGCCTGACAGCAGGCTCCGCCGCGCCCGTGCCCGGGTCGCGGCGGCCATCGGCGCCTCGGCGCTGCTCGGCACCGTGGCGATCGCCGCCGGGCCGGTCGGCAGCGCCCAGGCGGCCCCGCGGACCGCTGCCGCGGCGGACTGTAGCGCCCCGTACAGAATCGAGCAGAAGCTCGACGGCGGCACCACCTGGCGGATGTGCTGGCACTACGAGAGCAACGCCGGGCTGGTGCTCGACGACGTCTCGTACCAGCCCAAGGGCGAAAGCGCCCCGATCAAGGTGCTGACCTCGGCGAAGCTGGGCCAGATCCATGTGCCCTACGACGACGGCAGCAATGAGTACGACGACCTCACCGGACAGGGCTTCGGCCAGGGGCTCCAGCAGCTGGATCCGGCCGAGTGCCCCGGCGGCACCATCAAGACCGTGCGGGTGCCCGACGCCTGGGACCCCGATCACCCGAATGTGAAGGGCCTGTGCGCCACCACCCGGGCCCGCGGCCATGCCTACCGCATGGGCCAGGGCGGCTTCGGAGCGGGCAGCGAGAACAAGGTCTACCAGCTCCAGGGCAAGGACCTGCTGGTCTACACCGTCAACCAGGTCGGCTGGTACGAGTACATCACCGAGTGGCGGTTCGCCGGTGACGGCACCATGACCATGCAGGTCGGCGCCACCGGCACGCTCTCCCCGATGGACTACGACGCGGGCGACGGCCGCGGCTGGCCCATCGGCAAGGGCGCCAAGGACTACGCCACCAGCCATGCCCACAACGTCTTCTGGCGGCTGAACTTCGGGCTGGACGGCTCGCCCAAGAGCAAGGTCGAGCAGTACGACTCCAAGACCACCGCGACCTCGGGGCGGATCCCGAAGACCAAGACCACCCGCACCAAGGTCACCAAGGAGCTGGCCGGTGACGCGGCGGCGGCGCGGTGGTGGCGCGTGGTCAGCACGAAGGGCAAGAACAAGGACGGCCATCCGCGCAGCTACGAGATCGTTCCCGGCCACACCACCAAGTACCAGGGACGTAGTTTCACCAAACACGACGTCTACTTCACCGAGTACAACAAGTGTGAGCAGTTCGCCAGCAACAATCTGCGCAACTGCGGCGCCGGTGCCGGTAAGAGCGTCGACAAGTGGGTCAATGGCCAGACCCTCAAGCACCCGATCGTGTGGGTCAACATCGGGTTCCATCACATCGCCCGGGATGAGGACCAGGAGCCGATGCCGCTGCACTGGCAGGGCTTCCAGCTCTCCCCGCGTGATGTCACCGCTATGAATCCCCTCACGCCGCCTGCACTGTCCGGACACAACGGCCATACAGAAGAGGAACGTTGACCTGATAGGCAGGACCTGAGTGTCGCACCGCCCCCGCCAGCGCAGTAGTCTGCGGTGATCGTTGGACGGGGGCGGAAGGCGGTGCACAGGTGAGCTCGGGCGGGCTGGAGCTGCCCCCCGGTGACGGAGGTCCCGGGGGTGACGGCTCCACCGACGCACCTCCCGGCGCGGTGTCCCTGGTGCGGCCGATGGAGATCGGAGCGGAACTGGACTGGGGCGCCGACGCCTGGAGCGAGGTGCGCACACGCGCACGCCGGGCCGGGCGGGCCTATATCTGGCTCAACCTCGTGGAACAGCGGCTGCGCGCCGTCGTCAGCGCCGTGCTGCGGCCCATCTACGAACCGGTGCACGGCGAGGACTGGGTCATCGCCGCGGCCGGCCCCGCCGGGCAGGAATGGGTGCAGCGGGCGGTCGCCGTACGCGAGGTCAGCCGGCGCAAGGGCTATCTGCTCGACCCGGCCGACGACAATGTCGTCAGCTTCCTGACCCTGCCGCAGCTGCGGGAGCTCCTCGTCCAGCACTGGCCGTGCTTCGAGCCCTACCTCGACGACCGCCGCGAGGTGGAGCTGGCCCTGGACGAGCTGGAGGTCTCCCGCAACGTGGTCTCCCGCAACCGGGCCCTGTCCCAGACGGTCCTCGCCCAGGCCGAGCGGGCCTCCGCCCGGCTGCTGGAGATCCTCGGCAGCGGCACCGGCTCCCCCTCCGCCGAACGGCTGCCCATCGACGCCGTCGAGGACCTCGTCGGCGACCGTTACGCCGATGTGGTGGGCGTCCATTCCGACCGGGTCCGGCTACAGCGCCAGCTGCCCGCCGAGGACCTCTTCGGCAACGCCCGCCGCCTCGACGCCGTCGGCATCGGGCTCAACCTCCTGGTCCAGAACTACTCGGGCCGCCGACTGGTCCGGCTGGCCGAATCCGGCTGCCGGGCCCGGCTGCTCTTCCTCAACCCGGCGAGCAGCGCGGTGCGCCGGCGCGAGCGCGAACTGGGCCTGAAGAAGGGCGAGATGAGCCGCTCGGTGGAGATGAACATCCTCCATATGCGGCGGGTGCGCGCCCGGCTGCGAGACCCGGACGCGTTCGAGATCCACGTCTTCGACGAGACCCCCCGCTTCACCGCCTACCTGGTCAACGGCGACGGCGCGGACGGCCTCGCGGTCGTCCAGTCGTATCTGCGCAAGGCCCGGGGCATGGAGGCCCCGGTCCTGGTGCTGCGCGGCGGCGGACGGGGCCGCGATGTCGTCCGCGAGGGCGCGGCCGAGGAGGGCGAGGGCGGGCTCTTCGGGACCTACCGCGAGGAGTTCGAGAGCGTCTGGGCGGACTCCCGGCCGGTGTCCTGAACGGACGTCATGAGCCGGTGCCCTGGTACGGGGGGCGAAGGGCGCGGGCGGCCCACCGGCCCTCGGTGCGGCTGATGTGCACCGGGTGGTCGAAGCACTTGGTGATGTGGTCCGTGGTCACCACCTCCTCCACCGCACCCGCCGCCAGGCACTCCCCGGTGCGCAGCAGCATGGCGTGGGTGGTGCTGGCGGGCAGCTCCTCCAGGTGGTGGGTGACCAGGACCGTGGCCAGTTCGGGGTGGTCCCGGCGCAGGGTGTCCAGGCTCTCCAGCAGCTGCTCACGGGCGGCCAGATCCAGACCGGTGGCCGGTTCGTCGAGCAGCAGCAGCCGGGGGAGGGGCATCAGCGCCCGGGCGATCAGCACCCGGCCGCGCTGACCCTGCGACAGCGTCGGCCAGCGCGCGTCCAGCTTCCCGCCCATGCCGAGGGTGGTCAGCAGCCGGTCGGCCCGGTCGCGCTGGTCGGGGGTGGGGCGGTGGCGGGGGACCGGCTCCACGGTGTTGGTCAGCCCGGTGAGCACCACGTCCCGCACCCGCAGGGGGGAGCGCAGCGGATGCCGGGGGTCCACATGCCCCACGAACGACCGCAGCTCCCGCAGATCCACCCGCCCCAGCGTGCGGCCGAGGACCTCCACCGTGCCGCGCGTGGGGTGCACCAGCGCGCCCGCCAGGCTGAGCAGGGTGGACTTGCCCGCGCCGTTGGAGCCGAGCAGCGCCCAGTGCTCGCCCTGGTGGACGGTGAGCGAGATAGAGCGCAGCAGCGGGGTGCCGTCGCGCACCACATCCACCTCGCGCAGCCTGAGTACGGGGACGGCCGGGGCGGTCACGGGGCCGCCACCTCCTTCTTTTCACTGTTGTCGCTTTTGATTTCGCTTGTGTCGCTGTCGCTGTCGCTGTCGCTGTTGCTGCCGAAGAGCTCCATGACGGCCTCGAGATGGGAGACCGTGGCCGCGATCGCGGCGTCGGCGTCGCCGCGTGCCAGCCCGTCCAGCAGCTCGGCGTGGGCGCACGACACATCGGGCAGGGCCGGCTCGTGGCTGACCATCTCCACCAGCGCCTCGCGCAGCACCGGGAGGACGGAGGTGAGCAGGCCGAGCAGCACGGCGTTCCCGGACAGCTCCACCACGGTCCGGTGGAAGGCCAGATCGGCGTCGATGAAGGCGGCCGGATCGCCTCCGACCCGCTCCTCGCGCAGCGACAGGTGGTCCCGCAGCCGCCCGATGTCCTCGGGGCGGATGCGTCCGGCGGCCAGCCGGGCGGCCTCGACCTCGAGGGCGCGGCGCACCTCGTACACCTCGCGCAGCCGGGCCCGGCGCAGCAGCCGCCGCATATCGCCCTCCCCGGCGGGGGCCGGGGGCTGCGCGGCGTAGGTGCCCGAGCCGTGGCGCACCTCGACCAGCCCGTCATGGGCCAGCAGACGTACGGCCTCCCGTACCGAGGAGCGGCCGACGCCCAGTTCGGCGGCGAGCGCCACCTCGTTGGGCAGCCGCTCGCCGGGCCGCCAGCGGCCCTCGGCGAGCATCGTGCGCAGGGCGCTCTCGACCCGTGGCACCACGGGCCCGTGCCGCAAGCGTGCCGTCTCCGCCGCCACCGCGCCGCCTCTCCCTGAACGATCAACCGAGGACGGCGGGGACTCTAACACAGAGTCCTCAGACGTCTGAGGACTTGGTCCGGCGCACCGGCCGTTGTCAGTGGTGCATGGGAAGGTGGTGCACACATGGGGGAAGTACGACAAAGGGAGGGGCGGCCATGGGCTGGCACCGGGGGTTGCTGATCGGATTCGACCTGGAGACGACGGGCACCGATCCGCGCACGGCACGGATCGTGACGGCGGCCGTGGTCGAGGTGAGGGGCGGGGAGCCGGTCGGGCGGCGCGAGTGGCTGGCCGACCCTCAAGTGCCCATCCCCGAGGATGCCGTGGCGGTGCACGGGATCACCGGTGAGCGGGCGGCGGCTGAGGGCAGGCCCGCGCGCGAGGTGGTCGAGGAGGTCGCCGAGGTGCTGGTGGCCCACTGGCGGGCCGGCGCCCCGGTGGTGGCGTACAACGCGGCGTTTTATCCACGCACTCCACACGCGTCTCAAGTGTCTCGTCTCGCAGGGCGTGCCAGGGATCTGCTGCGCCTTGAACCGGTCGACCGCGCGCTGGCGCCCAGCTGCCCCACCGGAGTGCTGTGATGAGCTGGACCAGCGATTCGATGGTGGCCTTCGATCTGGAGACCACGGGCACCGACATTGAGACCGACCGCATCGTCACCGGAGCACTCGTCAGGCTGGATCCGGACGGGAACCCAGCGGAGGAGCGGACGTGGCTGGTCGACCCGGGAATTCTGATCCCTGCGCAAGCCATAGCGATTCACGGCATCACGACTGAGCATGCCCGCAGGCTTGGAGCCCCGACTGCTTCCGTAATCACAGAGATCACGCAGGCCATTACCGAAGTTCTCCGCTCTGGGACGGCGTTGGTGGTCATGAACGCGCGGTACGACCTCTCCCTTCTGGACCGTGAATGCCGACGGCACAACGTCACTCCGCTCACAGAGCGGCTGGAAGCGACGCCTTCTCCGGTCATCGATCCCTTGGTGCTGGACAAGCACGCAGACCAGTATCGGAAGGGGCGGCGCAATCTTCAGGCACTCTGTGCCCACTACGGGGTGCCGCTGGATGATGCGCATAACGCGGCAGCGGACGCAGCGGCTGCCGCTCGGACGGCACGCAGACTGGGTGAGAAGTACTCGTCCATAGGATCGCTGCCTCTCGCGGATCTCCATGATCTTCAAGTCGGTGCGGCGGCCGAGCAGGCTGCCTCTCTCCAGAGGTATCTGCGTCGTACGTCGGATGCGACCGCCTACGTGGAGTCGGCATGGCCGGTGATCCCGTTCAGTCGCGAGGAACTTGGTCCTCTGACGCGAGGCTAGCCGGACGAGGGCGAGGATGCGGACGCCGATGCCGACGGTGCGCCGGGTGCTGGCTCCGGCGGAGTGTCGGGCAACTCGCGGATACGGGGGATCGGCGAAGGCAGCACCCAGACCAGGCACATCACGGCCCCGGCCGTTGCGATCCACAGTGTCGGGCGTAGCCCGACAGCCGTGCCGAGTACTCCTCCCGCGAGCGCGCCCAGCGGGCGCACGCCGTGGGTGAGGGTGCGGTAGGCCCCGTTGACGCGGGCGCGCAGGGCGTGGGGGATGAGGGCCGTTTGAAGTGAGCCCAGCGAGATGTCGACGATCATCGCGCCCACGCACGAACCAAATTCGGCGAGGAAGAGGAGGCTGAGGACGAGCGCGTCCGGCCCGTCCGCGAGGGGTACGAGCAGCAGCGGGACTGGGAAGGCCGCGAAGCCGATGACGACGGCGGGCCCGACGCCGACGCGGCGCACGAGACGGCCAGTGAGGGCGGCACCGACCAGCCCGCCGATCGCGCCGACTCCGAGGACCGACCCCAGCACGCCTGCGCTCAGGCCGAGTTCGGTGGTGGCGTAGAGCACGAAGAGCGTGTGAAAAATGAAATTGAAGAACTGAACCGTGGCGGATCCGGCGAACGTGGCCCGCATGACGCGCGAGCGGAAAATCCACCGCAGGCCCGCGGTGAAGTGTCCTTTCGCGGGTGGCACAGCCGACGGTTCGACGGGGGTTATACGGGCCAGGCAGCAGGCGGAGGCCAGATAGGTCACCGCGTCAGCGAGGAGCGCGAGCGGCGCGGTGAACAACTGGACGAGGAGACCGCCGGCGCTGGGACCCGCGACGAAGGACATGGCCCGGCTTCCGTTGACGAGGGAGTTGCCCTCGACATAGCGCTCGGCGGGGATGAGTGAGACGAACAGGATGGTGTTGCAGACGTCGAAGAGGACGGTCAGTGCGCCGATCCCCAAGGCGACCGCGTAGAGCTGCGTGAAGGTAAGGGCGTCCAGGGCGTACGCGATGGGAACCGACACGATGAGCAGGGCCCGCGCGAGGTCCGTGGTGATCATGACGCGGCGGCGGTGCGCTCTGCTGTCGGCCCAGGCGCCCGCGGGAAGAGAGAGCAGCAGGGCGGGCATCAGCTGGGCCGTGGCGAGCCAGCCCATCTGGGCGGCGTCGGCGTGGAGGGCGAGGACGGCGACGAGAGGGAGGGCGATCTGGGATATCTGGTCGCCGACCAGGGAGATGCTCTGGCCGGTCCAGTAACGGCGGAAGGAGCGCTTGCGCAGGAGGTCGGGGACGGCCGCGGATAAGCGGCCCGAGGCCGTCATCGCGGGCCGCCCGCGCTGTCCGGAGCGATGGAAGTCTCCTCGTTGCCTGCGCCGGGCCGTTGCGGCAAGGGAAAGGCGGCCCGGACGATCTGGACGAGCCGTACGCCCTGGGGGCGGGCGGCCGGGTCGCCCTGCCGGTCCTCGTAGGGGCGCAGTAGACGGTCGAGTTTTTCGCCGAGGTCAGCGAGCTCCTCCGCCGTCAGGTAGAGCACTTGGTCGCCGATGTGCTCGGCTTCCTGCCACTCGCGCGGTAGATCGTGGCGCTCTTCGATGGCGCGGGTGATCAGCTCGAAGTAGCGTTCGGCGACCGCAGTTTCCAGTGCCCTGCTGGCCTCTGCGACGGCAGGGTCCTCGGAGTAGTTGGGCCACTGAGTGAAGCGTGCAGTGGCCCGCCAGGGTTTCTCGCGGCCTTGGCCTCCCGGCGCGACCTCGACCAGCCCGTACTTTGCGAGCATCCGCAGGTGGTACGAGCAACTGGCGACGGATTCGCCAGTGAGCTCGGCCGCGCGGGTCGCGGTGAAGGGGCCTTCGGTACGGAGCAGGCCGACGAGGCGCATGCGGGTGGGATGGGCGTAGGCGCGCAGAGCGTGAGGGTCGGTGAGCTGGGCCGTGCGAGCAGGGGCTCCCGGTGGCTCGTTCTTCTGACTGTTCGACATGTTGTAAAGGTATCTTTAGAAAGATTCCTTTACAACATGTGCTGTGGATGGTTCTGGGCCAGCTCAACGTCGGTCGATGCGGGTAACCCGGTCATGATGGCTTGAGGCTTGAGAGAGGCGCTGGTTCTCGAGCGTGAGGAACTGAACCTGCTGTGCGAGGACGTTGATGGAGGACCGGAGCTCCCGCACCTCGCGCGTGTGCTCCTGGCGAAGCCCACGCTCGGCTGCTTTCAGAGACTGGACCTCCTGCCGGAGGGACGCTGAGGGTGTGGCTGCGTCTTCTCGTTCGGCTACGAGGTTTCGGAACTCCGCCAGAACATGGGGGTAGCGGTAGGCGCTGGCTCTGCTGACGTCGGCTTCAACGGCGAGTGAGGCGACGGTGAGGGAACCGTCACTACGGGTGGGCTCTCCGCGGAGCAGACGCTCGGACGCCGCCTTGAGGGCTGCTTCGATGGGTTCAGCTGTGGGCACGGTCGATTCCCTCGATCACTCTGATGATGTCGCTCGTGTGCCCTCGCAGAGCCGTGCGCTGGAGATCGGAGAGTCCGACGAAGGTCAACGCACGCTCGGTGTCGCTGCGTGCCGCTTCCCACGCTGGGCGATGACGGGTCGTGATGGTCGAGTTCGCACAACGCTCGGGACGGCAATTGTTGAGCAAGGGCCGGTCCTCAGTGCCTGCGGTTCGGCACAGGGCGGTTTCAGGTTGGTAGTAGCAGTCGTTCAGAGTCCCGACGTGCAGAGTGTGCGCCGAGGCCTTGAGCATGGCGTGGAGGCGCCGCTCATCGACCACTCTGCCGGGGAAGTCCTGCAATTCTTCCTGTACGCGGGCAAACTCGTTGTCGGTCCGTGCACCCCCTGGAGCGGTCGAGCGCACCCCGGCCTTGAAGTCGTCGTAGCGTTCCACGATGTCGGCCAAGCGGGCCAGGGCCTCTTCGGCGGCGACTTCCGCGCGGAAACCGGAGGGCGAAGTCCCTGCGTAGCCCTCGAACATGGCTACGGAGAGGTGCTTGTACTGGACCATCCCCGCGACGGTTCCGTACGGACGGTGAGCGATGTGCCATGCCACGGTTCTGCGGAACTGGCGCGTTGTGAGATTCCACGGCTCTCCGTCGACATCGGGTACTGGAAAGCCGATGCCCGCGCAATGTGCCCGGAACGCGTTGAGGTTCTCATTCATCCGGTTGGCGGAGATCGTCGAGTACGGGCGACCAGCGACCGGTCGGCAGAACAGCAGGTCACGGTGGGGCAGGCATTCCAGGACTTCGATGGCCTGCGCGACGGGCTCGATGACCACCCAGCTCTCCGGCGCCCCTCGCCCGCCCTTGACGAGTTGCGATCGCACTTTGTGCCTGACGACGACGCCGTCCGTACTCCGTTCGGTGAAGTGACAGCCGTCTCGGAGTTCCTTGACCTCGGAGTCGCGCATTCCGGACAGATAGGCGATGAGGATGTAGCAGGCGGCTCGCAGGAGCCGTTCCTCATGGGGGACTGCGGGAGGACTGAACCTGTCCCGCCAGGGGCGCCCGGTCTGCGGATGCGGAGTGATGGGTGAGTCCATGCCGCCAGGCTCAGGTCCGAGCCGCTCCAGTGCCCTGACGATGTGGTCATCGTAGGAGCCGCCTGCTATATCCCGCCCCGCCCTCGACTTGCGCATGATGTACGTGTAGGCGGGTGAACCGGCCAGGTGCGGTTGGAGACCGGTGCCGTCCAGAACCGGGACCCCGCGCCCGCCTGCCGCGAGACTGTCGAGATAGCGGTCCAGCCGTGCGAGAGACAGTCCTTGGATCTCGCTGACAGAGGCCTGCAGTTCCGTCAATTCGGCGCGTGCACTGATGATGTCCGGTGCTGCGGTACGTACGTAGAACAGGGCGGCCTGTACCAGCGGGGCGATGACCCTCGGCGGGATCCGGGGAGTCTGGTTTTCGTGTCTACTCACCGCCCGGCCGCCGATGATGCGGGAGAGGGGGCGGCCGTTCCACGGATTGATCTCCAGCGCGTCCGATGGCATGCCCTCTGCCGCGAGGTGGAGGCGTGGGATGACCTGGAGGCGATGGCGCAGACTGCTCGGCATCAGTTCTTCGCCGTGGCAGTGAAGCAGATAGGAATCGAGAACCGGCTGTGTCACGGTGTCCAGGCGAATCCCAGCGTGTTCGGTGTCGAGAAACCGGAAGAAACACCGCAGATTCCACCACTCCGCCGCCACTGTCGAGATGGAAGGAAGCGCACCACGAACCGGGTGTGTGTTGAGTCTCCAGAAGAGAAACTCGCGCGCGGCCTCGCGCCGGGTGGCATCACTGAGTGACTCGAAGTCGATGAAGAACTCGCTGGCGTAGCGGTTCCCCGCGTGCCCGGCGACCGCGAGATCCCAGAAACGGTCCCCGAATTGCGGCATGAGGGATGGATCGGCGGCGAGAGGTCGTCCGGACAGAACCGGTGTCGTGTCGGCAGGGCGGTTGGCGCCATGGCCAAGTGGTAGTGGCTGGGCGGGCATCAGTGGCCTCCCAGTAGGTTGTGGGGCAGGAACAGCAGAGGCTCGGAAGACTCGGCGATTGCCTTGGCGCTGAGCACGTCGCCCTTGCTGAACCGCGGGACGATCAGTTGCAGAATCTGATGGTGAACCTTGCCAAAGCGCGCTGCCCACTCCGCTGCGGGCGTCTTGGCCCGTTCAGCCTCAATGTGGTTGAGGAAGGCCAGGATGGCTGGGAGTTTCCTTCGGGTGATCACGGCGTTGCTGCACCCCAGACAAGAGAAGAAGGAGACGGGACATGCCTTGCCCTTGATGCCGAAAGGCGAGTCGAAGAAGCTGCGACAGGACGACAACCACAGGTCGGATTCGCCGGACAGAAGTGGCGGCAGCTCCTCGGCGGAAACGCCGAGTGACTCCCATGCGTCCGCAGGATGTTGTGTGAGCCTCTCTTCCTCCTCTGGCGTCAGCACCACGGGAGTCTGGGCGTCAGCGAGTGCGTCCTGCAGGCCGTCTGCCACGGCCTGTTCGTGCAGATTGCGCAATGAGGGGATGTCTGCGTAGTGCGCTGCGGCGATGTCCGGTGAATGCCCCTGCACGAACGCCGACATCCTCCCGCCAGTTACCTTGTAGACAGCTGCCTTGTACGTCTTGCGAAGCCGGGAAAGGCGCAAGTCGACGGGCTTCCCCCCGTCAGTGAGCCGGTGTGTCGACACGAAGCTCCGCGCCACGCTCGACGCAGATCCAGCGCTGAAGCCGGCGGACAGAATCCCGTCCTTCGTCCGGAACTGCCACAGCGCCGATGAGCCCGTGGCCTCTCTGACAGGGGCAGTGATTCGCAGGGCCAAGCGCAGCAGCCCGCCGGGCGAGTTGGGCGAGCCGTCCCGCACCCGCATCGTGTTCCACTCCTTGCCGTGCCGACGCCGCTTGAGGTATTCGACCTGTACATAGCCCCGGTTGGGATTCTTCAGGCAGTCGGAGGTCAACTCTCTGGCCGCTTCCACCTCCATGCCGCTATCGAGGCAGAACAGAAGAAGCAGGGCGAACAGGTCGCGGCTGGTCGGATACACTAACGGTGCGAGACGGCCGGGAGTATGCGCATCAGCCA
The DNA here is from genome assembly GCF_039525925.1 of Streptomyces javensis. Taxonomy (NCBI): domain Bacteria; kingdom Bacillati; phylum Actinomycetota; class Actinomycetes; order Kitasatosporales; family Streptomycetaceae; genus Streptomyces; species Streptomyces javensis. Next base: position 78,457 of record NZ_BAAAIF010000032.1, on the reverse strand, counting down.
GCGCCGTGCCGACCAGTTGGGCAAGCTGCTGCCGTGTAAATGTTCCTTGGCTCCGGTGGATCTCCCACAGCACATTGGCGTCGGAGTTCCAACCCGCCATCCGTGGATCCTGCCCCTGTGCCAGGAGTGCCGGCCCGTCAAGCGTCAGGCGCCGAACTGCATCGTCGACATCGGAACGTGCAGCAGTGCGCAACTGCTCGACGATGTGCGGTGAATAGGCGTCACGAGGTGTGTACGAGCCCACCGGACCGGCAGAGGTATGGGAGAGCCGCCGGAGCATGGCTGCAGACAAGCCGGATTCCTTGTCGCTGAGGCGGCGCAAGATCCAAACGATGTCGGCGATACGTGAGTACGGCGTCCTGGAAGACTCCGGATGCCTCTCTCGAAGGTGGCTCTCGAACCCGTCGAGGTGACGCGGGAGGAGGTCATTCACTCGCAGTTCCACGCCTTCCGTGGAGTCCAGCCAGCGTGCCCATTCCAGGCAAGAGCGTGCGCGATTCCGGAGAGTATGTGGGGATCCAGTCCCCTGGCCTACGGTGCATGACACCGCCAGCTCGGCACCCAGCGTGCGCAGCAACCGCTGCTGCGGCTCGTGGGTCCAGTCCACGACAGCCATCCGGTCGTCCGAGAACGTGACCTCGATCTTCAGGAGCCCGAGCGTGGTTGGAGTCTGGTCAACGGTCTGGAGCACGGGTGCGTTCAACCGAGCCCGACGTCGTCCCCGGGTTACCACGCGCTCGCTCCCTGTGTCTGCGACACCTGAGTCGCCGTGTCCGCGACCTCGGACGTCCAGGCGTCCACCGCACCATCGATCAATGCCTGAGCCTGGTCGGTGCAGTCGAGGTAGATGTACGTCGTGGTGATCGAGGAGTGCCCCAGCAGGCGGCGCAAGTGATCGAGCGGGTCGCCAATGATCCGGCGGTACACGCCGTCGGCCACCTCATGCCTCTCAACCGAGCCGATCTGTTCATGGATCAGCGCAGACAGTAGATGCACGGCGAAGGTGTGCCTGAGCACATGGGGTGTGGCGGCGACGTCGATCTCGTACGTACGGCATCTCTCCGAGGCCCGCACGAAGACGGACTCCCAGGCCGACAGGGACACAGGCCGAGCTTCCTGGCCCAGCCATACGCACGCCGGCCCGACGGGATGGCCCTGCTCGTCAACGAGGTAGAGCCGGGAGCGGACCGCTGGCGGCACACGTGACCAGGGAACTTTTCGGAGCCGGCCGTCCTTCGAGGGCATCCGCACACCCCGCCGGTCGGCTTGACTTCCGAGCACCGCACCGGCTGGCAGTGGGCAGCCTCGGGCGCGCCAGCGGTCGAGCATCAGGGAACGCTCGATCTCTACGTAGTCGGCCACCGCGCGGAGGACACGGTTCGGCAGCAGGACCCTGCGTCCCTTGTCCCGTTTGGCGGTCGGCGGCGCCAGGTCGAACGGCACACTCTTCATACCCCTCTGGCTGTCCAGAGTGGGGAGTTCCGGCCAGCAGAGCGACGCGGCCTCCTCGATACGCAAGCCTGTGGTGACCAGCAGCTCCGCCATGACGACGTTCCGCTCCGAGTTACGGCCATGGAAGGACAAATCGGCGGCTTTGGTCGGCAGTTGACCGCGCAATCCGACATCGCGGAAGGCCGCGTAACGGGCGACAGACAGGAACTTCACGTTTCCGCGCTTGGCGGCCTTCTCTGCTGCACGGTTGTTGCGGACTTGCACCTGCTGTCCGGAGCCGGTGCGCCGTGAGCTCTCGTAGTACTTGAACGGCGTCCGCTCGATCAGGGCCTCGTCCACGGCCCATGTGTAGAACTTGTCCAAGGCGGCGACGCCCCGGTTCCAGGTCGAGGCTGAGACGACCTGTGTCGGGTCGGGAGAGACCCGCCGGGCCTGGTGGAAGGCCGTCACGTCGTCACGCTCGGCTTGCCATACGGTCTTGCCGCGATGCTCGAGGAGGAACCGCCCCCACGTCAGCAGATCGAGAGCGTACGCCCGCCACGAGTTCGCCGACCGCACCCCGAGGGTGGGCAAGGACCACAGGAAGCGGTTCAGGTGTACGTCGTAGCTGCCGTCATCGCTGAGGATGAACGGTGCCCCGGCATGCAACCCGTGCCGTTCGAGCGCTCTCTGTGTATCGGTGACCCCGGCCGCTTCCAACGCTCCCGGGTCGGTGAAGAAGATCTCCATCTGATCGCACCCCCTGGCCGATCAACGACGACAGAGGTCGTGAGACACGGTCGTGCGTGGATAAGGCGTTCGATCTCAGCCTGCTCGCCGCCGAGTTGGGGCGGCACGGGCTGCGCCCGCTGAGCGAGCGGCTGGAGGGCGCGGATACCGGCCCCGTCGTGGATCCGTACACGATAGACCGCGCCGTCGACCGCTACCGCAAGGGCAAGCGCACGCTGGAGGCCGTCTGCGGGGAGTACGGGGTGGTGCACGACCGCGCCCATGACGCCGGTGCGGACGCGCTGGCGGCGGTGCGGGTCGCCTGCGCGCTCGCCGAGCGGTACGGCGAGGTGGCCGGGCTCGAGCTGTGGGACCTCCACCGCAAGCAGGTGGGGTGGTACGCCCACTGGGCGGCCGACTTCCAGTCCTGGCTGCGCCGCAAGGGCACTCCGGACGCGGTGGTGGACGGTGGCTGGCCGCTGCGGGAGGCGGGGGCGGTGGTGGGGTAGCGGCCCACTGGGCCGGGGGAGTGGCCCACCGGGCTGGGGACCGGCCCACCGGGGCTGGGGCAGCGACCGCCGGGGCTGGGGTAGCGACCACCGGGCGAATATCGGAGCGCGCCGCACCGATGAGTTTCCGACGGAGGTCCGGTCCGTACGGGTAAGGGGGACGGACCACGGACTCGAGCGAGGAGAAGACGACCGTGACCGATGAACAGAGCACCATGATCGATTTCGGGCCCACCGCCCAGCGGGTGACGGCGCTGCTCAGCGGCGTCACGGACGAGCAGCTCAGCGCGCCCACACCGTGTGGCGCCTACTCGGTGGCCGATCTGCTCGACCACTTCATGGGGCTCGCCCTCGCCATGCGCCACGCCGCCGAGAAAACCACGGCCGCGGCGGGCCCCGCCCCCGGGCAGGGGTCGGCCGACAAGCTGGACCCCGACTGGCGGCAGGAGCTGCCGCGCCGCCTGGAGGCGCTGGCCGTGGCCTGGCGCGAGCCGTCCGCCTGGCTGGGCACCACGGAGGCCGGGGGCGTCACCATGCCCGCCCAGATGATGGGCATCGTGGCGCTGGACGAGCTGGTGATCCACGGCTGGGATCTCGCCCGCGCCACCGGCCAGCCCTACGACTGCGATCCCAGCAGCGTCGAGACCATCATCGGATGGCTGTCGGCGGTCCCGGACGAGGAGCGCCCCGAGGAGTTGTTCGGCCCCAGGATCCCCGTCCCGGCCGACGCGCCTCCGCTGGACCGCGCGATCGCCTTGAGCGGCCGCGACCCGGGGTGGCGCGCCTGAGCGAATTGCTCAGAACGTGTGCCAGCGCACCGCCGTGTCGCCCTCCCGCAGGGAGGCGATGCGACGGGCGAACTCGGCGCGGGCCGCCGGGTTGCCCGGGGCGTGCTGGGAGACCCAGGCGCAACTGGCGGTCTCGCGCGCGCCCCGCAGCACCGCGCAGCCGGGCCACTCGCGGACGTCCCAGCCGTACTCCGCCACGAACGCGTCGTACTCCGCCGCGCCCAGCCCATAGCGGTCCCGCGACAGGGCCATCACCACCAGATCGTGCTCGCGCAGATCGTGCGAGAAGGTCTCCAGGTCCACCAGCACCGGGCCGTCCGGGCCGATGTGCACATTGCGCGGCAGCGCGTCGCCGTGGATCGGGCCGGGGGTCAGGCGCGGGGTCAGCTCCTCGGCGGCGGCCGCGAAGTCGTCCCGGCGGGCGCGCAGATACGCCGCGTCCGCCGGGTCGATCGCGTCCCCGGCCAGCCGCAGCCAGCGCTCGACCCCGCCCAGCAGCTCGCGGCGCGGCAGCGGAAGCGGCGCCGGGTCGCCGGGCGGGTCGGGCAGGGCGTGCACCATCCGCAGCAGCGCCGCGAGATCGCGCGCCCCGGCGGGGCGCACCGGGTCGGGAAGCCGCTGCCAGTACGTGACGAGATGGTTGGCGAACGGAAGCGGCTGCTCGGGGCCGAAGCGCCGGTCCGGGCGGACCGCGGGCAGTCCCTCCCGGGCGAGCCAGTCGGCGATCCTCAGCTCCCGGGCGGCCCGGTCCCACACCTCCAGGTCGCGGCTGATCCGGACCACCAGGGAGAGGCTGTCGACGGCGAAGACGGCGTTCTCACCGAGGGCCAGCAGCCGGGCCTCCGCCGTACCGGCCCGGTAGGGCGGCAGCGCGGCCGAGAGCACCGCCCGCGCCCGCTCCTCCGTGAACGCGACCTCCGCCACCGCCATGCCCCTTGTCCTCGCCTGCTGTTCTCGCCCGCCGCTACTTCTCCTGGCCGACGGCCAAGTCTCGCATCGAGCCGTGCGCGACGTGCCGTACCGACCGCCACATCGACTGTCGCAGGTAGAACCGCTTGACTGCACCGCCCGCCCTCCGCACGATGACGTGGGCTCTCCCACCCGGACCGCCCTCCCACCGCGTCCGAAGGGGGCCCCGCCGTGATACCCGCGACCGCCGACCCGGCGCCCTCGGACCCGGGCTCCGCCAAGGGCCGGGGCTCCGCCAAGGCCCCGGGCGACCGCATGACGGGCCGTCAAGGGAGCGCCCACGGGGCGTGGTTCCTGGTCCTGCCCGCGCTGATCCCGATCCTCCTCCTCAGCGTCGGCCCGCTCCTCTACGGCATCGCGCTCGCCTTCACCGACTCCCAGGCGGGCCGCACCGACCCCACCCAGTGGATCGGGCTGCTCAACTTCCAGGACCTGCTGCGCGACACCCTCTTCTGGGAGTCCTTCCGGATCGGCCTGGTGTGGGCGGTGGCCGTCTCCGTACCGCAGTTCCTGCTCGCACTCGGCCTCGCGCTGCTGCTCCACCAGGACCTGCGGTTCCGCTGGCTGTCGCGGGCGCTCGCGATCGTCCCCTGGGCGATGCCGGAGGTCGTGGTCGGCATCATGTGGCGGCTGGTCTACCACCCCGACGCGGGGGTGCTGAACGAGACGCTGGGCACCCACCGCGACTGGCTGGGCAGCCTGTCCACCGCGCTGCCCGCCGTCGTCGTGGTCGGCATCTGGGCACGGCTTCCGCAGGTCACGGTCACCCTGCTGGCCGGGCTCTCGAATGTGCCGCGCGAACTGCACGAGGCCGCGGCCATGGACGGCGCCGGTGCCTGGCGCCGCTTCCGCGCCGTCACCTGGCCCGCCATCAGGCCCATCGCCCTCGCCATCAGCGCGCTCAGCTTCATCTGGAACGTCAACTCCTTCGCCCTGGTCTACGTCCTGACGGGCGGCGGGCCCGGCGGCCGCACCCGGCTGCCGATGCTCTTCGCCTATGAAGAGGCGTTCCGCTACGGCCAGTTCGGCTACGCGGCGGCGATGGGCTGTGTGCTGGTGGCGGTGGTCTCCATCCTGCTGGCCGTCCATCTCGTGGCCCGGCTGAAGGGAGACGACGAGGCATGAGCCCCCGCCCCGGCGCGGTGCGCCACCATCGAACCGCCGTGCGTCGCAGCTCCACCCCTGGGCGTCGCGGCCCCACCCCCGTGCGTCGCGGCCCCACCGCCAGGCGCCGTGCGGCGCGCACCGGCCAGTACCTCGCCCTCCTCGGCTATCTGGCCTTCCTCGCCTTCCCCCTGCTGTGGCTGGTCTCCACCGCGTTCAAGCCGCCGCGCGAGCTGGCGAGTCTCCACCCGGGCTGGATCCCCGACCATCCCACCCTCGACAACTTCCGCCAGGCGTTCGATGAGCAGCCGCTGCTGCGCTCCGCGGGCAACAGCCTGATCGCCTCCCTCGCCGCCGCGGTCATCACCGTCGTCATCGCCACCCCCATGGCGTATGTGATGGCCCGTCACCACCGCTCCGCGCTGTCCCGGGCGGCCACCGGCTGGATCGTGGTCAGTCAGGCCTTCCCCTTCGTCCTGGTGATCATCCCGCTGTTCCTGGTGCTCAAGGAGGTCCGGCTGATCGACTCCCTCTCCGGGCTGATCATGGTCTATGTGGTGTGGTCCCTGCCGTTCGCCCTGTGGATGCTGGCCGGGTACGCCCGGGCCGTACCGCGCGAGCTGGAGGAGGCCGCGGCCGTGGACGGCGCGGGCAGACTGCGGGTGCTGGTCTCCGTCACCATGCCGCTGCTGACCCCCGGCATCGTGGCCACCGCCCTCTTCGCGTTCATCACCGCCTGGAACGAGTTCTTCTTCGCGCTCGTCCTGCTCAAGTCGCCGCGGAAACAGACGATGCCGATCATCCTCACCCACTTCATCGGAACCGAGGGCGTCGCCGACCTCGGCCCGCTCGCCGCCGCCTCACTGCTGGCGACGCTGCCCTCGCTCGTGCTGTTCGCGCTCATCCAGCGCCGGATCACCAGCGGCACCCTGGCCGGGGCGGTGAAGCACTGATGCGCCGCCGCACGCTGCTGGCCGCGTCCGCCACCGGGGCGCTGCTGTCCGGCTGCGCGCCCGAGCGGCGGCGGGCGACCGGTGGCCGTATCACCCTGCGCTTCCAGTCCCTGGCCTGGCAGCAGGAATCGGTGGCGGCCAACAAGCAGCTGGTGGCGGAGTGGAACGCGGCCCACCCCGACATCCGGGTCGAGTATGTCCAGGGCAGCTGGGACGGCGTCCACGACCAGCTGCTCACCTCCTTCGAGGGCGGTGAGGCGCCCGACATCATCCATGACGCCACCGACGACCTCGCCGACTTCGCCTACGGCGGCTATCTCGCCGATCTCACCGACCTGCTGCCCCGCCGGCTCAAGGACGAGATCCCGCCCCGGACCTGGCAGACCGCCACCTTCGACGGCGGCATCCACGGTGTGCCGTTCCTCCAGGAGCCGCGCGTGCTCATCGCCAACCGCGCGCTGCTCGAGCGGGCCCGGGTGCGGATCCCCACCGCCGAACGCCCCTGGAGCTGGATCGAGTTCGAGGACGCGGCCGAGGAGCTGACCCGGGACGGGACGTACGGCGTGGCCTGGCCGCTCAAGGAGCCCGTCTCCGCGACCCTCAACCTCTCGCTCTCCACCGGCGGCAAGGTCTTCCACCGGGGCCCGGACGGCAAGGTCACCGTCCGGTTCGACGCCGCCGACCAGCGGGTGCCCCGCGTCATCCACGACCAGCTGGGCGGCGACCGCACCGCCGCCCGGACCACCCTCGGCATGGGCGGCTCCGACACCCTCCCCGGCTTCTTCGGCGGGAAGTACGCGATGGTGCCGCTCGGCTTCTCCTACCGTCAGCAGGTCGTGCAGCAGGCGCCCAAGGGGTTCGCCTGGACCGTACTGCCGTCCCCGGCCGGGCCCGGCGGCGACCAGCGGCAGGGGGTCAGCCCGCAGACGCTGTCCGTCGCCGCCGACAGCCCGTACCAGCGGGAGGCCGCCCGCTTCATCGACTTCTTCCTGCGCCCGCCGCATATGGTGCGGCTCGCCCGGGGCGACTGGATGCTCCCCACGGGCCGGGCCGCGCTGCGGGACCCCGCCCTGCGCACCCACCGCCACGGCTGGGCCACCGGCACCGCCCTGGCCGGGCAGCTGCGCCCGGCGCCCGCGCAGACGGTGCGCGGCTACCCGGAGTGGAAGGACAAAGTGGCCACCCCGGCGCTACAGGAGTACTACAGCGGGGCGATCGGAATGGGGGAGTTGCGGGAGCGGCTGGTCGACGACGGGAACCTGGTGCTCGCCCGCTACCAGCGGTAGGACCCGCCGCGCCGCCGAGGCACCTGGTCCTGCCATGGACCCGGTCCTCCCAGCAGACCATTACCCCCTGGCAAAGGTTGCCCTTGCCCGGTCTTGTCTCTTCCCTTAACGGTTTCTTACTTTCAGGTGAACTCGTGTCTAACGCCAGAAAGATTGACCATGCCCCGAGACATACCGCCGCTCGCCGAGGTCCGCCGGATCACCGAGAAGAAGCGAGACGCGTGGTGGACCGTCATGCTCGTGGACCCGGTGGCCACACCGCTGGTCCGCTGGATCGCCAGGTACACCCGGGCCACCCCCAACCAGCTCACCTGGGGTGCGTTCCTGGTGGGCCTCGGCTCCGCCGCGTGCTTCGCTCAGGGCGACTGGAGATGGCTGCTGCTCGGGGCCGTGCTCTACCACGTGAGCTTCATCTTCGACTGCATGGACGGCAAGCTGGCCCGGCTGACCGGCACCGGCTCGGTCTTCGGGGCCTGGCTGGACTTCGTCTTCGACCGGATCCGGGTGCTGGTGTGCTCGGTCGCCCTGATGGGCGGCCAGTACGCGCGTACGGATGACGTCCTGTACCTGTGGCTGGCGCTGGCCGTCGCCTCCCTGGACGCGCTGCGCTACATCGACTCGCTGGAGATCTTCAAGATCCGGCACGGGATGCGCAAGCAGATAAAGGCGCGGATGCGGGCGGCCCGCAAGGCCGAGAACCAGGCCGAGCTGGCCTTCATGGAGGACCTGCTGCGGGAGAACCCCGAGGCCGACCTGGAGACGGATCGCGACACGGTGGCTCCCTTGGAGCCCGTCGCTCCGCAGGAGCCGGTGGCGGTCCTGGAGGCCACGGCGATGCTCGAGGCCACGGCGGCGCTGGAGGCCACGGCCGCCCCGGTTTCGGCCCAGGTACCGGCCCCGCGCCGCCCCGCCGTCGTCGATCTGCACCAGGAGTTCCGGCGCCGCTTCCCGTGGTGGGTCCGGTGCCGGAACTTCCTACAGCGCCACCGCATCCGCGCTCATCTCATCAGCGGTATCGAGTTCCAGATGGGCGTGTTCATCATCGGCCCGGCCGTCGACGCGGTGGTGGCGACGACCGTCGTATCGGGTGTGCTGCTGCTCGTCTTCGAGCTGGCCATCATCTACAAGTTGCTGTTGTCCACCCGGGACTTCACCCGCACCATCAACTCCTTCGGGACGGCCGAAGAACGCGTTCCGGCCGCCACCTCGGTCAGCTCCTGAGCGAGGATCAGCCACTGCTCCGGCGTCGCATACGCCACCACCACGTCCCGCTCCAGCCCGGCCGCCCGGAACGCCCGGTCGAGCGCGCGGGCGGGGCAGGCCCGGCGCAGTGACGCGTACAGCGAGCCACCGACCCCGGTGAAGCCCAGCTCGACCAGGTCCGCGTAGACGGACCGGGCCACCGGGTCGGTGAGCAGCGGCCGCGGCCGCCGCGTCAGCCGCAGGATCCCGCCGTCCACCGCGGGCACCGGCCGGAAGGCGGACCGTGCCACCCGCCCGCACAGCCGCCACTCCACCTCCGGCCACGACCGTACGGTCAGCAGCGACCAACGGCCGTAGTCCCCGGTGCGCTTACGGGCGTACTCCACCTGGGTGAGCAGGGTCGCCGAGGTCAGCCCGGGCACCGCCCGCAGTGCCCAGGCCACGATCTCGGCGGTACGGGCGTAGGGCACGTTGCCGACGAGCGCGAACGGCTCGCGCGGCGGCGCCGCCTGGAGGAAGTCCTGGTGCACGATCCGGACCCGTGGACCGCGGGCGAGCCGCTCCCGCAGCCCCGGGATCAGATGCCGGTCGATCTCATAGCTGATCAGCTCACGGCAGCGCGGGGCCAGCGCCTCGGTGAGCGCCCCCTTGCCCGCGCCGACCTCCACCAGGAGATCGCCGGGCCCGGGGCGGGCGGCGCGTACGACGCGGGCGACGGCGCCCGGGTCGACGAGGAAGTTCTGCCCGTACGCACGCCTCGCGCGGTCGCGTTCGGTGCGGCGCGGTTCGCCACCGCGCTGGGCATGGGGATGGTGTCGATTGCGGGCCACGGCCACGGTCCTTTCGGAGCCGGGCGGGCGGCAGCAGCGCGGAACGGGCCCTGCCGCCCGTCCCGGAACGAGTGATTCCTGGACTGGCGGGGGCCCTGGCCGAGGGGCGTGGACGGGTGAGATCAGCTCTCGGTGGGAGAGCGGGGGGAAGTCCGGCGGGTCAGCCGCTCAGGTGGCGGAACCACCTCGAGCGCGAACCGCTCACGGACTCGGGGAGACACCGGGCGCGTCCGGGCCGGCCAGGGCACCGGGGCCGCGCCGCGGGCGGCGGGCAGGCATGAGAAGGGCGCACGCACACGCCACCCGGGCACAGCCACGAGTGATGCGGGTGAACACGCCGATGCCGGGACTTCCGCCCATCGGTGTACTCCTCCCGTGCGCGCGTACGCGAAAGGACGCGTATGCGGATCTCCGCCGTATCCCCGCACCGTAGGGACGGGTGGGGACACCCCGCAACGCCTTTTCCGCCCGACACCCCCACCCCGGAACACCGAACCGGTCACACGGCCCGGAGGCCATGTGACCGGTCGAGGGTGGTCAGGGTGCGCGGGACGTGGTCGTCAGACCCTCGCGTGCCGGGGCCGTTCGTCCGCCTCCGGCCTCGGGGAGGCGCCCACCGGAGTGCTGGGCCGCGGGGCCGGGGCGGGCTCGTCGTGGGCGAGGTCCGGGAGCCACCCCAGCCACTTCGGCAGGTACCAGTTGCGCTCGCCCAGCAGCGACATCACGGCCGGGAGCAGCACCCCGCGGATGACGGTGGCGTCGATGAGGACCGCGGCCGCGAGGCCCACGCCCATCTGCTTCATGGACTGCATCGACAGCGTTCCGAAGATGGAGAAGACCGCGACCATGATGACGGCGGCGCTGGTGACCACGCCCGCCGTCGTCACCACGCCGTGCACCACCGCGTCCTTGGTGGTGCGGCCGGCCAGCCGCGCCTCGCGGATCCGGGAGACCACGAACACGTGGTAGTCCATGCTCAGCCCGAACAGGATCACGAAGAGGAACAGCGGCAGCCAGGACACGATCGCGCCCACGCCCTCCGCCCCGACCAGCCCCGCGCCCCAGCCGTGCTGGAAGACCGCGGTGAGGATGCCGTACGCGGCGCCCACCGACAGCAGGTTGAGCACGATGGAGGTCACGGCGATGGTGAGCGACCGGAAGGACATCAGCATCAGCAGGAAGGCGAAGACCACCACGAAGGCGAAGACCGGGGTGACGGCCGAGCCGAGCTTGTCGTTGAAGTCCTTGGAGGAGGCGGTCGAGCCGCCGATCGGGGCGTCCACGCCGTCCACCGCGCCGAGCGTCGCCGGGCGCACCTCGTTCCGCAGCACGTCCAGGCTCTTCTCGGCCTTGCCCTCGTCCGAGCCGCCGATCAGCGGGACCTCCACCACGGCCACGTTCTGCTTGTGGTGGACGGTCACCTCGACCGGGCCCTTGGAGGCGCCCTTCGCCACGGCCTCGGTACGGAAGCGGGCGAGGGCGTCGCGCACCGGCGCCGCGTCGATGTCGTCCGCCTTCACCACGACCCTGGCCGGGTCGGAGCCGCCCGGGAACGCCTCGTCGATGTGGTTGTACGCGTTCACGACCGGCAGCCGGTCGCCGAACTCCTGGTCCATGGTGAGGTTCGCGGTGTTCATCCCCACCGCGGGGAGGGCCAGCGCGATCAGCGCGCCACCGGCCAGGGCCAGCGACAGCTTGGGGCGGCGCAGCACCGGGCGGAGGACGGCGCGCCAGATCCGGCTCTCGGTGCCGCCGCGCCGCTTGGCGCGGCCCAGGAGCGGCACCCGGCCCTTCTCCACCCGCTCGCCGAGCAGCGAGAGCAGCGCGGGCAGCACCGTCACCGAGCCGACCATCGCCACCGCGACCACCATCAGCGTGGCGAGCCCCATCGCCTTGAACTCCGCGATACCGGTGAAGAGCATGCCCGCCATCGCCACGATCACCGTGACGCCGGAGACCAGGATGGCGCGGCCGGAGGTGGCCGCCGCCACCCGCAGCGCGGTCTGCGCGTCCCGTCCCGCGGCGCGCTCCTCGCGCTCCCGGCGCAGGTAGAACAGGCAGTAGTCGACGCCGACGGCGAGCCCCACCAGCAGCATCACGGAGTTGGCGGTGTCGCTCATGTGCACCCAGTGGCTGACCATCGCCACCAGACCGGTGGTGGCCAGGAACGCGGTCATCGCGAGCACCACCGGCAGCAGCGCGGCCACCAGAGCGCCGAAGACGATCAGCAGGATGCCGAGCGCCACCGGCAGCGCGGAGTACTCGGCCTGGGTGAAGTCGTCGCCGAACGCGTCGTCGAACGCCTTCTGACCGCTGGCGTCGCCGAACTCCTCGATCCGCAGGTCCTGGTGGCCGTCCCCAGCCTTGTCCACCGCGTCCAGGACCGGCTGGATGTGGTCGGCCGCCTTCTCCGCCTCGCCGCGCATCTCGAACTGCACCAGCGCGGAGCGCCGGTCCGCGGAGATGGTCTTCGTCTCGTACGGGGAGCGGAGGGCGGTCACCTGGCCGGTGTCGCGCACGCCGGCCAGCACCGCGTCGACCGCCTTGCGGAAGGCCGGGTCGTTCGCGGTGAGCCCGCCGCCCTTCGCCTGGATCAGTACGGTTTCCCCGGCCGCGTCGTCGATGCCCGCCTCGTCGAGAATCTTCGAGACGCGCCCGGACTCGCCCGGAACCTGCTCGCTCTCCGTCACATCGACCCGGCCCGTCATCGAGCCGACGGCCAGGGCGAGGATGACCAGCAGCACCCAGCTCCCGACCGCCGCCCATCGGTGACGGGCGCTCCAACTGCCCGCGCGGGCGGCTATCCCGCGCGGCCTCTCCAAGCGGCCTGTGTCCGCCACGACATCCCCTTATGCCCTGGTGGCGGACCGTCCCGCCACTCGCCCACGACGCTAGGCCGTGGCGTCCGGCCGACCCATCCTGCTGACCGGTGAACCGTCCGGTGGTTCCCTCCAACCGCAGAAGGGGGGACAGCCCTACCCTCCCTGATGCGGGCCCCTTACACGCAAAAGGCGCTGATGTCCTGGTCGAAGTGGGCCCGGTGCGCAGAACGTTGCCTATGTCACACATGGGTGGGGATCTTGAATTGACCCGTACTCATCAGTCAGGGTTTTGTCAGAACCGGAGTGGCCCCAACACACGCCGGATCTGCCGCACTTGAGGGATCGGACGCGATCCGGGGTGCGGATTCCCCCCACAACCGCACGAGGAGGAACCCTCGTCATGGCAGTTCACAAGCAGCGCAACGCGCGTCGACTCGGTCTGGCCATAGCCGCCGCGACCGCCGTCACCGCCGGTGTCTTCGTGGCCGTTCCGGCCGGCGCCACCACCGCCCAGCCCGCCGAGGGCACCGTCTACGGCACCCAGTCGAAGAACGCCGTGGACGGCAGCTACATCGTCATGCTCAAGGGCGGCAAGAGCATCAAGGCCGCCTCGGAGGGCAAGGACCTCGCCGAGCAGTACGGTGGCAAGCTGCGCCGCAGCTACGACTCCGCCATCAACGGCTTCTCGGCAGGCGGGCTGTCCGACACCGAGGCCAAGCGGCTGGCCGCCGACCCGTCGGTCGCCAAGGTGGTCCAGAACCACCGCTACACCATCAAGGGCACCCAGGAGAACCCGCCGTCGTGGGGCCTGGACCGGATCGACCAGGAAGACACCCAGGGCGACAAGAAGTACACCTACCCCGACAGCGCGGGTGAGGGTGTCACCGCGTACGTCATCGACACCGGTGTCCGCACCAGCCACAAGGACTTCGGCGGCCGCGCCACCTCCGGCTTCGACGCGGTCGACAACGACGACAGCGCCGACGACGGCAACGGCCACGGCACCCACGTGGCCGGCACCATCGCCGGTGCCGAGCACGGCGTCGCCAAGAAGGCCAAGGTCGTCGCGGTGCGCGTGCTGGACGACCAGGGCTCCGGCACCACCGAGCAGGTCGTCGCGGGCATCGACTGGGTCACCGAGAACCACGAGGGCCCGTCGGTCGCCAACATGAGCCTGGGCGGCACCCCCGACGAGGCCCTCGACGCGGCCGTGCAGAAGGCCATCGACTCCGGTGTCACCTTCGGCGTGGCGGCGGGCAACGAGTCGGCCGACGCCAGCCAGAGCTCTCCCGCCCGGGTGAAGGACGCGATCACGGTCGCCTCCAGCACCGACCAGGACGAGCAGTCCGACTTCTCCAACTACGGCGACGTGGTGGACATCTACGCCCCCGGCTCGGACATCACCTCCGACTGGAACACCGGCGACGACGCCACCAACACCATCTCCGGCACCTCGATGGCCACCCCGCACGTGGTGGGCGCCGCCGCCGTCTACCTCAGCGGCCACCAGGACGCCAAGCCGGCCGACGTGTCGAAGGCCCTCACGGACGGCGCCACGGCCGACAAGATCTCCAACCCGGGCGACGGCACGCCGAACAAGCTGCTGAAGGTCGTCGAGTAAGCCCAAGCAAGCCTCACCCGAGGCTCATGCAGGTGAAGTGATCACCCCAGGGGCGCAACCGGCCGGCCGGTTGCGCCCCTGGGCGTTGCTGGACGCAGTTCGGGTTCTGCCTTCTGACGAGGTGACCGAGGTGCCGGGACCCGGCGTCAGCCTTCCAACTCGCGGCGCACGGCGTCGAGATCCAGGTCGACGGTGAATTCTCCAGCGACGTCGACGGAAGCCTTGCCGGTAACCGTGGCCACCTCGCGGTAGGTGTCCCCGTCCAGTGCGTGCACCACCACGCACAGATCCGGTTTCATCTCGACTCGCCAATAGGCGGGCACCTTCGCCTGAGCGTAGAGGGCGGGCTTGAGGATGCGGTCGGCCGCTCGGTTGAAGGGCGAGACGATCTCCCCCAGAAGTACGGCCGCGTCGAGAGGCGCGGCCAGTGTGCCGCGTGGGACGGCGGCACGGTCGACAACCGCGATGTCGGGGATGAACAGTCTGGATTCCCCCGTGACGTTCACCGCCTCGCCCGAGCGGAACGGTGCACCGGACCGAGCCAGGGCGATCTTGATCTGGCTGTGCAATGCGGATGACACGGTCTGGTGGTCCCAGTCGGGAGCAGGGGACATCATGAGGACACCGTCCACGAGTTCAAAGCGGGCGCGTGCCGGATGCTCCGGGAGTGCAAGGACGTCCTCGACCGACCAGGGGCCTTCGTGATCGTCGACTCGCGTCTCAGCGACGCTCATGATCGCCACCACCGCTTCCTCGTGTTCCTTGGCTCCAGCATGGCACGCAGCTCTGACGACTGCCGACGCTTCCAGCCCGAGCCGTGAGGTGGCGGCCAGAACGGGTGAATATCACCCACAGGAGTGAGACGAACACTCAGCGATGGCGAGCGTGTCCCGCTACGGGAGCACCTGGACCGTGTCGCCCACCGCGCGTTCGCCCGTCGCGTCGGAGGTGACGTTGGCGAGACGGCCGTTCACGGCCATGGCGGTGGAGCCGCCGCCGTCCAGGTTGAGGGCTTGGACGGCGCCCAGGGAGCGCATGAAGCGGGCGGCCTCCTCCAGCGTGAAGCCCTCGCTCACGCCGGGCTGCCGACCGTCCACCGTGGCCAGGATCAGCCGCCCCTTCGCGTCGAGCCCGGCCATCGTGCGGGGCTGCCGGACGTTCGACCAGGCGTAGCCGAAGGAGAGGTTCTCCGGGTCGAGGGTGCCCTCGGTGGCGACGTCGATGGCGATGCGGCCGTCCTTCACCAGGGTGGGGGCGGCGCTGACGACGCTGTCGTCGGAGTCGAGCCGGACCCGGCGGCCGGTGGTGTCCCGGACGACCTCCTCCAGCGCGATCCGCTCGCCCTGCCGGGCGTGGGCCGTCAGCCAGTCGGACGCGGCGCCGATGCCCTGGAGCACGGAGCCCCCGGCCGGGACCGTACCGCCGCGCGGGCCGGTGGAGACCACACGCCCGTCGGCGTCGAGCACCACCTGGGTCCCGGGTCCGGTGGGCAGCGGTGCGCGGAACCTCGGGGTGAACTTCACCAGGTCGTCGGCCTCGGAGCAGGTCAGGTCCTGCCGGGGCAGCTCGGTCGGAGTGGCCCCGGGGCGGCCGCAGTTGCGCACCTTGCCGGGCACCCGGTTGATGCCCTGCACCGCGTACGTGGACGAGCCCGCCCGCGCCGTGACCGTGCTGGTCAGGTCGGCGATCCGGGCGTGCCGACCGCCGTCCGCGAGGATCAGCGCGGCCCGCGAACCGGCGGCCATCGACTCCAACTCGCCTTTGTACGCGGCGATTCCGGCCATCGTGCCCTGGACGCCGTCGGCGTCGGAGGTGACGAAGAAACCACCGTTGACGGCGACCAGGGAGTGGCGCTTCGCGGCGACCGAAGAGGTCGTCTCGCGGTCCGCGACGCTGATGTCGTGCGTGGCCGCCACCGTGCCGGTGAACCGGGCCGGGTCGATCACGGCAACGTGCACGCTCTCCCGGTCCGCGGGCCGCTGCCCGTCGTAGCCGGTCCACTCCGCCACCGCCGTGAACCCGGCCGCGGCGACCTTCTCGCGTGCGCCCTGCGCCTCGTCGGAGGTGCCGTACGATCCCACCCGCACCCGCCACCCCATGGTGCCGCGCGGGGTGTCCGCGTACGCGGGCCAGCCCACCCGCTCGACCCGCGGCTCGAACCCGGCGTCGCGCAGCCGCCCCGCCGTGGCGTCCGCCCAGGCCCGGTCGCCCAGCGGCGCGGAACCGGGCCCCTGCACGGTGACCGTCCAGCTCGGCTTCGCGTCCGCGTCCCGGAGCACCCCGGCCCGCACCTGCACCCCCGGGGCCACCGCCTCGGTCGTCCAGGATCCGGTGTCCGGTGCCGCCTGCGCCGGGGGCTGGATGACCGCCAGTACGACGGCGGCCCCCAGCGCAGCCCCCATCCGGGTGCCCAGGTTCCGGCGAACGGTGCTCTCTTCGTTGCGCATGCCCGGCAGTCCAGCGCCGCCGTGGGGCCGTGCCGACACGCAAGGAGGGCGGCCCGCGGAACGTACGGTGAACGGCCGGGGAGAGGGGCCGAGGGCCACACCGCCCCTCGTGGCTACCGCCCCAGGTGGTCCAGTGCCCCTGCCTTGGCGGCGCGTATGAAGGTTCCGAGTCTGCCGGGTGTGGTGGTGAGGGTGTCGGCGGGGGTGTCGCTTTCCCGAATCCGTATCTCACCGCCCGCCGCAGCGAGTTCAACGCAGTCGTTGGTCTCGCCGGGCCCGGAGAACGACGACTTCCGCCATGTCATCGGCTTTTCCATGATCCTGCCCTTCACAATTGCCGCATGATGGTGTGGATGAAGTCCTGAGATTTTTCCGCCGACAAGGAGAAGGCCAGGGCCTTGTCGAGAAATACGCGATACCGCGCGAGCTGCGACTCCGCATCCAGCAGGATGGGGCCGTGCGGCACATCGATGTGTACGGTGTCCAGCCTCGGCACTGAGCCGTAGGCGTAGAGCACGGGCGTCCCGGCGCCGCCGAATCCTTCCGCGTCGAACGGAACAACTCGTACGGTGACCCCGGGGCGCTCGCCTTGTTCAAGCATGAAGGCAAGTTGTTGTCGTGCGACCTCCCGGTCGGCGACGAGTGTCCGCAGAGCAGCCTCATGAACGACTGCCTCATACGGGGGAGGCGAACCGCTGTCGAGGACCTCCCGCCGTCGCATACGGAACGCGACCAGCGCGTCCAATTGGCGTGTTGACGGCTGGGGAACCCCGTAGGTCATGAGAGCACGCGTGTAGTTCTCCACCTGGAGGAGCCCAGGGATGTAGACACCTTGGAAGGTGCGCAGACGGCGAGATCGATGCTCCAGTTCGGCGAGATCCAGGGCCGCGTGTGCCAGGATTCCCCGGTACTCCTCCCACCATCCCTTGTCACGTTCCGCGACCATGGCGGCCAACTCGTCGATCAGTGCGTGGTCGAGGCAGGCGTAATGCGTCGCCATTCCACGCAGTCGTTCCTCGCTGACGCCCGTCCGTCCCGCCTCCACGTGGCTCATCTGGGCGGATGTCGTTCCGACCCGCTCGGCTGCTTCTCGGGCGGTCAAGCCCGCCGCTTCGCGCATCTTGCGCAGTTCGATGCCCAACCGCACTTGGCGTGCCGTGGGTTGGCTTCTCACCGCCATGCCCGCCGCCTCCGAACTCTCGACAATCCGACAGGCGTTCGTTCTGTAGCTCTGTCGGCCCCCAATGCTCGCCACAAAGTTGTGGCGACCACAACTTTGTGGCGTACTTTACGTGACGCGCTCATCACGCAGCGGTGAGCGGTAGCCGAAGCTTACTGCGCCCGTGGAGGCCCAGATGGAGACACCGCACTCCCCAGAACCCTTCGACAAGGAACTCTGCGACCTCGTCCTCGCCGTCGCGCCCAGGATCTTCGCCGTCGTCCAGGAGTGCGAGGTGCGGCCCGGCCTGAAGGACGGGTGCGTCGCGGCGTGGGGGGTGGCCTTCCATGAGGGTCCCGTCCACGTGATCACGGCCGACGGCACCGGCCAGATGGTTCTCAACTCGCCGGAGCGGGCGCTTCGATGGTTCACAC
The DNA here is from genome assembly GCF_039525925.1 of Streptomyces javensis. Lineage (NCBI taxonomy): Bacteria > Bacillati > Actinomycetota > Actinomycetes > Kitasatosporales > Streptomycetaceae > Streptomyces > Streptomyces javensis. The sequence goes on along the minus strand of NZ_BAAAIF010000032.1, from coordinate 60,172 downwards.
GAGGCGGTGATGAGGACGGCGTGACGGCGAGGCTGGTGTGGCTCAGCCGGTCGGGAGGCGCCACTTTCGACCACGCCGAGGCGGCTTGAGCGCCCTGGTCATGGTCTATGGGCGACTGCACGGATCGATAGGCTGCGGAGAGTTACCCGCTCCGGTCCGTAGCAGGAGGCAAGCATGTACGTGACCGACTTGGAGCTGTCCGGCGTCCGAGGGTTTCACGGTCACCGGGCGGCCCGATTGCGATTCCCGCGACGTGAGGATGGCAGTTACGCGGGCTGGACCGTGCTTGCCGGGCGTAACGGCTCGGGCAAGACAACGGTGTTGCAGGCCCTCGCGTTGGTGCTGCAAGGTCCGGCTGTCACCCACGCGTTGTTCAAGGACGCCGGGGACTGGGTGACGCGAGGGGCGCGCAAGGCGGTCGTCGAGGCGACGGTGGTCGGGCCGGAGCACGTGGACGCCCGGTGGGTCAGCGACGACGATTCCCTTGCGGAGCCGTTCCCGGAGATGGGAAGTGTCCGGCTGGTCTGGGACCGGGTGACAAACCGCGGTGAGAGCAGCGTCCATCTGCGACGCCCGAGAACGACGAAGGCGTTCCAGCTCCAACGCACGGCTGAATCCGGGCCCTGGCGGGAAACCCCGGAAGGATGGCTGTGCGTGGGATACGGCCCGTACCGTCGCCTCGACGGTGGGGCTTCCGCGCGGTCCGCGGCCGGTTCCGAGCGCGCGGCGCGACTGGCCTCGCTGTTCGAAGCGGATGTATGTCTGGCCGAGGGCGTCAGCTGGTTGGTGGATCAGCATCTCAGAAGCCTGGAAGGCCGTCGCGGCGCGCGTGAACTCGTCGGCGCGGTGAAACTGCTGCTCGCGGACGGACTGCTGCCGGACGACCACGAGGTGAAGCAAGTGGACTCCGACGGACTGTGGGTGAACACACCTCGCGGTGTGCTGGCGCTGAGCGGGATGAGTGATGGCTACCGCTCCGTGACCGCACTCGTTGTGGACCTGGTGCAGCATCTGCACAGCGCTTACGGAGAACTCCGGATCGAGGACCGTGACGGACACCCCGTCATCGCCCTGCCTGGTGTCGTGCTCATAGACGAGGTCGACGCGCATCTGCATGTCAGCTGGCAGAAGCGAATCGGTCCGTGGCTGAAGCAGCACTTCCCGGAGATCCAGTTCATCGTCACCACTCACAGTCCGTACATCTGCCAGTCCGCCGACCTAGGTGGGCTGATCCGGCTGTCCGGTCCAACCGAGGAACGACCGCCTGAGGTGGTCGACGACGAGCTGTACCAGCGGGTGGTCTATGGCAGTGGCGACGACGCGGTGCTTTCGGACCTCTTCGGAGTGGATTCGCCGTACTCCGATCGTGCGGACGAACTGCGGCGACGGCTGGCGGCCATGGAATTCCGGGTGCTGGATGGCCAGGCGAGCGAGGCGGAATTGGCCGAGTACCGCCGACTGAGCACCCAGTTGAACAGCTCTCTGTCGGCGCGGGTGAGTGAAGTGGCCGCTCATCTGGGGCGTGAGGAATGATTCGATTAGAACGGCCACCGCTCGACGATCAGACGGTGAAACTGCTCGTGCGAGCGCATGAGCGCCTACCGGATGCGGGCCTCACGGAAGCTGTCGCCCGGAAAGCCTGGAAGGCGGCCGGCGGCACCCGCGAACGCGTAGCCATGGCCCTCCGCGCTATGGCCAGCGGGATCGAGCGTTGTATGTACTGCTCGGAGAGTCTCGGCACGGCCATCGATCACTTCGAGCCTCTGAACCACGCTCCTCGCCGGGTGTTCGACTGGTACAACCACCTCCTCGCATGCTCCTTCTGCAACTCGCACGCCAAGGGCGGCACCTTCCCCAAGGGCACCGCCACCGGGGAACCACTGCTCATCGACCCCACGGCGGAAGAACCGGCACATCATCTCCGGTTGTCCCTCACCAGCGGTGAGTACCACTGCCTGACCCCGAGGGGCTGCGCCACCATCGATGTCTTTCAGCTCAACCGGGGGCCGTTGCGCAAAGGCCGACTGGACGCTGTCGGTCAGTGCCTCGACACCCTGGCGGGCTGCGCCGCCCTCCTGGCGGCGGACGACACGGCCGGTGCACGGAAGCGCATGCTGAGACTGCGACGGCAGCCCCTTGCGGATGTTCTGCAAGAGCTTCGGCGCATCGCGGACCGGCCCTCGGCAGCCGTGGTCCTCGGGGACGAGGCTGCCCTCGAGGCCCTGCGCGCCTTGTACGGACAGCCGGTAGCCAAGCAGGTGTTCATCCCTCAGCAGACTTCGCGGCACCAGCCGGACTGCCGGTTCTGGAAGACCGCCCCGTCCTAGGCGCTGAGCAGCACCGGGGGTGCCGTGCGGGCCTCGTCGTAGCGCGCCAGCAGCAGGCGGGCCAGCTCCGGGGCGGGGCCCAGGACGGGGGCCAGGAGGTCGGCGCCGGCGGCTTCGGCGCCGCTCGCGATGCGGTCGGGGAGGCGGCCGGGGGCGATGACGTAGGGGGCCACGGCCACCCGGGCGACGCCCTCCGCGCGCAGGGCGCGGACGGCGTCCTCGGTGCGGGGAAGAGAGGCGGAGGCGAACGCGGGTCGCACGGCGCACCATCCGGTGTGCCGCCACTCCCGCGCGATTTCAGCGATCACCGCGATCGCCTCCGGGTCGGTGGACCCCGCCGAGGCCAGGACGACCCCGGTCGAGGAGCGGTCGGCGGGGCGCAGCCCCGCCTCGTGCAGGCGGCGTTCCAGGGCGTCCACCAGCAGCGGGGACGGGCCCAGGACCTCGGCCTGGCGGACGGAGAGGCGGGGATGGCGGGCCGTGGCCTCGCGCAGCACCGCCGGGATGTCGGTCTTCGCGTGGAAGGCGCGGGTCAGCAGCAGCGGGAGAGCGATCACCTCGGTGGCGTCCTCCGCGGCGAGCCGGGCCAGCACCTGCGGTACGCGCGGCGCGTTGAACTCCAGGAACGCCGCCTCCACCCGCAGCCCCGGCCGCAGCGACCGCACCCGCGCGCGCAGCGCGTCGACGGTCGCCGCGTGGCGGGGGTCGCGGCTGCCGTGGGCGATGATCAGCAGGGTCGGGGCAGACATGGCGATGGCTTTCCGTGGCCTTCCGTTCGGTGGTCTTCGTTCAGAGCGGGTTTCGTTCAGCGTGGGTTTCGTTCAGCCGGAGTGGTTTCGTTCAGCGGGTTCGGTCCGGTCAGCGCGTGCTCGCCAGCAGGCCGCGGCTGCGCAGCACCCGGCGCTCGATCGGGGCGAAGATCAGCAGCTCGATGGCGATGCCGACGACGAGGATCAGGAGGATGCCGAGGAGCACCCCCGCCATATCGGAGTTGTTGCGCTGGTTCTCCAGGTACTGGCCAAGACCCAGGCCCAGGTCCGGGGACTTGGCGATGATCTCCGCGGCCATCAGCGAGCGCCAGGAGAAGGCCCAGCCCTGCTTGAGCCCGGCGACGTAACCCGGCAGCGCGGCGGGCAGCAGGATGTGCCGGGCGCTGACCAGGCCGCGGGCGCCGAGGGTGCGTCCGGCGCGGAGGAACAGCGGGGGCACCTGGTCGATGCCGGCCACCAGCCCGTTGGCGATGGAGGGGACCGCGCCCAGCAGGATGACGGTGTACATCATCTGGTCGTTCAGGCCCAGCCAGATCACCGCGGGCGGCACCCAGGCGACCGACGGCAGCGACTGGAGCCCGGACAGGATCGGGCCGAGCCCGGCGCGGATGAACTTCACCCGCGCGACGACCAGACCCAGCGGGGTCGCGATCGCCAGCGCGATGAGGAAGCCGAACAGACCGCGCGAGACGCTGGTCCAGATGATGTCGAGCAGCTCGCCCTGGAGCCACAGCTGGCGCAGCGAGTCCCAGACCAGCCCCGGGTCGGGGAGCTTGTAGTCGGGGGTGATCTTCGCGACGACGAGCACCTTCCACAGGGCCAGTACGAAGGCGACGGCCACGATGGGCGGCAGCACCTTCTGGACCAGCACCTCGGCCGGTGAGACGCGCTTGGTCTGCACGGCGTCCAGGGCGTCCAGACCGGCCTCCAGGCCCGCCAGGTCCTGTCCCGGACCCGCCTGGCCCGTGGACTTCTCCACGGACTTCTCTATGGACGTCCCGATGGGCTGCTTCCCGCCGTTCCCGCCGTCGGCTTCCTCGACCGCGGTGCCGCGGGTGGTCTTACTGCTGGCCATGGCGGCGGATCTCCCCACGCAGTTCTTCGGTGATCTCGACGGACAGGTCGGCGACGGCCGCGTCCTCGATGCGGCGCGGCTGCGGAATGTCCACCGTCCACTCGCGGACGACCCGCCCCGGCCGGGAGGACAGCAGCACCACGCGCTCGGCCAGCCGGACGGCCTCGCGGACGTTGTGGGTCACGAACAGCACCGAGACACCGGTCTCGCTCCAGATCCGGGTCAGCTCCTCGTGCAGCACATCGCGGGTGATGGCGTCGAGCGCGGCGAACGGCTCGTCCATCAGCAGCACGCTGGAGTCCTGTGCCAGCGCGCGGGCCAGCGCCACGCGCTGCCGCATCCCGCCGGAGAGCTCGTGCACCCGCTTGCCGTAGGCGCCGCTGAGCCGCACCAGTTCCAGCAGCCGCTCGGCCCGCGGCCTGCGGTCGGCGCGCGGCACCCCGCGCAGCCGCAGCGCCAGCTCGATGTTCTTCCCCGCGGTCAGCCACGGGAACAGGGCGTGCTCCTGGAACATCAGGGCCGGCCGGCCGCCGGGGACCTCGATGGCCCCCGAGGTCGGCTTGTCCAGGTCGGCGATCAGATTGAGCAGCGTGGACTTACCGCAGCCGGAAGCCCCCAGGATGCAGACGAACTCCCCGGGCCGCACCTGGAGGTTGATGTCCTCGAGCACGGGCTGGGCCGCCCCGGGGCGGCCGAAGGCCTTGTGGACATGGTTGATCGAGACGGATCCGGTGGCGTCGGCGGGGCCGGGGGAGCCCGCCGTCGCGGTGCTCGCCCGGTCGTCCTTCTCGGTGGTCAGTGCCGGGGACATCCGGTCACCTCCTGATGAATGCGTACATGCGTGTACATGAGTACGGTGCGTGCGTACGGGACGGACGGGCGGCTACTGGCTGCCGAGGCCCGCGGCCGAGACCGCCGGCTTGCCCTCGGCCTTCAGGACCTTGTTCAGCGGGCCCAGGTCGTAGATCCCCTTGAGATCGGGCTTCTCCAGAAGCCCCGCCTGGACCGCGTGGTCGGCCTCGGTGTTCAGCGTCGAGGCCAGGGGGTCGTCGGTGACCTGGATGGACTTCCACGCCGGGTCGATCACCTCGGCGGGCAGCGGCTTGCCGGTCTCCTCCTTGAGCGCCGCGTTGGCCGCGTTCTTCGCCTGCTCGGGGTTGGCCTTGATGTAGGCGTTGGTCTTCACCGAGCCGCGCAGCACGGCCTCGACGACCTTCGGGTGCTCCTCGAGGAACGACTGCTTCACGATCAGGTTGGTGATGACGAACTTCTTGTCCGGCCACAGCGAGGACTCGTCCAGCAGCACCTTGCCACCGTCGGCGACCAGCTTGGACGCGGTCGGCTCGGGCACCCACGCGCCGTCGATGGCGCCGGACTTGTACGCGTCGGGCGTCACCTTGTTGTCGCTGCGGACCACCGACACATCGCCCTTGCCGCTCTGGGCGTCGACCTGCCAGCCCTTGCTCTTGATCCAGTTGAGGAACGCCACGTCCTGGGTATTGCCCAGCTGCGGGGTGGCGATCTTCTTGCCCTTGACGTCGTCGAGCGTCTTGATCTTCTTCGGGTTGACCACGAGCTTGACACCGCCCGAGACCGAACCCGAGATGATCTTGAGGTTGGAGCCGTGCGACTTCACATAGCCGTTGATGGACGGCGACGGGCCGATCCAGCCCATGTCGATGGAGCCCGCGTTGAGCGCCTCGATCTCCGAAGGACCGGCGTTGAAGACGTACGGCGCGACCTTCGTGCCCTTGAGCTCCTGCTGGATCGGGCCGCCCTTGCGCAGCCCCACCAGCGCGGTGGCATGGGTGAGGTTGGCGAAGTAGCCGACCTTCACCTTGTCCAGACCGTCGACCTTCGCACCGCCGGCCGCGGGGACCGCTGACGACCCCGAGTCGTCGGACTTCTTCTGCGAGCCGTAGCCGCAGGCGCCCAGCGCGCCCATCAGCAGGGGGAGGGTGGCCGCCGCCGCCAGGATCCGGGTGGTGCGGCGGGGCTTGGCTGGTCGCGGAGTTTTGAGGCGGACGGCAGACGACACGGGGGTGTTCCTCTCGACGGGCCGGGGCGGCGTCAGAGGACGCCCGGCAGTTCAGACGGCTTTCGGCGGCGGTGCTGGTGGACGGGGGCGGACTGCGGCATCAGCGCACACATCGTCCGACCCCGCCCTGCCCGCTGCCGAGCGCCCCGCTGCCCACGCGGCCGCCCTCCTTGGCGAATGTCGAGAACACCTCACCGGCCATCGTCAGAAGTCCCATCCCTCGTCGTCCCGCGCGGCCTCGGCGCCCTTGGCCGGTGCCGCGAAGGAGTCGCCCGCCATTCCGGCGGTGAGCGTGGTGCCGTCGGCCGGGTCGACCAGCAGGAAGGAACCGGTGCGGCGCGAGGCGTCGTACGCGTCCAGCGCCAGCGGCTCGGAGGTACGCAGCACGATCCGGCCGATGTCATTGGCGGCCAGCTCGCCCGGCGCCGGGTGGTGCGACAGATCGGCCAGCGTCAGCCGGGACGGGATGTCCTTGATGATCGCCTTCACCGTGCGGGTGGTGTGCTTGAGCAGCACCCGGTCGCCCACGCGCAGCGGACGGTCGTGCAGATGGCAGACGGTGGCCTCGACGTCCCTGGTGGTCTCGGGCGCGTGGTCGCTCGGCGCGAGCAGATCCCCGCGCGAGATGTCCAGGTCGTCGGCGAGGGTGAGGGTCACCGACTGCGGGGCCCACGCCACGTCCACCATGGTGCCCAGCGCGTCGATCCCGGTGATGGTGGACGTCCGGCCGGACGGCAGCACGGTGACGGCGTCGCCGACGCGCAGCACACCGGAGGCGATCTGGCCCGCGTAGCCCCGGTAGTCGGGGTGCTCGGCGGTCTGCGGACGGATCACGTACTGCACCGGGAAGCGCGCCGGGTCCTGGGACGGGTCGGTGCCCACCGGCACGGTCTCCAGGTGCTCCAGCACGGTCGGGCCGCCGTACCAGTCCATGTTCGCCGACGCGGTCACCACATTGTCCCCGGCCAGCGCCGAGATCGGGATGGCGGTGATCTCCGGGACGCCCAGCGAGGCCGCGTAGGTGGTGAACTCCTCGGCGATGGCCGCGAAGACCGGCTCCGCGTAGTCCACCAGGTCCATCTTGTTGACGGCGAGGACCACATGCGGGACCCGCAGCAGGGCGGCGACCGCGGCATGCCGCCGGGTCTGCTCCACCACGCCGTTGCGCGCGTCCACCAGGACGACCGCGAGCTCGGCGGTGGAGGCGCCGGTGACCATGTTGCGGGTGTACTGCACATGGCCGGGGGTGTCGGCGAGGATGAACCGCCGCTTGGGCGTGGCGAAGTAGCGGTAGGCGACATCGATGGTGATGCCCTGCTCCCGCTCCGCCCGCAGCCCGTCCGTCAGCAGCGCCAGGTCCGGCGCCTCCTGGCCACGGCTGCGCGAGGCGTGCTCCACGGCCTCCAGCTGGTCGGCCAGCACCGACTTGGAGTCGTGCAGCAGCCGCCCGACCAGCGTGGACTTGCCGTCGTCCACCGAACCCGCGGTGGCGAACCGCAGCTGCGAGGTGGCCGCGGACCGCTCCACGGCGGCCGCCGCGGCCTGCTCCTCGGACGTCAGATTGCTCGTCATCGTTAGAAGTACCCCTCGCGCTTGCGGTCCTCCATCGCGGCCTCCGACAGCTTGTCGTCGGCGCGGGTCGCACCCCGCTCGGTCAGCCGGGAGGCGGCTATCTCGTCGATGACCTGCTCGATGGCCACCGCGTCCGACTCCACGGCACCGGTGCAGGACATGTCGCCCACGGTGCGGTAGCGCACCATGCGCCGCTCGACGGTCTCGCCGTCCTTCGGACCGCCCCACTCACCGGGCGCCAGCCACATGCCGCCGCGCCGGAAGACCTCGCGCTCGTGCGCGTAGTAGATCCGCGGCAGGTCGATCTTCTCCCGGGCGATGTACTGCCACACGTCCAGCTCGGTCCAGTTGGACAGCGGGAAGACCCGGACGTGCTCACCGGGGGAGTGGCGGCCGTTGTAGAGCTGCCACAGCTCGGGGCGCTGCCGCCGGGGGTCCCAGCCGCCGAACTCGTCCCGCAGGGAGAACACCCGCTCCTTGGCGCGGGCCTTCTCCTCGTCCCGGCGGCCACCGCCGAAGACCGCGTCGAAGCGGTTCTTCTCGATGGCGTCCAGCAGCGGCACGGTCTGGAGCGGATTGCGGGTGCCGTCCGGGCGCTCGCGCAGCCGGCCGTCGTCGATGAACTCCTGGACCGAGGCCACGTGCAGCCGCAGCCCGTGCCGGGCGACGGTGGCGTCCCGATAGGCGATGACCTCGGGGAAGTTGTGCCCGGTGTCCACGTGGAGCAGCGAGAACGGAACCGTCGCCGGGGCGAACGCCTTGAGCGCGAGATGCAGCATCACGATGGAGTCCTTGCCGCCGGAGAACAGGATCACCGGCCGCTCGAACTCGCCCGCCACCTCGCGGAAGATGTGCACCGCCTCGGACTCCAACGCGTCCAGGTGCGCGAGCGCGTACAGGCCCGCGCCCTCGTCCGCGTTGATCGCCGTCACGGTCGTCATGCCGCGCCCCTTTCGTTCGCTCGGCTGCGGTAGTAGCTTCCCGTCATATCGGCCGATTCGCTGTGGGTACGCCGCCCCGGTGCGGGGAGCGCCATCGCCCGTGACGCGGTGGCCGCGCGTGGGTGGCTCACAGCAGTCCCCTTTCACTCAACAGCAACCGCACCTCGGCCGCCGACTCCTGCACGCTGTTCCTGTGGGTTTCGATGCGCAGATCCGGGTCGGCAGGGGCCTCGTAGGGGTCGTCCACACCGGTCAGACCCGAAAGCTCGCCCGCCGCCTGCTTCGCGTACAGCCCCTTGACGTCCCGCTCGGAGCACACCTCGACGGGCGTGGCCACGTGGACCTCCAGATACGGGGTGCCCTCGCGCTGGTGGCGCTTGCGCACCGCCTCGCGGCTGTCCGCGTACGGCGCGATGACCGGCACCAGCACCGTGACCCCGTGGGAGGCCAGCAGCTCGGCCACGAAGCCGATCCGCTGGACGTTGGTGTGCCGGTCCTCGCGGGAGAAGCCGAGGCCCGAGGAGAGGAACTCGCGGATCTCGTCCCCGTCGAGCACCTCCGCCCGGCGGCCCTCGCCGCGCAGCCGCTCGGCCAGCGCATAGGCGATCGTGGTCTTTCCCGCGCTCGGCAGACCGGTCAGCCACACCGTGGCACCGGTGGTCGTGGGGGCGCTCATCTCGTTCTCCTGGTCGACAGCCATCAGCCGTGCAGCCCGCATTCGGTCTTGTTGCTACCCGCCCAGCGGCCGGACCGGTTGTCCTCGCCCTCCAGAACCCGACGGGTGCAGGGCGCGCAGCCTATCGACGGATAGCCGTCCATCAGCAGGGGGTTGGTCAGCACGCCGTGCTCGGCGACATAGGCCTCGACATCCGCCTGCGTCCAGCGGGCGATCGGGGAGATCTTCACCTTGCGGCGCCGGGCGTCCCAGCCAACGACCGGGGTGTTGGCGCGCGTTGGCGATTCGTCCCGGCGCAGTCCCGTGGCCCAGGCGTCGTACTCCCGCAACCCCTCCTCGAGCGGCCGCACCTTCCGCAGGGCGCAGCACAGATCGGGGTCGCGGTCGTGCAGCCGGGGGCCGTACTCGGCGTCCTGCTCGGCCACCGTCTGGCGCGGGGTCAGGGTGATGACATTGACGTCCATCACGGCCGCCACCGCGTCACGGGTGCCGATGGTCTCGGGGAAGTGGTAGCCGGTGTCGAGGAAGACCACATCGACACCGGGGAAGACGCGGGAGGCGAGGTGTGCCACCACCGCGTCCTCCATCGAGGAGGTGACGCAGAAACGCGATCCGAAGGTGTCCGCCGCCCAGCGCAGGATGTCCAGCGCCGGGGCGTCCTCGAGCTCGTGGCCCGCCTTCTCGGCGAGTCCTTCGAGATCGGTGTCCTCAAGCCGGGTCGTCATATCGCCGTGCCCCCTTCATCGATCGGGTCGCGCCGCAGGCCCTTGGCCAGCAGCCCGAGGAACGACAGGCGGAACGCGCGGTTGCAGGACGCGCATTCCCACGCGCCGTGGCCCTCCTCCGAGGGACGCAGATCCTCGTCCCCGCAGTAGGGGCAGTAGAACGGCGCGGCACGCTCGGTCATGTGAGGGCCTCCTCCTCGGCCCGCGCGGCCCAGGTGGCGAAGCGCTCGCCGTCCTCGCGCTCCTCCTGGAAGCGGCGCAGCAGCCGCTCCACATAGTCCGGGAGCTCGGCGGCGGTGACCTTCAGCCCGCGCACCTTGCGGCCGAAGCCCGGCTCCAGGCCCAGGGCGCCGCCCAGGTGCACCTGGTAGCCCTCGACCTGCTGGCCGTCGTCGTCCATGACCAGCTGGCCCTTGAGACCGATGTCCGCCACCTGGATACGGGCGCAGGCGTTCGGGCAGCCGTTGAGGTTGATGGTGATCGGCTCGTTGAACTCGGGCAGCCGGCGCTCCAGTTCATCGATGAGCCAGGAGCCGCGCGCCTTGGTCTCGACGATGGCCAGCTTGCAGAACTCGATACCGGTGCAGGCCATCGTGCCGCGCCGGAACGGGGACGGCTTGACCTGGAGGTCCAGCGCCTCCAGCCCGGCGACCAGCGACTCCACCTGGTCCTCGGTCACATCGAGCACGATCATCTTCTGCTCGACGGTGGTGGTCAGCCGCCCGGAGCCATGGGCCTCGGCCAGGTCGGCGATCTTGGTGAGGGTGGCGCCGTCCACCCGGCCGACGCGCGGTGCGAAGCCCACGTAGTAGCGGCCGTCCCGCTGGCGGTGGACGCCGATGTGGTCACGCCACTGCTGGACGGGCTGCTCGGGCGCCGGGCCGTCGGACAGCGGGCGCCCCAGGTACTCGTCCTCCAGCACCTGGCGGAACTTTTCCGGGCCCCAGTCGGCGACCAGGAACTTCAGCCGGGCGCGGTTGCGCAGCCGCCGGTAGCCGTAGTCGCGGAAGATCGAGGTGACCCCGGCCCAGACCTCCGGGACCTCCTCCAGCGGGACCCAGGCGCCGAGCCGGACGCCGATCTTGGGGTTGGTGGAAAGCCCGCCGCCGACCCACAGGTCGAAGCCGGGGCCGTGCTCGGGGTGGCGGACGCCGACGAACGCGACGTCGTTGATCTCGTGCACCACGTCGAGCACCGGCGAGCCGGAGACCGCGGTCTTGAACTTCCGCGGCAGGTTGGAGAACTCCTTGCTGCCGATGTAGCGCTGGTGGATCTCCTCGATGGCGGGGGTGCCGTCGATGATCTCGTCCTCGGCGATCCCCGCCACCGGCGAGCCGATGATCACACGCGGGGTGTCACCGCACGCCTCGGTGGTGGACAGCCCGACGGCCTCCAGCCGCTTCCAGATCTCGGGCACGTCCTCGATCCGGATCCAGTGGTACTGGATGTTCTGCCGGTCGGTGATGTCGGCGGTGCCGCGGGCGAACTCCTCCGAGATCTCGCCGACGACCCGCAGCTGCTCGGTGGTCAGCCGGCCGCCGTCCACCCGGACGCGCATCATGAAGTGCTCGTCGTCCAGCTCCTCCGGCTCCAGGATCGCGGTCTTGCCGCCGTCGATCCCGGGCTTGCGCTGGGTGTACAGACCCCACCAGCGCATCCGGCCGCGCAGATCGGCGCCGTCGATGGAGTCGAAGCCTCGGTGGGCGTAGATCGTCTCAATGCGTGTCCGCACATTGAGACCGTCATCGTCCTTCTTGGTCTGCTCGTTGCCGTTGAGGGGGGTGAAGTGCCCCGCGGCCCACTGGCCTTCGCCGCGGTGGCGTCCGGCCTTGCGGCGGGGCGTAGCGCTTGCGCGTTCCGGGGTGGCAGCCATGGCGGTGTGTGTCCTTCTGAGCGGCTCAGGTGCGGCGGGTCGTACGAGCGCGCACCGTCTGACCTGCGCATGCGCAGGCGGGCAGGGTGTACGGCGGTGACCGGTGCGACATGCGGCGGGGAGTGTCGAGACGTGCGCGCTCGCCCACGTCGTCGGGGGCGTGCGGAAGATGTGGTGGTGCTGCCCGGGGCCTTCGTGACGGCCCTGTCGAAGTGCGGGTCAGCCCGCCGGACAGATCGCGCTGGACATGCGGCCGAGGTCGACGTGGCGTCGACTCACCAAGGCAATTCCAGCTCGAGACATGAGGGAAGCGTCGCATGGTGGTCTCTGACGAGTCCACCTTAATCCACTATGCGGACGAATCTGTCTCGAGATTCAAGACGTTGTGGTGTTGGTCACTCCTCGTCCGACGTCTTGACGTCGAACACCCGGAAGCCCCGGCGGCGGTAGTTGTCCAGCGCGTACGGCCCGTCCTTGCTACAGGTGTGCAGCCACACCCGCTTGGTCGGCACCCGGCCCGGCCAGCGGTCGGCCATGTCCCAGGCGCGGGAGGTCCCCCAGGTCAGCAGATGCCCGCCGATGCGGCGGCCCCGGAAGGCGGGCAGCAGGCCGAAGTACACGATCTCCACCACGCCCTCGTCCTGGCCCTCCAGCTCGATGTACCCGGCCGGGGTCCCGCGCTCGTACGCCACCCAGGTCTCCACGCCGGGCCGGTGCAGATGCTCCTCCCACGCCTCCCGCGACCACACCAGCCGGTCGGTCCACGACACATCGGAGCCCACCGCCGTGAACAGGAAGTGGCTGAACTCGGGGCTCGGCACCTCGGCCCGGGCAATCCGCACCCCCGCCGTGGCGGGCGGCTCCTGCGCCGGGCTGAGATCGGAGGGAGCGGTCTGCTCCAGGTGCCAGGTGGTCACGGTGGTAGTCACGGTGGACAGATAACCATGGACGCCGTTGACTCGCCTTGACGGGTATCGCTCAAGCGGGGAGGGCGGGGTCGGGGTGTCCGGGAACGGGGCCAACGGGGACATGGAGGAGTTCGCGGAGCTGTTGCGCGAGCTCAAGGGGAGGACGAACCGCAGCTACGCGGCGCTGGCGGCGCGCAGCGGGGTGAGCGCGTCGGCGCTGCACCGCTACTGCTCGGGGGCGAGCGTGCCCGGCGACTACGACGTGCTCGCGCGGTTCGGCAAGGTGTGCGGGGCCAGCGGTGAGGAGCTGCTGGAGCTGCATCGGCGGTGGGTGCTGGCGGATGCGGAGCGCAAACGGGCCGGGTCGCGGGCGCCGGCCGCGGTGTCGGCGGGCCGGGCCGGGGCTGCCGGGGCTGTCACGGAGGGTGTCTCACGGGTTGAGACGGCGGGTGGGCCGGATGCCGAGACGGGGGCGGGGCCGGGGCCCGGCGTGGCCACGGAACCGGAGCCCCTGCGCACTGCTCAGGACCCGGACCCGGACCTGGACCCGGACCTGAACCCGGGCCCGGACCCGGACCCAGCCCCGGAGCCCGGCTCCGCCGTGTCGCCGCCGCGTCTCCGGCCACTGCTCGCCGTGCTCGCCCTGGCCGTTTTCGCCGCCGCCGGGGTAGCCGCCGCGCTGTTAGGGAAGGCGTTGACGTCATCGGGCGGGTCGAACGGGCCGGGCGGGTCATCGGGCGACCGGCTGCTGCTGTCCTCCCGCTGTCCGGTCGTGGTGAGCATGGGGCAGTCGGACGCGTGTGTGCACGAACTCCAGTCGCTGCTCGCCCGCGCGGGCGGCAGGCTCGACGTCGACGGGGCGTTCGGGCCGGTCACCCAGATGCGTGTCGTGGTGTTCCAGCTCCGCAGTGGGCTGACGCCCGACGGATCGGTGGACGAGCGGACCAAGCGGGCGCTGTACGAGAACGAGGGCAAGCCGCTCGACAGCTGGACACCGGACCGGGTCACCCGGCGCATCCGCGAGGTCTTCACCGAGGACCCCGAGCGCGCGGTCGGCATCGCGGACTGCGCCTCGTACCTCGATCCCCTCTATACGCTGCCCAACTCCAACGCCACCCGGAACTGGGGCGTCTTCCAGCTGTACGACGGCACGCTGCGCAAGCTGGGCGGCACCCGGGAGCAGGCGCTGGACCCGGACTGGAACATCCGCGCGGCCCATCGGCTGTGGGCGCTCACCCATGACTTCAGCGCCTGGAGGGCCTGTGACCGCGCCTACCGCGCCGGATCGAAGGGCTGATCACCGCATGCCGCGCCGCTCGGCATCCCGCCCGGCATCCCACCGGGCGTCCCAGCCCCCGCCGTCCCCGCAGCTCAAGGACGGTTTCCGATCCCGCTGTCCCGATTTCCCCGGTGAGTCGCCCGCCCGACCCGGAGGGCTGGGATCGTGCTGCCGCCGTCCTCGACGGTCCACGGATCCGCAGACGAAGGAGACGAAGACGACCATGGCTGTGACCAGCACCCGGATCAGACTCGGCGCCCTGCTCGGTGGCGCGGTCCTCGCCGCCACCGGCGTGTCCACCGCCCAGAGCGCGGCTGCCGCCCCCAGCGCCCCCGTGGCCGCCGACGCGCCCTCCGCCGCCGCGGTGACCAAGCTCAGCCACTCCGACGCGGCGAACCGGCTGCGCGGCGCCGGGATCTCCTGGACGTCCAGCGGGGGCTGCTCGGACCGCAACAACCCCACCTGTACCTCGTTCGAGCAGATCAACCTGACCACCGTCCAGGGTGCCATCACCCTGAAGGGGGCCACCGGCTGCGCGCTCACCATCACCGGTGGCACGGAGACCGGGCACGCCTCCGGTACGTACAGCCACTGGAACGGCTACAAGCTGGACTTCAGCCCCACCAGCTGCCTCAGCAACTACATCACCGGCACCTTCACCAACATCGGCCCGCGCCCCGGTGACGGCGCCCAGCAGTACAAGTCCGGCTCGGGCAACGTCTACGCCCGCGAGAGCAACCACTGGGACGTGACCTACTACAACTGCGGAGGCTGCTGACCCCGCGGCCCCAGCGCTCCCACCGACCGTCCGGCCGGCTGCAACGCGGCGCAACCTTTGCGCTTCGCTGTACCCGGCACGGACAGTGGGCCCGGCGGGCGGAGGGTGGTGCCGAGTCGGCGCGGCATCCCCTCCGCCAATGCCTGTGCGGCGGCTTTTTGCGTCGATTCGGCCTGGTCACCGGATGAGCGGTGGTGAAAGCGCCGGATACGGTGAGAAGGTGCAGCCAGCAGAAGAAACATCGAAGCCGTCCGGCCGGCTCCGCAAGGCCCGCGCCCTGTACCGCAATGTGTCCAAGCGCAGGATGGCCTGGCTGCTGCTGAAGGACACGATCAATTCCTGTATGGAGTACCGGGTCACCGGGCTCGCCGCCGAAGCGGCCTTCTTCACCCTGCTGTCGCTGCCGCCCCTGCTGCTCGCCCTGATCGGACTGCTCGGCTACTTCGACGCCTGGACCAGCACCGACACGGTGGCCACCATCCGGCAGAACATCCTCGACGCCTCCGCGACCGTACTGTCCGACCGGGGCGTCAAGGAGATCGCCCGGCCGCTGCTGGACGATGTGATCAAGGGCGGCCGTCCCGATGTGATCTCGCTGGGCTTCGCCATCGCGCTGTGGTCCGGCTCCCGCGCGGTGAACGTGTTCGTGGACACCATCACGATCATGTACGGGCTGGAGGGGAAGCGCGGGATCGTCAGGACCCGTCTGCTGTCCTTCCTGCTCTATCTGGTGGCGCTCGTGATCGGGGCGGTGGCGCTGCCGCTGATGGTGATCGGGCCGGAGGCGGTGGTGGACCTGCTGCCGTCCAGCGGGGATCTCGTACCGGTCCTGTACTGGCCGGTGGTGATCCTGCTCTCCATCGCCTTCCTCACCACGCTCTACCACGTGTCCGTACCGGTGCGCTCGCCGTGGCCGGAGGACATCCCGGGGGCGCTGGTGGCCCTCGCGATATGGGTGCTGGGCAGCTTTCTGCTGCGGATCTACCTGGTGCATACGGTCGAGGGCCCGACGATCTACGGCTCGCTGGCCGCCCCCGTCGCGGTGCTGCTGTGGATCGGGGTGTCCGCCTTCGCCGTGCTGGTCGGGGCGGCGGTCAACGCCGCGATCGACCGGGTCTGGCCCTCGGTGGCCACGGCCGCCGGACGTGCGGAGCGCGCCGCCCGGGCCCGGGAGGAGACGGCCCGGCTGCGGGCGAAGGATCAGCGCACGGCGGACGACGGCGCGGCGGAGATCACCCCGCCGTCGGAGTTCCCCGAGCGCTGGGCCCAGTTCCTGCCGCACGGCGACATACGCTCCCGGCTGCACACGAAGCGCGAGGCGGGCGAGAAGCCGGGGGAGAAGCCGGGGGAGAAGGCCACCGGGAAGGCAGGGAAGGCCGGGGAACCCGCCGGTCGGCCCGCCGATCAGCCCTCGGGCCCGGCACGGCCCCCGGAGACGGCACGGCCCTCGGGTCCGGCTCAGCCCTCGGGGAAGGCGGCCGGGGAGCCCCGGACGCCCCGGCAGGGTCCGAGGCGTCCGGAGGTACGGTCCGCGGCGGACGGCGCGGACGACACCGCGGCGGACGACGACCACCCGGTGCGCTGACCGCGCGCTGACCGCGCGCTGACCTCGCCGCGCCCGCCCGCCGCGGGCGCCGCGAGGTCACAGACCGCGTTCGGTGAGCCAGTTCTCGATGGCCTCGGTGGTCTCGGGAAGGTGGTGCTCCATGATGGTGAAGTGATCTCCCGGGGTGGCCCGGGCGGTGTGCGGGAAGGGCCAGACCGCGCGCCACGCATCGCCCTCGAACCCCTCGTCCTGGTGGGGCATGGGCTCGGCCGCGCTGAGGAAGAACGTCGGGCTCTGGACGGGCCGAAGGGCGCACTCCTCCATGAGCAGCGCGTTGTAGCGACCGCTCGCCGAGAGCTTCGCGCCGGTCAGCGCGAAGTCGCCGAGCAGCTGCTCCCGGGAGTCCAGGCCCTCGTTCAGCGCGATGTGGGTCTTCTCGGAGAACTGGTGGGTGGCCTCGAAGGTGTCGAGCAGTACGACCGCGGCGGGCGGCAGCCCCGCCCGCTCGGCCCGCTCCGCCAGGGCGTAGGCGAGCAGCCCGCCCATGGAGTGGCCCACCACGACGTAGCGCTCGGCGCCGATGGCCGCGCGCAGCTGGTGGAGGTGCAGTTCGATCAGGGCGTCGAAGCTGTCGGCCACCAACTCGCCTTCGAGGTAACCGGGGTTGACCAGCGAGAGCACATCCCGCCTGCCCTCGAACATCTGCGCCATCATCCCGTACTGGATCGGCCCGGCGGTGGCGGTGATGGCGGGCAGACACACCAGCGTGGCCCGGGTGCCGTCGCCACTGGCCATCTTCACCGGCGGGAGGATGTGGTCGGCGGCGCCCTCGGCGGTGAAGGACGGCCGGAGCCGGCCCGCGGCCTGGATGAGCGCCATGCCAACCGACTGGGCCCGGCCGCTGGCGTACGCCTGGTGGTACAGGGTGGTGAGGCTGTCGTAGGGGTCCGACTCCGGGGCCGCGGTGGCCTTCGCCAGCTCCAGCTCGATGGCGGACGGCGGCGGCGCGGAGCCGTCCGGCTCGGTCGCGGGCGCGGTCTGCTCCTGGATCTCCTCCGGCACGGGCGCGCTCGGCCGGGTGGCGGCCCGGCTGTCCACCAGCGTGGCCAGGTGCCCGGCGAGCCGGTCCACGGTCGAGTGCTCGAACGTCGCCGTGACCGACAGCCGGATCCCGAGCAGCGTGGCGAGCCGGTCGCGCAGATCGATCCCGCGCACCGAGTCCATGCCGAGCGCCAGGAATTCGGTGTCCGGGCCGATCTCCGCGTTCGCCTCGTGGTGGAGCACCGCGCGCAGCTGTTCCCGGACGAGGCCCGCCAGCAGCCGCTCCCGGTCCTCGGGCGCGGCGTCCAGGACGCGCTCGGCGGCGGCGGTGTCCTGCGGCCGGGCGCCCGGCCGTGCGCGCCGTACGGGACGGGCCGCACGTTCCTCCGCGGCCGCCTGCAACCGGTCCGCGGACACCGCCCGCAGCGTCAACTCAGCGACGTGCGCGAGCGGATGACCGCCGTCGTCCGTGAGATGGACACCGATGGCATCCGGGCCGACGGCGGACAGCCGCACCCGTACGGTGGCGGGCGGGGTGATGTCCGGGGCGGTGTCCGGGGTGGAGTACAGCCGGACACCGGTCCAGGAGAACGGCATCCGGATCGGCGCGCCCGACGACTCCGCCCGGTCGAAGAACCCGCCGAGGCCGATCGCGTGCAGGGCGGTGTCGAGCAGCGCGGGGTGCAGCGCGAAGCCGTCCACCGGGCCACCACCGGACCCCTCGCCCAGTTCCACCTCGGCGAAGACCTCCCCGTCGCGCCGCCAGGCCGACCGCAGACCGCGGAAGGCCGGGCCGTAGTCGAAGCCGTCGGACGCCAGCCGGTCGTAGAAGCCCGTCAGGTCGACGGCACGGGCACCGGGCGGCGGCCAGACGCCCGCCATCTCGGCGAACGCGGCCGTGGCCCCGCCGTCCTGACCCTGCTCCGGGCCCGCCGGATCCGGTGCCACGACGGCCCGCACATGGCAGGCCCATCCCGCTGCCAGGTCCTCGGCCGACTCGCGGCGGGAGTGCACGGTGAGCTCCCGTCGACCCGCCGCATCGGGCTCGCCCACCTGGATCTGGAGGTGCGCCGCCTCGGTGGCGGGGAGGAACAGCGGTTCCCGGAGGGTGAGTTCGGGCAGGCGCGGGCAGCCGACCGTACGCCCCGCGTACAGCGCCCAGTCGAGGAACACACTGCCCGGCAGCACCACACCGCCCAGCACCGCGTGGTCGGCGAGCCAGCGGTGAGTGGTCTGCGACAGCCGCGCGGTGAACAGCACCGTGTCGCTCCCGGCCGGGGCCACCGCCCCCGCCAGCAGCGGATGGGCCACTGCCGTGAGCCCGGCGCCGCCCACGTCCCCGGTGCGCTCGGGCGCGTCCAGCCAGTACCGCCGCGCGCGGAACGCGTACGTCGGCAGATCGACGGGCCGTCCGCCCTCGAACGCGGTCGCCCACGCCACCGCGCCGCCGGCCACGAACAGCTCCGCGAGCGCCGTGAGCAGCCGCTCCCGGCCGCCCTCGGCCCGCCGCAGCGTGCCCACCACCACAGCTGTCGAGGTGTCGCGCGGAGTCCGCCCGATCCGCTCCTCGACCGTCTGCTCGATCCCGGGGATCAGCACCGGGTGCGGGCTCACCTCGATGAACACCGTGTGTCCGGCGTCGGCCAGGGCGCGGGTCGCCTGCTCGAACCGTACGGTCTCGCGGAGGTTCCGGTACCAGTACTCCGCGTCGGCACTCGCGCCGTCGAGGAGGGCGCCGGTCACCGTCGAGTACATCGGCACCTCGCCGGGGCGGGGTGTGATGGGCGCGGCCAGCTCCAGCAGCCGCTCACGGATCCGTTCGACCTGCGGGGTGTGCGAGGCGTAGTCCACCGGGACGCGGCGCGCCCGCACCCCGTCCCGCTCACACGCCGCCATCAGCTCGTCCAGCGCCGCCGCGCCCCCGGCGACCACGGTCGAACCGGGCCCGTTCACGGTGGCCACGCAGAGCCGCTCGCCCCAGGGCGCCACCAGCTTCCCGGCCTCGTCCACCGGCACGGACAGCGAGACCATGCCGCCCCGCCCGGCCAGTTCACCGCCGATCAGCCGGCTGCGCAGCGCGACGACACGGGCGGCGTCCTCCAGCGAGAGCACTCCCGCGACACACGCCGCCGCCAGCTCGCCCTGCGAATGCCCCACCACCGCGGCGGGCTCGACCCCATGGGACCGCCACACCCGCGCCAGGGACACCATGACCGCCCACAGCACCGGCTGCACCACATCGACGCGGTCCAGCGACGGCGCGCCGGGGCGCCCGCGCACCACGTCGAGTGGCGACCACTCCACATACGGGGCCAGTGCCCGGGCGCACTCGCCGAACGCGTCGGCGAACTCCGTTGACGCGTCGAGGAGTTCGGCCGCCATCCCGGCCCACTGCGAGCCCTGCCCGGGGAAGACGAACACCGGCCCCGACCGGTCGGTGGCCACGGACCGGTCCATGGACACACTCCGCACCACACCGGTGGCCGGTTCGCCACGGCCGAGCGCCGCCAGCCGGTCCAGGAACTCCTCCCGGGTGCGGCCGATCACCACGGCGCGCCGGCCGAAGACGGCCCGGGACAGCAGTGAGCGGGCCACATCGGCGGGCGCCAGGTCCGGATCGGCGGCCAGCCGCTCCCACAGCCTGCGGGCCTGGTCACGCAGGCTGTCGGCGCTCTTCGCCGAGAGCACCCATGGCACCGCCACCGCCCCGGGCGCCGGTTCGGCGGCGATGGCGGCGTCCGGCGCCTCCTCCAGGATCACATGGGCGTTGGTGCCGCTGATCCCGAACGACGACACCGCGCCACGCCGCGGCGCATCGGCCGCGGGCCACTCCTCGTGCTCCGTGGCCAGCCGCAGCGCACCGGCCGTCCAGTCCACCCGCTCGGTGGGGCGTTCGACGTGCAGGGTGCGGGGTACGACGCCGTGGCGCAGGGCCAGCACCATCTTGATGACGCCCGCGACCCCGGCCGCCGCCTGGGTGTGGCCGAGGTTGGACTTCACCGAGCCCAGCACCACCGGCCGGTCGGCGGGCCGGTCCCGGCCGTACGTGGCGAGCAGCGCCCGCGCCTCGATCGGGTCGCCCAGCGACGTCCCCGTGCCATGTGCCTCGACCACGTCCACATCGGCCGCCGTGAGCCCCGCGTTCGCCAACGCCTTCCGGATCACGCGCTGTTGGGCCGGGCCGCTGGGCGCGGTGAGGCCGTTGGACGCGCCGTCCTGGTTGAGCGCGGAGCCCCGGAGCAGCGCCAGCACCCGGTGGCCGTGGCGGCGGGCGTCGGACAGCCGCTCGACCACCAGCATGCCGACGCCCTCGGCGAAGCCCATCCCGTCGGCCTCGGCGGCGAACGCCTTGGAGCGCCCGTCGGGAGCGAGCCCGCCGACCCGGCTGAACTCCACGATCGGCCGCGGGGTCGACATGACCGTCACCCCACCGGCCACCGCGAGGCCGCATTCGCCCTGCCGTACCGCCCGCGCGGCCAGGTGCAGCGCCACCAGCGATGAGGAGCACGCGGTGTCCACGGTGACGGCCGGGCCCTCGAGCCCGAGGGTGTAGGCCACCCGGCCGGTGGCCACGCTGCCCGCGCTGCCGTTGCCGAGATAGCCCTCGAAGCCGTCGGCCAACTGCTCGGGGAAGCGCGTGGCGTAGTCGTGGTAGATCAGCCCCGCGAAGATCCCGGTCGGGGTGGCGCGCAGCGCGGTGGGGTCGATGCCCGCGTGTTCGAACGCCTCCCAGGTGGTCTCCAGCAGTAGCCGCTGCTGGGGGTCGGTGGCCAGTGCCTCCCGGGGCGAGATGCCGAAGAACTCGGCGTCGAAGTCGGCCGCGTCGTACAGGAAGCCACCGGCCGGCGCATGGGTCCCGGGCGCGCCGGGGCGACCCAGCTCGGCGTGCCAGCCGCGGTCGTCGGGGAAGGGGCCGATGGCGTCCCGCCCCTCGGCGAGCAGCCGCCACAGCTCCTCGGGCGAGCGCACCCCGCCGGGGAAGCGGCAGCTCATCCCGACGATCGCGATCGGGTCGTCGTCATCCGCGGCCACCGCCGCGGAGGTGGGTGCGACAGCGGCCGCACGCTCCGGCACCAGCAGCCGCAGCAGCTCGGCCACCAGCGCGGCCGGGGTCGGATGGTCGAAGACGGCGGTCACCGGAAGCCGCAGCCCGGTGGCCGTGCCCAGCCGGTTGCGCAGCTCCACGGCGGTCAGAGAGTCAAAGCCCAGGTCCCTGAAGGAGCGGTCCCCGGCCACCGCGCCACCGTCCGTATGCCCGAGCACCACGGCGGCCTGGACCCGTACGAGGTCGCTCAGCGCGCGTTCGCGGTCCGCCGGGGGCAGCGCCGCCAGGCGATCCCCCAGTCCGCCGCCGGTGGCCGTGCTGGCGGCGCCGCGCCGGACCGCCGTCGTACGGACCAGCCCGCGCAGCAGCGGCGCGGGCTCGCCGTGGCGGCGCAGGGCGGCCACGTCCAGCCGCACCGGAACGGTGAGCGCGCGGGGCGCCCGTATGGCCGCGTCGAAGAGCGCCAGCCCCTGGCCGGTGGTGAGCGGCCGTACGCCCTGACGGCGCATCCGGTCCAGGTCGGTGGCGCCCAGGCCACCGGTCATCGCACCGCGTTCGCCCCACAGGCCCCAGGCGAGGGCGTGTGCGGGCAGGCCCTGGTCGCGGCGGTGCCGGGCGAGGGCGTCCAGAAACGCGTTGGCGGCCGCGTAGTTGCCCTGGCCCGCCGGGCCCAGCACCCCGGCGGCGGAGGAGAAGAGCGCGAACAGCGCCAGATCCCGGTCCCGGGTCAGCTCATGCAGATACCAGGCCGCGTCCGCCTTGGGGCGCAGCACGGTGTCCAGCCGCTCGGGGGTCAGCGCGGAGACCACACCGTCGTCCAGCACCCCGGCCGCGTGCACCACACCGCGCAGCTCCGGCAGGCCGTCCAGCAGCGCGCCCAGCGCGGCGCGGTCGGACACATCACACGCCACCACCCGGGCCGTGGCGCCCAACTCCGCTAGCTCGGCAATGAGTTCGCGAGCACCAAGGGCCTCCGGGCCACGGCGGCCGACGAGGACGAGGTCGGTGACGCCATGGCGGGTGACCAGATGCCGGGCCACCGCCGAGCCGATGACCCCCGTGCCACCGGTGATCAGCACGGTCCCGTCGATCGCGTCCCGGGGCGGGATGAGCACCACCTTCCCGGTGTGGCGCGCCTGGCTGACGTGGCGGAACGCCTCCCGCGCCCGGCGGGTGTCCCACGCCGTCACCGGCAGCGGCGCCAGCACACCCGCCTCGAACAGCTCGGCGAGATGCGCCAGCATCGCGCCCAGCCGCTCCGCCCCGGCCTCGGAGAGGTCGAACGCCCGATAGCCGACGCCCGGCCATCGCGCGGCCACCTCATCGGCGTCCCGGACATCCGTCTTGCCCATCTCGATGAACCGGCCGCCGCGCGGCAGCAGCGTCAGCGAGGCGTCGATGAACTCCCCGGCCAGACAGTTCAGTACGACATCGACGCCCCGGCCATCGGTCGCGGTCAGGAAGCGGTCGGCGAACTCCAGGGTGCGCGAGGACGCCACCCGCTCGGCCGGAACGCCCATGCCGTGCACCACGGGCCACTTCGGCTCGCTCGCGGTGGCGTACACCTCGACCCCGAGATGGCGCGCCAGCCGTACGGCCGCCATCCCCACGCCACCCGCGGCGGCGTGCACCAGAACCGACTCGCCCGCACGCACCCGGGCCAGCTCGACCAGGGCGTAGTACGCGGTCAGGGACACGGCGGGCACCGAGGCCGCCTGCGGAAACGTCCAGCCGTGGGGCATCCGCACGACCATCCGGGCGTCGGCCACCGCCACGGGGCCCGCATACGCGCCCGACACCAGCCCCATCACCCGGTCGCCCACCGCGAGCCCGTCGACACCGGGGCCGACCTCCAGGACCACACCGGCGCCCTCGGCCGCGAAGAGCCTTTCGCCGCCGGACACCACTCCCAACGAGGCAAGGACGTCACGGAAGTTGACGCCCGTGGCGCGTACCGCGATCCGCACCCGGCCTGGGGCCAGGGGCTCCTCGACACCCGGAGCGGGCACGAGCCGCAGCCCTTCCACGGTGCCCCCGGTGTCCAGGTCCAGGCTCCAGGCCCCTGCGGGGGCCGTCAGCATTCCGGCGTCCGACGGCGAGACCCGGCCCAGCCGGGGTACGGACACCGCTCCGGCGCGCACCACGAGTTCGGGCTCACCGGTGGCGAGGGCGGCGGTCAGCGCGGCCATGGACTCGGGCGCACCGTCCAGATCCACCTGCGCGAACCGGCCCGGGTGCTCCGAGCACACCGAACGCCACAGCCCCCGCACCCCCGCCGACGCCAGCTCGGCCCGCTCACCCGGGAAAGCGGCCACCGCGCCCCGGGTCAGCAACGCGAGCCGGACGCCGTCGAGTTCGGGGTGGCTCAGCCACTCCCGTACCGTCTCCAGCACGGCAGCCAGCCGGTCCCGGCCGACGGCGGGCACATCGGCCACCCCGTCCGGGGCCTGTGCCGGGAGAACGGGCAGCACCACCAGCTGGGGCAGGGGTACGCCGGTGCGTACGGCGGCGAGGAGCGCGGCCACATCGGCGTGGACGGGTGCGCCGGGGGCGTCGGGGGCGTCGGGCAGGGGGGACCCGAGCACCGCCATGGGCTCCGTGGCCTCGGACGGCCGGAGGGGCAGCGGCGTCCACGTGACCTCGAAGAGCGAGTCCGGGGCCGTCCCGGTGGCGATCGTCAGCGCGTCGGCCGTCAGCGGCCGTGAGACCACCTCGTCGACGGTGAGGATCGGCAGACCGGCGAGGTCCGTCATCCGCACCGAGATCCCGCCCGGCCCCGTGGGCGCCGTCCGTACCCGGGCGACGGTCGCGCCCGTGGCACGCAGCCGCGCCCCGGAGAACGACAGCGGCATCATCCGCTCCGTCTCGCCCTCCAGGAGCCCCACCAGCCGCGTCTGCAACGCCGCGTCCACCAGCGCCGGATGCACACCGAACCGGTCCGCGTCACCGGTGGCCGACTCCGGCAGCCGCACCTCGGCGAACAGCTCCTCGCCCCGGCGCCATACGGCACCCACGCCCTGGAACACCGGGCCGTAGCCGTAGCCGTGGTCCGCCAGCCGCTCGTAGAACGCGTCGGTGTCCACCGGCTCCGCACCGGTGGGCGGCCACTGGGCGTCGGCCTCCGGCCCCGCGTCCGCGTCCATGTGCTCGTCGCCGGGCGACGACGCGGACGCCGTCAGCGTCCCCGTGGCATGACACACCCAGTCCGCCGGATCGTCGTCCTGCTCCGGGCGGTGCGGCCGGGAGTGCAGCCGTACGGCGTACCCGCCCCGCTCGTCCGAGGCGTCGATGCCCACCTGGATGTCGAGGGCGGTGCCATCGGACGGCACGGTCAGCGGGGTGTGCAGGACCAGCTCGTCCAGCCGTTCGGCGCCCATGTGCTGCCCGGCACCCAGCACGAGCTCCAGCAGGGCCGCACCCGGGACCAGGACCCGGTCCAGCACCATGTGGTCGGCCAGCCATGGGTGGGTACGGGTGGAGACCCGGCCCGTGAACACGAACCCGCCGCCCTCGGCCATGCTCACCCCGGCAGCCACCAGCGGATGCCCCACCACGGACAGCCCGGCGCCCGCGAGATCCCCGACCCGCTCGGCCGCCGAAAGCCAGTAGTGGTGGCGTTGGAAGGGGTAGGTGGGGAGGTTGGTGGGGGTGCTGTGCGGGAGGATTGCGGGCCAGTTGGGGGTGAGGCCGTGGGTCCAGAGGGTGGCGAGGGTGGTGAGGAGTTGTTGGACGCCACCGTGGTCGCGGCGGAGGGTGCCGGTGGCGTGGGCGTTGGTTTCTTGGATGGCGGTGGTGAGGACGGGGTGGGGGCTGGTTTCGAGGTAGAGGGTGTGGCCGTCGGCCTGGAGAATCCGCAGTGTGTCGTGGAAGCGGACGGGTTCGCGGAGGTTGCGGTACCAGTACTCGGCGTTGAGGGTGTCGCCGTCGAGGGGGGTGGCGGTGACGGTGGAGTACAAGGGGATGTCGCCGGTGCGGGGGGTGATGGGTGCGGCGAGCTGGAGGAGCTGGTCCCGGATGCGTTCGACGTGGGGCGTGTGGGAGGCGTAGTCGACCGGGATGGTGCGGGTGCGCAGCCCGGCGCTCTCGGCAGCGGCGGCCACCTCGGCGAGCCCGCTCGGGCTTCCGGCGATGACGGTGGAGGTGGGCCCGTTGACGGTGGCGATCCAGACGTCGTCGCGGCCGGTCAGCAGCTCGCGCGCCTGGTCGGCGGAGGTGGCGAGGGAGACCATGCCGCCGTGTCCGGCCAGTTCCTGGGCGCTGAGGCGGCTGCGCAGTGCCACGAGTCGTGCGCCGTCTTCCAAGGTCAGCACACCGGCGACGCACGCTGCGGCGATCTCGCCTTGTGAGTGGCCGATGACGGCGGAGGGCTCGATGCCGTAGGAGCGCCACACCTGGGCCAGGGACACCATGACGGCCCAGAGGGCGGGCTGGACCACATCCACCCGCTCCAGCACGCCGTCGTCCGAGGTCTCGCGCAGGACGTCGAGAAGATTCCACTCGATGTGCGGGGCGAGGGCCTGGGCGCACCTGTCGATGGACTCGGCGAACACCGCCGATGATGCGAGCAGTTCTGCGGCCATGCCGACCCACTGCGACCCCTGTCCCGGAAAGACGAAGACCGCACCGGACGGTGGCTCTTCCGGGGCCACGCCGCTGACCACATGGACGGCGGGCTCGCCGGTGGCGATGGCGTCCAGCCCGGCCAGAAAGGTGTCCCGGTCGGCGGCCACGACCACCGCGCGGTGTTCGAGCGCCGCCCGGTGCCGCGCGAGCGTCCAGCCGATGTCGGCGAGGTGCCGGTCGCTCGTGGCCGCGAACGTCAGCAATTGCGCTGCGTGGGCCCGTAGCGCGGTCTCGGAGCGTGCCGAGATCACCCACGGCAGCAGACCCTCCGTGGGTGGTGATGCGGGTGCGGTGTCGGCCGTCGGGGCCGCTTCGAGGATCACATGGGCGTTGGTGCCGCTGACGCCGAACGACGACACCGCCGCGCGGCGTGCCCGTTCCGCCTCGGGCCACGGCGCGTTCTCCGTGACCAGCTCCAGCGCACCGGAGTCCCAGTCCACATGCGGCGTCGGCTCGTCCACATGAAGGGTGCGCGGCACCACGTCATGGCGCATCGCCATGACCATCTTGATCACACCGGCCACGCCCGCCGCGGCCTGGGTGTGACCGAGGTTGGATTTCACCGAGCCCAGCAGCGCGGGGCGTTCGGCGGACCGGTCCCGGCCGTAGGTGGCGAGCAACGCCTGTGCCTCGATCGGGTCGCCCAGCGCCGTACCGGTCCCGTGCGCCTCGATCACATCCACCTCGGACGAGGCCACGCCCGCGTCGGCCAGCGCGTCCTGGATCACCCGCCGTTGGGCGGGGCCGTTGGGCGCGGTGAGGCCGTTGGAGGCGCCGTCCTGGTTGACCGCGGTGCCCCGGATCACGCCGAGCACCTGGTGGCCGTTGCGGCGGGCGTCGGACAGCCGTTCCACCAGCAGCAGCCCCACGCCCTCCGCCGCGCCCATGCCGTCGGCCGCGGCGGAGAACGCCTTGCACCGGCCGTCCCGGGCCAGCCCCCGCTGCCTGCTGAACTCGGTGAACAGATCGGGTGTGGACATCACGGCGACACCGCCGACGATCGCCATCCCGCACTCGCCGCCGCGCAGCGCCCGCACTCCCAGATGCATCGCCACCAGCGAGGACGAACACGCGGTGTCCACGGTGAGGGCCGGGCCGTTCAACCCGTAGGTGTAGGCGATGCGCCCGGAGACGACACTGCCCGCGACACCGGTCATGGCATGGCCCTCGACCTCCTCCGGGATCGCGGGCAGCCTGCTGCCGTAGTCATGGAAGCTGGCACCGATGAACACCCCGGTCCGGCTGGAGCGCAGCGACGCCGGATCGATGCCCGCTCGCTCGAACAGCTCCCAGGAGGTCTCCAGCAGCAGCCGCTGCTGGGGATCCATCGCCAGCGCCTCGCGCGGTGAGATGCCGAAGAAGGAGGCGTCGAACTCGCCCGCGGTGTGCAGGAATCCACCCTCGGCGGTGTACGACGTACCCGGCCGTTCGCCGTCCGGGTCCACCAGCCCCGCCAGATCCCAGCCGCGGTCGACCGGGAACCCGGAAATGGCGTCCCCGCCGCCCTCGACGAGCTCCCACAGCGCCTCGGGCGAGGCCACTCCGCCGGGATAGCGGCAGCTCATCCCCACGATCGCCACCGGCTCGGCGGCCGCCGACTCCGCCACCCGCAGTTGCGCCCGCGTCTCCTTGAGCTCCGCGGTGACCCGGGTCAGATAGTGGCGGAGCTTGTGCGCATCGTCCATGTCGGGGCTCCATGCGAAGAGTCGGCGGTGGGAGGGGGTATGGCGGAAGGACCGGCTGGTCAGCGGGGTGGGCGAAACGGGATCAGGAGATCCCGAACTCCTTCTCGATGTAGTCGAAGAGCTCGTCGTTGGTGGCCGCTTCGAGGTCGTCGGAGGTCACCGGCCCGTCGGTGGTGTCCACGGTGTCCACGGTGGCTACGGAGTCCACGGCGTCCACGGCGTCCACGGCGGACCGGAGCAGCCGGCGCAGCCGGTCGGCGATCTCGGAACGGGCGGGGGCGTCGCTCGGCAGCGACACCACCAGCTGTTCCAGGCGGTCGAGTTCGGGGGTGCCGTCACCCGTGGCAGCTCGACCGGTGGGGTTCGGGTCGCCGTCGATGCCGGTGAAGAGCTGTGCGTACAGATAGTCAACGAGCTCGGTCACGGTCGGGAAGTCGAAGATCACGGTGGCGGGCAGCCGGAGCCCCGTGACGTTCCCGAGCCGATTGCGCAGCTCCACCGCCGTCACCGAGTCCAGACCGAGCTCCAGGAACGGCCGCCTGGTGCCCACGGCCTCGGCCGAGTCATGGCCGAGGACGGCGGCCACCTGGCCGCGTACGGCATCGAGGAGCCGCCGTTCGCGCTCCTCGGGCTTGGCGTCGGCGAGCGGGTCGCGCAGGGCCGCCACCGTACCGCCCGTACCGCCGCCCGGCGCCGGGGCCGTCGCAGCGTCGACCTGGCCGAGCGCCCGCCGGGCCTCGGGGATCTCATCGAGGAGGTGGCTGGGGCGGGCGGCGGTGTAGGCGTGGGCGAAGCGGTCCCAGTCGATATCGGCGATCACCAGGGCCGTTTCGTCATCCGCCAGTGCCGCCTCCAGCGCGAGGAGTGCCGACTCCGGCGGCAGCAGCGGTACGCCATGGCGCAGCCGCAGTTCGGTGACCGCGTCCCGTTCGGCCATACCGCCCTGCGCCCAGGAGCCCCAGGCCACGGAGGTGGCCACCAGCCCCCGTGCGCGACGGTGGCGAGCCAGGGCATCCATATAGGCGTTGGCGGGCGCGTAGTTGCCCTGACCCACCATGCCCACGGTGCCCGCCAGGGAGGAGAACAGCACGAACGCGGAGAGCTCCAGGTCCCGGGTCAGCTCGTGCAGCCGCCACGCCGCATCCGCCTTGACCCGCAGCACGCGGTCCACCTGCTCGGGGGTGAGCGCGGTGATCGCGGCGTCGTCCAGGACGGCCGCCGTGTGGAACACCGAGGTCAGCGGGTACGCGGCCGGAATCGACGCCAGAAGCGCGCGGAGCGCGCCGGCGTCCCCGACATCGCAGGCCGCCACGGTCGCCCTGGCCCCCGAGGTGGTCAGCTCGGCCACCAGCTCGTCCGCTCCTGGCGCGGCGTCCCCGCGACGGCTGACGAGCAGCAGATGCTCGGCGCCACGGGCCGCGAGCCGACGGGCCACCTGACTGCCGAGGGCGCCGGTGCCACCGGTGATCAGGACCGTGCCCGGGCCGGGCGTCCAGCCGTCGTCGAGCACATCGCCGAGACGGGGCGCCCTGACGATACGGCGCCCGAGGGCCCCGGTGGCGCGGACCGCGACCTGGTCCTCGTGGCCATCGGCGGCCAGTACGGCACACAGCCGGGCTGTCGCTCGTTCGTCCAGCTCCTGGGGCAGATCCACCAACCCGCCCCAGCGGGTGGCGAGTTCCTGCGCCGCCACCCGGCCCAGACCCCACACCAGCGCCTGCGCCGGACCGGTCAACGGATCGTGGTCGCTGGCGGACACCGCGCCCTGGGTGACACACCACAGCGGTGCGAACAGCCCCGCCGCCTCCAGGCCCTGGATCAGCCGCAGGGTGCGGTGCGGCCCGGCGGCCTCGTCGCAGGCGAGCAGCGACAGTACGCCGACGACGGGCGCGGTGGTGTGTGCGGTGAGGGCGGCGAGGGTGTCGGCCCAGCGGCGCGGATCGTCAGGCGCCACGACCGCCGTCTCCACCGTGGCCCCGTGTCGGCTGAGGGCGGTGGCGATCGCCTCGTACGGCGCACGGCCCTTCTGATCGGGTGCGAGGACCACAAGCCAGGTGCCGGACAGCGCGGGCGCGGTGGTGTCGGGCAGCGGCCTCCAGCCCTCGCGATACCGCCACGCGTCCGTCGTGGACGCCACGCTCTGCCGTCGATGCCACGCCGACAGCGCGGGCAGCAGGGTCGTCAACTCCGCCTGCGATTCCTCCAGCCGCAGAGTCCGCGCCAGCCCTTCCAGGTCCTCGCGCTCCACGGCCTCCCAGAAGCCGGTGTGCGGATCCGGTCCCGTCGTCGCGTTGGCGCGGGATCGGGCCGGGGCGGCGGCGTCCAGCCAGTAGCGGTGGCGTTGGAAGGGGTAGGTGGGGAGGTTGGTGGGGGTGCTGTGGGGGAGGATGGTTGGCCAGTTGGGGGTGAGGCCGTGGGTCCAGAGGGTGGCGAGGGTGGTGAGGAGTTGTTGGGTGTCGCCGTGGTTGCGGCGGAGGGTGCCGGTGGCGTGGGCGTTGGTTTCTTGGATGGCGGTGGTGAGGACGGGGTGGGGGCTGGTTTCGAGGTAGAGGGTGTGGCCGTCGGCCTGGAGGGTGTGGAGGGTGTCGTGGAAGCGGACGGGTTCGCGGAGGTTGCGGTACCAGTACTCGGCGTCGAGGGTGTCGCCGTCGATGGGGGTGGCGGTGACGGTGGAGTACATGGGCACGTGCCCGGTGTGGGGGGTGATGGGTGCGGCGAGTTGGAGGAGCTGGTCCCGGATGCGTTCGACGTGCGGGGTGTGGGACGCGTAGTCGACGGCGATCGCACGGGCCCGGATCCCGGTGGCTTCCGCTTGTGCCATGACATCGGTGAGCGCGGTGGGGCTCCCGGCGATGACGGTGGAGGTCGGGCCGTTGACGGTGGCGATCCAGACGTCGTCGTGGCCGGTCAGCAGGTCGTGTGCCTCGTCGGCGGAGGCCGTGAGAGACACCATGCCGCCGTGTCCGGCGAGTTCTCGGGCGATGAGGCGGCTGCGCAGCGCCACGAGTCGTGCGCCGTCTTCCAAGGTCAGCACACCGGCGACGCACGCTGCGGCGATCTCGCCCTGGGAGTGGCCGATGACGGCGGAGGGCTCGATGCCGTACGAGCGCCACACCTGGGCCAGGGACACCATGACGGCCCAGAGGGCGGGCTGGACCACATCCACCCGCTCCAGCACCGCATCATCCCCGGTCGCCCGCAGCACATCGAGAAGATCCCAGTCGATATGCGGAGCGAGAGCTTGGGCGCACCTGTCGATGGACTCGGCGAACACCGCCGATGATGCGAGCAGTTCTGCGGCCATGCCGACCCACTGCGACCCCTGTCCCGGAAAGACGAAGACCGCACCGGAGGGCGGCTCGCCCGAAACCGCTCCGCTGACCACATGGGCGGCGGACTCGCCGGTGGCGATGGCGTCCAATCCGGCCAGGAAGGTGTCCCGGTCGGCGGCCACGACCACCGCGCGATGCTCCAGCGCGGCCCGGTGCAGTGCCAGCGTCGAGCCGATATCGGCGAGATGCCGATCGCTCGTGGCCACGAAAGCGCGCAACTGCGCTGCCTGGGCCCGTAGCGCGGCCTCCGAACGAGCCGAGATCGCCCACGGCAGCACACCCTCCGTGGGTGGTGATGCGGGTGCGGTGTCGGCCGTCGGGGCCGCTTCGAGGATCACATGGGCGTTGGTGCCGCTGACGCCGAACGACGACACCGCCGCGCGGCGCGCCCGTTCGGCCTCGGGCCAGCTCGTGGTCTCCGTCACCAGCCGTACCGCACCGGAGTCCCAGTCCACCTGCGGCGTCGGTTCGTCCACATGCAGGGTGCGCGGCACCACACCGTGGCGCAGGGCCAGCACCATCTTGATGATGCCCGCGACTCCGGCCGCCGCGCCGGTGTGGCCGACATGGGCCTTCATCGAGCCCAGCAGCACCGGGTGTGCGGCGGATCGGCCCTGGCCGTACGTGGCGAGCAGCGCCTGTGCCTCGATGGGGTCGCCCAGCGCCGTACCCGTCCCATGTGCCTCGATCACATCGACATCGGATGGCGTGAGACGTGCGTTCGCCAACGCCTGGCGGATGACGGCCTGTTGGGACGGCCCATTGGGCGCGGTGAGGCCATTGGAGGCGCCGTCCTGGTTGATCGCCGAGCCACGGATGACGGCCATCACCTGGTGTCCGTTGCGGCGCGCCTCCGACAGCCGTTCTACCAGCAGCACGCCCACGCCCTCCGCCCACGCGGTGCCGTCCGCCGCCGCCGCGAAGGGCTTGCAGCGGCCGTCGGGGGCGAGTCCGCGCTGATGGCTGAACTCGGTGAACACACCGGGTGTGGAGATCACCGAGACGCCGCCCACGAGCGCCGTCCCGCAGTCGCCGTTGCGCAGCGCCTGTACGGCGAGGTGCAGCGCCAACAGCGAGGACGAACACGCCGTGTCCACCGTGACGGCCGGTCCGGTCAGCCCGAAGCTGTAGGCGATCCGGCCCGATGCCACGCTTCCGGCGGCCCCGGTGAAGAGGTAGCCCTCGGACCCCTCGGTATCGGCGCCCGCGCCGCCGTAGCCGTGCGGTACGAGGCCGATGAACACCCCGGTGCGGCTGCCGCGCAGCGACAGCGGGTCGATGCCCGCGTGTTCCAGGGCCTCCCAGCAGGTCTCCAGCAGCAGCCGCTGCTGAGGGTCCATCGCCACCGCCTCGCGCGGCGAGATGCCGAAGAAGTCGGCATCGAAGTCGGCGGCGTCCGGGAGGAATCCACCCTGGTGGACATAGCTGCTGCCGGGGCGTTCGGGGTCGGGGTGGCGCAGCGTGCCGAGATCCCAGCCACGGTCCGCCGGGAACGCGGAGAGCGTGTCCTGGTCGGACAGCAGCAGCCGCCAAAGGTCCTCGGGCGACCGTACGCCCGTGGGGAAACGGCAGCTCGTGGCCACGATCGCGATGGGCTCGTCCAGGGCGGCC
Organism: Streptomyces javensis; assembly: GCF_039525925.1. Classification (NCBI taxonomy): domain Bacteria; kingdom Bacillati; phylum Actinomycetota; class Actinomycetes; order Kitasatosporales; family Streptomycetaceae; genus Streptomyces; species Streptomyces javensis. The sequence goes on along the minus strand of NZ_BAAAIF010000032.1, from coordinate 27,327 downwards.
GCCCTCGCCCCAACCGTCCCAACCGGCCCAACCGGCCCAACCGGCCCGACCGGCCCAACCGGCGCAACCGACCCAACGGCGCCCGGCGCGTACGAGCCCGCTCCGGCGGCGTGCCCGCCCGTGATCCGGTCCAGCAGATGCCGGGCCAGCGTCAGGGGCGTCGGATAGTCGAAGACGACGGACGGCGCGAGCGCCGCGCCCGTGGCCACGGCCAGCCGGTTCCGCAGCTCCACGGCGGTCAGCGAGTCGAAGCCGAGGTCCCGGAAGACCTTCCGCGTCTCCACCTCGTCCACCGACGACAGCCCCAGCACGGCCGCCGCGTGGCGACACACCTCGTCCAGCACCACCCGCAGCCGGGGCGCGCCCTCGGCGGCGTCGGCCACCCGGCGTGCGAAGCCGTCGAGCGCCTCGGGCCCTTCGGCCGCCACGGTGGCGGACGGCAGATCTACCCGTACGGCGGAGGCGGGGCCGACGGGCGCGAGCCAGTAGCGCTCGCGCTGGAAGGCGTAGGTGGGCAGATCGACGGCTGTGGCGTCGCCCGGTGCGAACACCGCTGCCCAGTCGGGGGCCACTCCGTGGGCCCACAGGGTGGCGAGGGCGTTGAGGAGCTGCCGGACGCCACCCTGGTCACGGCGCAGGGTGCCGCTGGCGAGGAGGTGCTGGTCGGCGGCGTGGCCGGTCTCCTCGACGGCGGTGGTGAGGACCGGGTGAGGGCTGGACTCCAGGTAGAGGGCATGGCCGTCGGCCAGCAGAGTCCGCAGTGTGTCGTGGAAGCGGACGGGCTCGCGGAGGTTGCGGTACCAGTACTCGGCGTCGAGGGTGCCGCCGTCGATGGGGGTGGCGGTGACGGTGGAGTACAGGGGGATGTCGCCGGGGCGGGGGGTGATGGGGGCGGCGAGCTGGAGGAGTTGCTCCCGGATGCGTTCGACGTGCGGGGTGTGGGAGGCGTAGTCGACGGCGATCGCACGGGTCCGGATTCCGCTGGCCTCGGCCTTTGCCGTGGCCTCGGCGAGTCCGGCGGGGCTCCCGGCGATGACCGTGGAGGCGGGCCCGTTGACGGCCGCGATCCAGACGTCGTCGCGGCCGGTCAGCAGCTCGCGCGCCTGGTCGGCGGAGGTCGCGAGGGAGACCATGCCGCCGAGTCCGGCCAGGTCTCGCGCGATGAGGCGGCTGCGCAGCGCCACGAGCCGTGCGCCGTCCTCCAGGGTCAGCACACCGGCCACACACGCGGCCGCGATCTCGCCCTGGGAGTGGCCGATGACGGCGGAGGGCTCGATGCCGAGCGAACGCCACACCTGCGCCAAGGACACCATCACGGCCCAGAGGGCGGGCTGGACCACATCCACCCGTTCCAGCACCGCGTCATCCCCGGTCGCCCGCAGCACATCGAGCAGGTCCCAAGCGATATGCGGGGCCAGCGCCTGGGCGCAGCGGTCGACGGACTCGGCGAACACCGATGAGCTGGAGAGCAGTTCGGCGGCCATGCCGACCCACTGCGACCCCTGCCCTGGGAAGACGAACACCGGACCGGCGGTCGACCCGCCGGACACCCCGGCCACCACCTGGGCGGAGGGCTCCCCGGCGGCGATCGCGTCCAGCCCGGCCAGGAAGTCCTCCCGGTCCCCGGCCACCACCACCGCACGGTGTTCCATGGCGGCCCGCCGCGTCGCCAGCGCCCACCCGATGTCCGACGGCGTGGCGTCGGAGGCGGCGGCGAACGCACCCAGCCGGGCCGCCTGCGCCCGCAGCGCGGCGGGCGACCGGCCCGACACCGCCCACGGCAGCACACCCTCCGCCTCGACGAGCGAGTGGGCGGGATAAGCGACGGGAGCGGGGACGGTGGCCGGTGGGGCCTGTTCCAGCACCACATGGGCGTTGGTCCCGCTGATGCCGAACGACGAGACTCCGGCCCGCCGCGCCCGTCCGGCCTCGGGCCAGCCCATCGCCTCCGTCACCAACTCCACGCCGCCGGACGCCCAGTCCACGTGCGGGGTCGGCTCGTCCACGTGCAGCGTGGCGGGGACGACACCGTGGCGCATCGCCATGACCGCCTTGATGACGCCCGCGACTCCGGCCGCCGCCTGGGTGTGGCCGATGTTGGACTTCACCGACCCCAGCAGCGCGGGCCGGTCGGCGGGCCGGTCCCGGCCGTACGTGGCGAGCAGCGCCTGCGCCTCGATCGGGTCGCCGAGCGCCGTGCCCGTGCCGTGTGCCTCGATCACATCCACGTCGGACGCCGACAGCCCCGCGTCCGCCAGTGCCTGCCGGACCACCTGCTCCTGGGAGAGGCCGTTGGGCGCGGTGAGGCCGTTGGAGGCGCCGTCCTGGTTGACCGCCGTGCCACGGATCACGCCGAGCACCCGATGGCCGTTGCGGCGGGCGTCGGACAGCCGCTCCACCAGCAGCATGCCGACGCCCTCGGCCATTCCGGTGCCATCGGCCCCGGCCGCGAACGCCTTGCACCGGCCGTCGCGGGCCAGCCCGCCCTGGCGGCTGAACTCGGTGAAGATTCCCGGGGTGTTGAGGACGGTGACCCCACCGGCCAGGGCCAGCGAGGACTCTCCCCGGCGCAGCGACTGCACCGCCAGATGCAGGGCCACCAGCGATGACGAGCAGGCGGTGTCCAGGGTGATGGCGGGCCCGGTGAGCCCGAGCAGATAGGCGATACGGCCGGAGGCGACGCTGGCGGTCTTGCCGGTGAGCAGATAGCCGTCCACCGCCTCCGGCGCCTCGTGCAGCCGTGGCCCGTACTCCTGGTCCATGGCGCCGACGAACACACCGGTACGGGTGGCGCGCAGCGCGTCGGGCGCGATGCCCGCCCGTTCCAGCAGTTCCCAGGAGGTCTCCAGCAGCAGCCGCTGCTGGGGGTCCATCGCCAGGGCCTCGCGCGGCGAGATGCCGAAGAAGCGGGCGTCGAAGTCCGCGGCCCCGTCGATGAATCCACCGCTCCGGGCGAAGCTGCTGCCGGCGCCCTCGGTGCCGTGCAGCCTCTCCAGATCCCATTCGCGGTCGTCCGGGAACGGCGAAATGGCGTCCCGTCCGTCCGCCACCAGCCGCCACAGGTCCTCAGGGGAGCGCACCCCACCGGGGAGGCGGCAGCTCATCCCGATGATGGCGATCGGCTCGTCGGCGTCGGTGGCGGCCTCCGGGGTGGGTGCGGAGGAGGGGGCGGCGGCGAGGTGTTCCGCCAGCCGGGCCGGGGTCGGGTGGCTGAAGAGCGCGGCGGGGGAGAGGCGGGTGCCCAGCGTGGCGTTGACGCGGTTGCACAGATCGCTGAGCGAGATCGAGTCGAACCCGAGGTCCTTGAAGGTGCGTCCGGTGTCGAGTTCGGCCACCGTCGTATGTCCGAGGACGGCGGCGGCCTGGGCCCGCACCTGATGAACCACATCGAGGCTCGTGGCGCCCGCGGTGGCCGCCGGGGAGGCCACGGTGCCGAACCAGTGGCGCCGCCGCAGGAAGGCGCGGCCGGGCAGCTCGGCCCGGCGGGCGCCGGTCCCGGCGAACACCCGCGCCCAGTCCGGGGCGGCTCCACGCACCCACAGCTCGGCCAGCGAGAGCAGCAGCCGCCGCGTGCCGCCCTCGCCCCGCCGCAGGGTGCCGACGGCGAGGCCGCCGGTGTCCTGGACGGCGGTGGTGAGCACGGGGTGTGAACTGCTCTCCAGGAAGAGGGAGTTGCCGTCGGCGATCAGGTTCTGGACGGTGTCGTGGAAGCGGACCTGTTCGCGGAGGTTGCGGTACCAGTACTCGGCGTCCAGCGCCTCGCCCGCGACGGGGGCGGTGGTGACGGTCGAGTACATCGGTACGTCCCCGGCGCGCGGCGCGACCGGCGCGGCGAGCCGCAGGAACTCCTCGCGGATCGCCTCGACATGCGGGGTGTGCGAGGCATACGCCGTGGCCACCGCGCGATGGCGCAGCCCGGCGGCCTCCGCCCGGGCCGTGACCTCGGCCAGCCCCTCCAGGCTGCCCCCGACCACCGTCGCCCCGGGGCCGTTGACCGCGGCGATCCATACGTCGTCCCGGGCCGCGAGCAGTTCGGCCGCCCGCTCCTCCGACGCGCCGATGGACGCGAGGCCGCCCCGGCCGATCAGCGCCGCCGCGAGTCGGCTGCGTACGGCGATCAGCCGGGCACCGTCCTCCAGGGAGAGCGCTCCGGCCACGCACGCGGCCGCGATCTCGCCCTGCGAGTGGCCCACGACGGCCGACGGGACGACGCCGAGCGAACGCCACACCCGCGCCAGCGAGACCATCACGGCCCAGAGCGCGGGTTGCAGCACCTCCGCCCGCTCCAGCACGGTGCCGTCCTCGGTGTCCCGCAGTACGTCGACGAGGTCCCAGTCGGTGTGGGGGGCCAAGGCCCGGGCGCAGCGGTCGATGGATTCGGCGAACACGGGTGAGGCGTCGAGCAGTTCGGCGGCCATGCCCAGCCACTGCGAGCCCTGCCCCGGGAAGACGAACACCGGACCGGCGGCCGACTCGCCGGCCACCCCGGCCACCCCGGCCACCACCTGGGCGGAGGGCTCACCGGAGGCCAGTGCGTCCAGCCCGGCCAGGTACGCATCGCGGTCCCCGGCGACCACCACGGCACGGTGCTCCAGGGCGGCCCGGTGCTCGGCGAGCGACCATCCGATGTCGGCGGGGGAGACGCCACCTTCCGCCGAACCACTGGCCCAACCACTGGCCGAACCGGCCGCCGCGAACGACCGCAACCGTGCCGCCTGCGCCCGCACCCCGGCCGGAGTCCGGCCCGAGAGCACCCACGGCAGCACCTCACCAGCCCACGCGCCCGCAACGCCTTCGTCCGCACTCGTGGCGGGTGAGACCACCGGGGCCCGCTCCACGACGACATGGGCGTTGGTCCCGCCGACGCCGAAGGACGACACCCCGGCGATCAGCGGCGCGTCCGGGCGCGGCCATGCCGACAGCTCGGTCTGCACCCGCAGATTCCACTCCTCCAGCGGAATCGCGAGGTTGGGGGAGCGGAAGTTGCGGCTGGGCGGGAGATGTGCAGCCTTCAGGGAGAGCAGGACCTTGATCAGGCCGGTGATCCCCGCGGCCCCTTCCAGATGGCCCACGTTCGTCTTGGCGGACCCCACCAGCAGCGGACGGTCCTTCGTCCGCGCGGCGCCGATCGCCTCGGCCAGCGCCGCCGCCTCGACGGGGTCGCCGACGGGCGTGCCGGTGCCGTGCAGTTCGACGTACTGCACCTCGTCGGGGGCGACCCCGGCCGCGGCGTACGCCCGGCGCAACACCTCCGCCTGGGCGGTCCGGCTGGGGGTGGTGAGGCTGTCCCCGCCGCCGTCGTTGTTGACCGCGCCGCCGCGCAGCACCCCGTGGATCCGGTCGCCGTCGGCGAGCGCGTGGGCGAGGGGTTTGAGCAGCACCAGACCGCCGCCCTCGCCGCGGACGAAGCCGTTGGCCCGGGCGTCGAAGGTGTAGCAGGTGCCGTCGGGGGAGAGCCCGCCCGAGCGTGCGGCGCTCAGCGCGCCGTCGTAGGCGAGATTGAGGTGGACCCCGCCCGCGAGCGCGGTGTCGCATTCGCCGTCGCGCAGGTTCTGGCAGGCCGTGTGCACCGCGACCAGCGAGGACGACTGCCCCGAGTCCACCACCATGCTGGGGCCGCGGGTGTCCAGCAGATAGGAGAGCCGGTTGGCGATCATGCCGCGCTGGAGGCCGGTCAGGGTGTGATGGGTGACCGCGGAGTCGCCGCCGTGCCGCCGCAGCAGCGTGGCGTAGTCGTCGTTGATGGCTCCGACGAACACCCCCGTCCGTCCTTGGGCGAGCCGGGCCGGTGTGAGGCCCGCGTCCTCCAGGGTTTCCCAGCCCAGTTCGAGCATCAGCCGCTGCTGCGGGTCCATGGCGGCGGCCTCGCGCGGCGATATGCCGAAGAAGTCGGCGTCGAAGTGGTCGACCTCGTCGAGGAACGCGCCGAATTCAGTTCCCGCTTCGGCTTCCGCTTCGGTCTCAGCTTCTGCTCGGGCCCCGTACTCGCCGTCGGATTGCCGCGGGGCGTCCGATTGCCGCGGGGTCCATCGATCTTCCGGTACGGAAGTGACCGCGTCCGCGCCCTCGCTGAGCAGCCGCCAGAATTCCTCGGGCGTCCGGGCCCCCGGTAAACGACAGGAGAAACCGATGACCGCTACCGAATCATGGACATCGTGATGCCATGCCGAATCGGCGACTGTGGACAACTAGGTACACTCCCCCGTGACCTGGTGACCTGGTGATCTGACCCGTTTATCGCGCGTGAAAACAAAGATCAACTGCCGCGAAGGTACCTCAGCCTCCGGCGGGTGCGCAAGCATGTTCGGTGGCCGTTGCTCGGGGTCATGTTCCCCTGGTCACAGGGCGGTTGATTGCGGCCCTTCGTTTTTCAACGAAGGAAAAATGGATGGCGCCCCGTGCGGGGATGGGCTACGGTTTCTCCGTTCCGTGCGGGCCGTGTTGGTCCGTGTTGCCGCGCGTTGAGGAAAGCAGGAGGTGAGGACATTGATGACGGTCTCGGTGGCGAGCGCCGCTCGCGTTCAGGAGTTCCTCATTTCCACTCCCGCGGTCTCCGGCTGACACCTCTTCGGAGGCCGCCCCTCGAAGGGTTTCCTCCGTGTTCAACACTTCTTCCGGCTCTTCCGGCTCTTCCGACTCCTCTGGCTCCACCTCTCCGTACTCCCTCGCCGCCTATGGCTGGGACGACGGCTGGGCGGAGACGTTCGCCCCGTACGCCGCGCGGGGACTGGTGCCCGGCCGGGTGATCCGGGTGGACCGTGGCCAGTGCGATCTGGTCACGCCGAGCGGCCTGGCACGGGCCGACACCGAGCTGGTGACACCGCGCGATCCGATGCGGATCGTGTGCACCGGCGACTGGACCGCCGTGGACGCCGAGGGCGATCCGCGTTATGTCCGTACGCTGCTGCCGCGCCGTACCGCCCTCGTACGGTCCACGTCCTCCAAGCGGTCGGACGGCCAGGTGCTTGCCGCCAACGCCGACCACGCCGTCATCGCCGTCTCCCTCGCCGCCGAGCTGGACCTGGGGCGGGTGGAGCGGTTCACCGCGCTGGCCTGGGAGAGCGGCGCCCAGCCACTGCTCGTCCTCACCAAGGCCGATCTGGTGCCCGACCCGGACACCCTCGCCCATCTGGTGTCCGACACCGAGACGGCGGCGCCCGGCGTACGGGTGCTGCCGGTCAGCTCCGCGACGGGGGAGGGGGTGGACGAGCTCGGCGCCGTGCTCGCCTCCGGCACCGCCGTGCTGCTCGGCCAGTCCGGTGCGGGCAAGTCCACGCTGGCGAACGCGCTGGTGGGCGAGGCCGTCCAGGACGTGCGGGCGATCCGCGACAGCGACGGCAAGGGGCGGCACACCACGACCACCCGCGATCTGCTGCCCCTGCCCTCGGGCGGGGTGCTGATCGACACCCCGGGGCTGCGCGGGGTGGGGCTGTGGGACGCCGAGGGTGGTGTCGCACAGGCGTTCGCCGAGATCGAGGAGCTCGCCGAGCGGTGCCGCTTCCCCGACTGCGCCCACGAGGTCGAGCCGGGGTGCGCGGTGCTCGCCGCGATCGACGACGGTTCGCTGCCGGAGCGGCGGCTGGAGAGCTACCGCAAGCTGCTCCGCGAGAACGAGCGGCTCGCGGCCCGTACGGACGCGCGGCTCCGCGCCGAGCTGCGGCGGGACTGGAAGCAGCGGCAGGCGCTCGGCCGTCACATGATGGAACGCAAGCGGGGGCCGAAGCGGTAGCGGTGGCGGTGTGCCCGGGGCCGGGCCGGGGCGGGGCGAGCCTGTCCGGTCCCGGTCCCGGTCCTGGTCCGGTCCCGGTCCCGTCCCGGAAACGCGGCGTGCCGCGCACACCGTCCACAGCTGGAGCGCCCGGCCGAAACGCCGATTGGGGTGGCTGTGCGCGGTAACTCGACGCCACGATGACCCTGCGGGCCCCCGGAGGCCCTGCGACGGTGCGACGGTGAGACGAGCGAGAGAGCGGGTTGCGATGAATCAGGCCACGGACGAGTACGACGTCATCGTGCTGGGCGCGGGCCCGGTCGGTGAGAATCTGGCCGACCGGACCCGCGCCGCCGGGCTCTCCACGGCGATCGTGGAGCGTGAGCTGGTCGGCGGTGAGTGTTCGTACTGGGCCTGCGTCCCCAGTAAGGCGCTGCTGCGCCCGGTGCTCGCGCGGGCCGAGGCGCGCCAGGTGCCGGGGCTGCGGGAGGCGGTCGGGGGGTCGCTGGCGGCGGCCGATGTCTTCGCCCACCGCGACAAGCAGGTTGGCAACTGGAAGGACGACGGTGCGCTCACCTGGCTGGAGTCGGCCGGGATCGACCTGGTGCGCGGCCATGGGCGGCTGGTCGGGCCGCGGCGGGTCGCGGTGACACCACCGGACGGGTCCGGCGGCGGGGAGCGGGCCCTCACCGCCCGCCACGCCGTGGCCGTCTGCACCGGCACCCGGGCCGCGCTGCCCGACATGCCCGGGATCGCCGAGGCCCGGCCCTGGACCAGCCGGGAGGCCACCAGCGCCGGCGCGGTGCCGGACCGGCTGATCATCGTGGGCGGAGGTGTGGTGGCCGCCGAGATGGCCACGGCCTGGTGCGGCCTCGGCTCGCGCGTCACCGTACTGGTACGCGGCTCCGGCCTGCTGAACCGGATCGAGCCGTTCGCGGGCGAGCTGGTCGCCGAGACGCTGCGGGAGGCCGGGGCGGAGATCCGCACCGGTACGTCGGTGAAGGGGCTCGCCCGGCCGGGCGGGGTGGAGGGACCGGTCACGGTGACCCTGGAGAGCGGGGAACAGCTCGAGGCGGACGAGGTGCTCTTCGCCACCGGGCGCGCCCCGCACACCGCGGACGTGGGCCTGGAGACGGTCGGGCTCGAACCGGGCGGCTGGCTGACGGTCGACGAGACCTGCCGCGTGACGGACGTCCCCGACGGCTGGCTGTACGCGGCGGGCGACGTCAACCACCGAGCGCTCCTCACCCACCAGGGCAAATACCAGGCGCGCATCGCGGGCGCGGCGATCGCGGCACGCGCGCGGGGCATCGAGCGGCTGGACACGGGCCGCTGGGGCGAGTACGCGACGACCGCGGACGAGGCGGCCGTACCGCAGGTCGTCTTCACCGACCCCGAGGTCGCCGCGGTCGGGCTGACCGCGGAGCAGGCCGAGTCCGAGGGCCGCGACATCCGAGTCGTCGACTACGACATGGGCCAGGTCGAGGGCGCGGCCCTCTACGCGGACGGCTACCGCGGCCGCGCCCGCATGGTCGTCGACCTGGACCGGGGCCACCTGATCGGCGTCACCTTCGTGGGCCCCGGGGTCAGCGAACTGCTCCACTCGGCGACGGTGGCGGTAGCGGGCGAGGTCCCCGTCGACCGCCTGTGGCACGCGGTGCCGTCGTTCCCCACGATCAGCGAGATCTGGCTGCGGCTGCTGGAGGCGTACAGGGGGTGAGGGCGCGGGGTTGATTGGGCCGGGGCCGCCTGGTCGCCCTGGGCCCGGCCCGGGCCCGCCCCGGCCGCCCTCGGCTCGCGGGGTCCCACTGCCCACTCCCTGCTCACTGCTCGGGTTCGCCGTCCGGCCATGTGCACGGCTGACCCCGGGGGCGAGCAGCGGCTCGTCCCCGGCGCGCCGCCTCGGGCTCAGGCGCGGCGCTTGAGGGGATCTTGGGCGGGCCTCGGGCCGGTCATCGCGTGGTGTTCCCGCGGAGCCTCCCTGTGGACAATGTGGGGATGAGCCAGCAGGGCGACCGATGCCGTCATGAGGACGACTGGTGGGGCGAGTTGTACGACCCGCGTCGTGCCGACGCGGGGCCCACGACGGCCTCCGACTCCGTGGACGAGCGGTTCGATTCGGCCTCCCGCACGCTCGCCGGCGACGAGGACGCCGGTAACCAGAGACCGGCCGCGGGCGCCCCCTGGGGCCCGCGGACGGGGGAGCCGGGCGGTGCCGCCCCGGGCTCCGACGCCGACGCCGGAGGTGGCCCGCAGGGGTGGCGATCTCCCGCCGACGAGGAGCCCGGTGCCGCATTGCCCTCGGCGGGCGGCAACGCGGGTTCGGGCGCCGCGCAGGGTGACAACGCGGGGCCCCGCGCGGCCCCGCCTTCCCAGGGCGGTGCGGGATCCGGCGCCGAGCCGGGACGTACGGAACCGGGTACCCCATGGGGCGGCGCGGGCTCGGGGACCGAGCAGCGCGCCGAGGGGCCCGGTGCCCCATCGCCCTCGCGGGGCGGCGACGCGGGATCTGGAGCGGTCCCGCCCTCCGACGCCCGACTGGGACGTACGGAACCGGGTGCCCCATGGGGCGGCAAGGGAGCCGGTGCCGCACGGGGCGGCGCGGGCTCCGGGGACGCCCCCGGCCCCGCGGATCCAAGCGACGCATCGGGACGCAGCGGCCCGGCAAGCGCACCCGGACGTACCGAGCCGGGAAGCGAGCCGGGGCCCACGAGCCGGGGCAGCGCACTGGGACCGGCGAGGCCGGGGAGTCCGCCCGGATCCGCGAGCGGGGGAAGCTCCCCTGGATCCGCGAACCGGTCGGGTGCGCCCGGACCCGCAAGCCCGGCGGGTGCGCCTGGGTCCACGGGCCGGTCGGGCGGGCCCGGATCCGCGAACCCGGCGGGCGCGCCGGGACCCGCGAGCCGGGGTAGTGCGCCGGGACCGGCGAGGCCGGGGAGTCCGCCCGGATCCGCGAACCCGGCGGGTGCGCCTCGCCCCGCCACCCCGGTGAGCGAGCCCCGGCGCACCGGCCCCACAGGCGCGCCCGGGCCCACCACCCCCGGCGGCCCGCCCAGGCGGGCCACCGTGTCCGGGCCGCCCTCGCCGTCGTCGGGGCCGCGTGGGGCCGGGGTGCCGCCTCCGCCGGAGGCCGCGTTGCGGGCCGATCCGGCGCGGCCCTGGCGGGCCGCGGCCGCCTCGTACGTCGGGAACGAGCCGCCCACGTACGAGGCCGAGCCGACCACGCTTCCCCTCACCGATCCGGAGGATCTCCGGGACGTGGTGCCCGACACCGTGCTGGAGGGCGCCCGGTACGGCACGCTGACGCTGCGGGCCGTCTCCCTGCGCGGGGACGCGGCCCGCTACCGGGGCGAGCCGCGGCGCGACGCGCTGCTCGCCGTGCGGTTCGGGACCGGGGACAGCGCCCTGCTCCTCGTGGCCGTGGCGAGCGGGCAGCACGCGGCCCCGGGGGCGCATCGGGTGGCGCGTGAGCTGTGCGAGTGGATCGCCGGGGCGGTCGGCGGCAATCAGGCCCGGCTGACGGAGGATATCCACACCGCCAACCGCGGCGCCCTCAGCTCCGGGCTGCACCGGCTCACCGACCGTGCCTACGGGCGGCTGCGCGCCGGTGCGACCGTACGCGGCCTCGCCCCCGCCGACCACACCGCCTCGGTGCGCTGCCTGCTGCTCCCGGCGCATCCGGCCTGCCGTACCCGGGTGTTCTTCGGCGTCGGCGACGGCGGGCTCTTCCGGCTGCGGGACGGCGTCTGGCAGGACCTGGAACCCGAAGGCGGTGAGCGCGACACCGTCGGCGGCCCCGTCATCGGTTACGGGAGCGGTCGCCCGCCCGTCCAGCGGCCGGGCCAGGAGCCCGGCCCCGGCCCCGGCCCCGACGCCGGCCCACCACCCGAATCCGACGAGCCCGTGCACGGGCCCTTCCGGTTCCGGGCCTCCGTAGCCCGGCCGGGCGACACCCTTCTGCTGTGCAGCGCGGGCCTGTCCGACCCCCTGCGCGGCGAGGCCGCCCTCGCCGATCGGCTGGCCGAGCGCTGGGACACCGGGGAGGCGCCGGGTCTCGCCGCGTTCCTCGCCGATGCCCAGACCGGGGTGAAGGGCTACGCCGACGACCGTACGGCGGCCGCCGTCTGGGAGGCGTAAGCGCGCCGTCCATGGGTTGATGGACGAAAGTCGATGGACGAAAGGTGCGAGGTGGCGCACAACCGTCACCCACCCCATCGACCCTGGACGAAAGGGATGAGGGCGCGCGATGGCCAAGCAGACCGTGGCTGAGCAATACGTGGACATCCTGGTGCGCGCCGGTGTGCGGCGGCTGTACGGCGTGGTCGGCGACAGCCTCAACCCCGTGGTGGACGCGGTCCGCCGCAATGCCGCGATCGACTGGATCCAGGTGCGGCACGAGGAGACCGCGGCCTTCGCCGCCGGTGCCGAGGCGCAGCTCACCGGGTCCCTCGCCGCCTGCGCGGGCTCCTGCGGCCCCGGGCACGTCCATCTGGTCAACGGGCTCTACGACGCCCACCGCTCCATGGCCCCGGTCATCGCGCTCGCCTCGCACATCCCCAGCAGCGAGATCGGCACCAGCTACTTCCAGGAGACCCACCCCGAGCGGCTGTTCCAGGAGTGCAGCCACTACTGCGAGCTGATCTCCCACCCCCAGCAGATGCCCCGCGTCCTCCAGACCGCCGTCCAGCACGCGATCGGCCGCAGCGGGGTCAGCGTGGTGGCACTCCCCGGCGACATCGCCGCCCGCCCGGCGCCCGAGCGCGCCGAGGAGCACGCCCTGGTGACGTCCCGGCCCACCGTGCGTCCGGGTGACGCGGAGATCGACCGGTTCGCCCGTATGGTCAACGAGGCGGAGCGGGTGACGCTCTTCTGCGGCCGGGGCTGTGCCGGGGCGCACGAGGAGGTGATGGCCTTCGCCGAGCTGCTGAAGGCACCGGTGGGGCACGCCCTGCGCGGCAAGGAGTGGATCCAGTACGACAACCCGTACGACGTCGGCATGAGCGGTCTGCTCGGCTACGGCGCGGCGTACGAGGCCACCCACGAATGCGATCTGCTGATCCTGCTCGGCACCGACTTCCCGTACGGCGCCTTCCTGCCCGCCGATGTGCGGACCGTGCAGGTGGACGTCCGCGCCGAACACCTGGGCCGCCGCTCCAAGCTGGACCTCGCCGTCTGGGGCGACGTCCGGGAGACGCTGAGCTGTCTGACGCCGAAGGTGCGCCCCAAGACCGACCGCCGCTTCCTCGACCGCATGCTGAAGAAGCACGCCGACGCGCTGGAAGGCGTGGTCAAGGCGTACACCCGCCGGGTCGACAAGCACATCCCGATCCACCCGGAGTTCGTGGCGTCGGTGCTGGACGAGGAGGCCGCCGACGACGCGATCTTCACCGTGGACACCGGGATGTGCAACGTCTGGGCCGCACGCTATCTGTCCCCCAACGGCCGCCGCCGGATGATCGGCTCCTTCACCCACGGCTCGATGGCCAACGCGCTGCCGCAGGCGATCGGCGCCCAGTTCATGGACCGCCGCCGCCAGGTGATCTCGATGTCCGGCGACGGCGGATTCACCATGCTGATGGGCGACTTCCTCACCCTCGTCCAGTACGACCTGCCGGTGAAGGTGATCCTCTTCAACAACTCCGCGCTGGGCATGGTCGAGCTGGAGATGCTGGTCTCGGGCCTGCCCGCGCACGGCACCGGCTACCACAACCCGGACTTCGCGCAGATCGCCCGCGCCGCCGGGGTGTACGGCGAGCGGGTGGAGAAGCCCAAGCGGTTGCGGTCCGCGCTGCGCGCCGCGCTGCACCACAGGGGGCCCGCGCTCCTGGACATCGTCACGGACCCCAACGCGCTGTCCATCCCGCCCAAGATCAAGGCGGAGATGGTGACCGGCTTCGCGCTCTCGGCCAGCAAGATGGTGCTGGACGGGGGCGTCGGCAAGATGCTCCAGATGGCCCGCTCAAACCTCCGAAACGTACCGCGCCCCTGATCGGGCCGCCCGCCAGCTGAAATGACCAGTAACACAGCAGCCCCGTCGAGATCATCCGGCGGGGCTGTTTGCGTTCCGGATGGCTACTCCCAGACGGGCCGTCCGCTCTCCCAGAGTGAGGACACGTGGCCGGCGAACCGGTCGTACAGCCCATCGTCGCCCATCCGATGCAGGTGGAACATCGGTGACTCATGGCCGAGCAGACTCGACAGGTGCGGAGTCACCAGCATTTCGGAATCGAAGCTGAACACCGACAGGGCGATGTGATCATCACTGAACCGAGCGTCGACGCCGTCAATGCGCTTCAGCTTCGACAGCGCATCAAGGGTGATCCGAATGCGCGTGCTGACGGTGAGTGGGACGCCCTCGATCTCCTCTCGACGCCGAGTCACCTCTGATTCCGGGTCGCCGATGAGGAAGCGCACAGTACAACCAGCCGCCGCCTTGGCTGCCAACCGGTCGACGAGACGTGATTGCTCCTGCCAGACAAAGTAGTTGGTGTATCCAGCAAAGGTGATGCAGTGTGTCGCGGCGTCGATCAACTGCCCCCACACGGTCGTGGGGCAGGCATTGCGGTATGGATAGGCTTGGATGATTTCGCGGCTCGCCCCCGTCTTGACAACCGATCTGGCTGCCCTTGGCCACAGCATGCCCTCATCTGCTCCTAACGCCTTAGCGACGGCGATCCTCGTGTCGGGATGTGGAGCCCGACTGGGGTCCTTCAACCATCGTTCCGCTGTCTTGGTGGACACTCCCACCATACGAGCGAGGCGGCTAGTACTTACCTCCGCCTGCGCCATAGCATTTCGAAGGGCTTCGTTCAAGATGCCTCCCCCAGACGTTTGGGACACTTGGGACCATAGCGTGAAGCTGTCCTGGCTGTCCCGTCCCGAGAGGTTCAAACGTCCTGTCAAGGCGGCGACAGTATGTGCATGGACAGCGACGCAACGAAGCCGATCCTCGCATTCATCTACGACCGTGAGGTCACGGCAGAGGATTCAGCGGGTGATCGGATCCTCACCTGTCGTCAGTTCGCCCGCGAATTGGGGTGGACGGTCTCGGGGCAGTGGGTAGACCGCGGGTCCAACGCTGTAGCCCTGCGACGGACGTTCTGGACGGGCATGGTCGCCGCAATGGAGCACGAGGGCCGGGATCGGCGAATCATCTGTCTCGTCGCCGACTGGCACCGGATCGCGTTCGACGAGGCAGCGCGTAACACACTGCGGCAGACGGTCAGCGAGGTTGGGGGCGTGTGCGTAGCCGTCAGTGATGAGCAAGCCCCTGGGAATTCGCGAGATGTGGCTATGCGTCGGCTTCGCGCTAGTGGGAAGCAGATCGGCCCGGGTGCGACGCTGGTCCGGCATGACGGGGCGACGGCATGAGCTGGTTCCCTGGTCGGGGCGTCGACTACCTGTCCCGGCGAGAAGTGGTCAGGCGCGTCGCGACCATGGCACCCCGTGAGGCTGCGGTGTCGTTCGAGGACCGGGGGCGCGCGGCCATCAGGGCATCGTCGTGGTATCTGGCGGACTCGTCGACGAGCCTCGAAGACGCGCATGCCGTGATCAAGCTGCTTCAATTCGCACTCTCCGACCTGATCATGGTGGCTGAGGCTCGGCAGCGTCTGCTGCGACGGTACAGCCGGCCATCCGACAGCGAAGAGCAGCCGCCTTCGCATCCCGCCTGATGACTTCCTCGTCTTCCCCTGACCCAGCGGCAGAGGGGACGAGGAGCGGTGAGGGTCTCCGAAATCATGGGAGTACATCTCGGAGGCTCCGGCAGAGAGCCCCTGCCGGTTGGGTGCTGGAACGCCTGGCAGGTAGGAAGCGGTCCGGAAGTGCCCTGGTCGGCTCCTTTCGGATCGTGGTCCCTGCTCCGAGTCCCGGTGACGTGCGACGGGATGAGGGGCAGGGCCGCACACAACCTCGCCCCGGTCGGATGGTTGGTGGCCAGTGACCGGGACGAGGGCAGCGCACCACTCACAGAGAAGAGGCACGCGTATGAGCAACGTTACTGCGTTACTGGAACGACCCAAGCGGGCCAGAGTGATCCGGACTGTCTTGGACAACAACCCCGGCATGGAGCCGGGTATGGCCGAGCGGATCGTCGACGAGGCCGTCAAGTTCACCGCGACCTGCGCCGCCTTCCCGGACGCCCGGCTTCGCCCGTCCCGGGTGGTCGACGAGGGCTGGCACGCCCTCATCCTTCACACCCGCGTCTACAGCGAGCTGTGCGAGGGGTTGGGCCATTTCGTGCATCACATGCCGGAGCCGCCGAACCCGTCCCGCCATGACGCGGGCGAGCTGACGCGCACCCAGGAGATGATCGCCCAGGCGGGGTTCACCGTGGATGACGCGCTGTGGCTGGCGCCGACCGACCGGAGCATCCTGGTCGCGGCCGGATGTGAGCACAGTGAGCCCGGAGGTGAGGGCACATGCACCGGCGACTGTAGCAACACGGGCCCGAACTGAGTTGACGCGCTGACAGCCCGACGCGCGGCACGTACTCTCGGCTACAGGAGGTGGTCGTTTTGTCGCAATGGGTGAATCCTCGTGCGGTCGACGTAGTCCGGTTCGCGAGTCGGTTCCAGGCGCCGTCGGCACTCCCGGACGATGCCTGTGGCTGCTGGGCCGGACGCAGACGCCGGTGGGGACCGCCTCATCGATCTCGGCGCCGATTCTCGGCGACCGTGCTTGTCGGTGAGGATGGCGCGATGTATGCCGTCCCGTGTAGCAGGTGCAGTGGAACGGGCGTCGTTTCGTAGGTCAGCCAGCACCCGTCAATGGCCCCGTCCGCCCGCTTCTCTGTGGCGCCGGGCGGGGCTTCCTCATGGCATCGAGATACGCACCTTCGTCCAGTACGGCTGCCGCCGGATGATTGGCTCCTTCACCTACGGCTCGATGGCCAACGCGCTGCCGCAGGCGATCGGCGCCCAGTAGGCTGCATGAGCTGACAGTGACGCCCTGGTGACTGTCAGGCGAACACGAGGTGACCCGTACGTAGTGAGGACCCTTCTGTGACGGCTGGCGCCCCGCGCCCCAAGGTCGGCGCGGTGGTGCTGACCATGAACGACCGGCCCGAGGAGTTCCCTCGGGCCATGGCCTCCCTGCTGGCTCAGCAGGGCGTCGATCTCGACGTGGTGGTCGTCGGCAACGGCTGCTGCCCTGCCCAGGTCCCCGCTGGGGTGCGCACCATCGAACTGCCGGAGAACGTCGGAATCCCCGAGGGCCGCAACGTTGGTGCCGCCGCTGTCACCGACGACCGCGACTACCTGTTCTTCTTCGACAACGACGCCGTCCTCCCAGCCGCCGACGCCCTGGCCCGGCTCGCCACCGAGTTCGACGACGACGCCCGGCTCGCTTATGTACAGCCCCGCATCATCGACCCCAACAGCGGCGTCACCCAGCGCCGCTGGGTGCCCCGGCTGAAGGCCTCCGACCCCACTCGGCCCGGCACCGTGACCGTCATGGCCGAAGGCGTCGTTCTGATCCGCCGCTCCGCCTTTCAGGCCGTCGGGGGATGGCCCGGCCACTTCTTCCTCTTCCACGAGGGCATCGATCTGGCCTGGCGACTGTGGGACCGCGGCTACACCGGCCGGTACCTGCCCGCCGTCACCGTCCACCACCCGGCGACCAACCCGGCCCGCCATGTCACCTTCTACCGGCTCAACGCCCGCAACCGTGTCTGGCTCGCCCGGCGTAACCTCCCCCGGGTTCTCATCCCCTTCAACCTCGCCACCTGGCTCGCCCTGACCCTGTGGCGGTTCCGCGACCGCGCGGCCCTCCGCGCTTCTCTGAGCGGGCTACGCGAAGGGCTGCGCGGAGGGCACGGCACCCGGGCGCCGATGAGTTGGCGGACGGTCGTCCAGCTGACTCGTTGCGGACGACCGCCCGTCGTATAGCCGTCAGACCGTATGCGCCGGTCAGCCGCTCACCGGCCGCAGCCGCAGCGTCAGGATCTGGTGCGGACGCAGTGCCAGGGTCAGCCCGCCCGGGCCCGTGGCCGCCTCGTGCAGCGGACGCTCCAGCAGGTCCGTCACCTCCGCCCCGAGCACCGGGAAGCCGGTGACCAGCGTGCCCGCCGCCCGGCCGCCCTGCGACTCGTACAGCCGCACCACCACATCGCCGCTGCGGTCCTCCGCGAGCTTGACCGACTCGACCGTGATCGCGGGGTTGTCCACGGACACCAGCGGCGCCCGCTCGGCCGGTCCGGCGGGGAGGGTGCGCAGCGGCAGGTTGAGGGCGAGCCCCTCGGCGACCGCCTCGGCGACGCCCGCGCCCGGCAGCAGGGCGTAGCGGAAGCGGTGGACGCCCAGGTCGGTCTCGGGGTCGGGACTGTGCGGGGCGCGCAGCAGGGTGAGCCGCACGGTGGTGCCCAGCACCTCGCCCTCGCCCGTGTCCCCGTCCGCACCCGTGTCCGTGCCCCCGCCCCCGTTGTGCGCCGTACGGGTCACATCGTGGCCGTACGTGGAGTCGTTGAGCACCGCCGCCCCGTACCCGGGCTCGGCGACCCGCAGCCAGCGGTGGGCGCAGATCTCGAACCGGGCCGCGTCCCAGCTGGTGTTGGTGTGGGTGGCGCGGTCCACATGGCCGAACTGGATCTCCGCCGTGGACACCTTGGCGTGGATGTCCAGCGGGAACGCCGCCTTGAGGACCTTCTCCGACTCCTGCCAGTCCACCTCGGTGGCGATGTCGAGGCGGCGGTTGCCCGCGGCCAGCGTCAGCTCCTGGGTGATGCGGGAGGCGCCGAAGGACCGTATGACCCGGACCGTGGCGCGCAGCGGACCGGACTCGATCAGCTCCACGGACTCGGCGTCGGTCAGATCGGTGTGGCTGCGGAGGTAGTGCCGGTCGATGTCCCAGGCGTCCCAGTGGTTGGGGTGGTCGGGGTGGAGCTGGAGGAGGTTGCCGCGGGCGCCGGGGGCCAGCACCTCACGGCTCGCGTCCAGGTCCAGCACCGAGGTGAGCAGCCCCTCGGCGTCGATGGTCACCCGCAGCCGGTCGTTGTCGAGGACGATGGACTGGCCGTCGCTCAGGGCGGTCACCGGCGGTGCCCCATGGGGTGCGCCGCTGGCGGCGGCGGGCGCCTGCGGGGCGGTCCCCAGGGGTGCCGCGCCCAGCCCGGCGACCCGCACCGCGACCGCCGTACGGCCCTCGTCCAGCGGCTGGACCGGGGCCCCGGCGGGCAGGGCGGCCGCCGTCCGCGCGTCCAGGACGGCGATCTCCTCGCGCTCGTACGGCGAGGCGTTGAGCACGGCGGGCCCGCCGCCGCCCAGCGCGGCCACCGCACCCGCGATGATCTCCTCCAGCTCGGCGAACACCATCTCGTAGGTGTCCCGCGCCTCGCGGTGCACCCAGGCGATCGACGAGCCGGGCAGGATGTCGTGGAACTGGTGCAGCAGCACCGTCTTCCAGATCCGGTCCAGCTCGTCGTACGGATAGGCGTAGCCGGGCGCGTGGAGCGCCGCGGCCGTGGCCCACAGCTCGGCCTCGCGCAGCAGATGCTCACCGCGCCGGTTGCCCTGCTTGGTCTTGGCCTGGGTGGTGTACGTGGCCCGGTGCAGCTCCAGATACAGCTCGCCCGACCACACCGGCGCCTTGGCCCCGTACTCCCGCTCGGCCTCGGTGAAGAACGCCGAAGGTGGCTGGATCTCGACGGTCGGCGAGCCCTCCAGGGAGGCCAGCCGCCGCGCCTTCTCCAGCATCTCGCGGGTGGGGCCGCCCCCGCCGTCGCCGTAGCCGAAGGGCACCAGCGAGCGCGTGGCCAGCCCCTTGTCGGCGAAGTTCTTCTCGGCGTGGGCGAGTTCGGCGGCGCTGAACCGGGCGTTGTAGGTGTCCACCGGCGGGAAGTGGGTGAAGACCCGGGTGCCGTCGATGCCCTCCCACCAGAAGGTGTGGTGCGGCATCTTGTTGGCCTGGTTCCACGACAGCTTCTGGGTGAGGAACCACCTCACCCCCGCCAACTTGGCGAGCTGCGGGAAGGCGGCCGTGTAGCCGAAGGAGTCCGGCAGCCAGATCTCCTCGGTGTCCACCCCCAGCTCCTCCAGGAAGAACCGCTTGCCGTGCACGATCTGCCGGGCCAGCGCCTCACCACCGGGCATATTGGCGTCCGACTCGACCCACATCGAGCCCACCGGCGCCCAGTTGCCGTCCGCCACCGCCTTCTTGATCCGCTCCCAGATATGCGGCTGGTGCTCCTTGACCCAGGCGTACTGCTGCGCCTGTGAGCAGGCGAAGACCAGCTCCGGGTACTCGCCCGCGAGCGCGGTGACATTGGCGAAGGTACGGGACGCCTTGCGCACCGTCTCGCGCAGCGGCCACAGCCACGCCGAGTCGATATGGGCGTGCCCGGCCGCCGAGACCCGGTGCGCGCTGGAGTGCGCGGGACGGCCGAGCGCGTCGGTCAGCTCGGCGCGGGCGGCGGCCGCGGTGCCGGGGACGTCGTGCAGGTCGAGCGCGTCCAGCGCGTTCTCCAGGGCGCGCAGGATCTCATGGCGGCGCGGCCGGTCCTCCGGCAGCTCGTGCATCAGCTCCGAGAGCACCTCGATGTCCAGGACCAGATGCCAGACGGTCTCGTCGAGGACGGCCAGCTCGGCCGAGGCGAAACGGTACAGCGGCTCGTCCCCGGCGGTCAGCACATCGCCGAGCCGGGTGGGAACGAAGCCGTCGCGCAGCACGGACGGGTTGGCGGCGGCCTCCAGCAGCAGCCGTACGGGCTCGCCACCGGCGGCGGGGGCCGCTACGGGGATGTGGCGGTTGCGCGGATGGATGCCCTTGATCGGCACCCCCTCCGCGTCGTACACCAGCCCCTCGGCCTGGAACCCCGGGGCGTCGTCGGTGAAGCCCGGGTCGATCACGGCCTCCACCCGCCGCCCCGCCCAGCCCTCGGGCACCGCGCCCTCCAGCCGGAACCACCAGGTGGACCACGGACTGCCCCAGTCCGTGCCGGTGGTGAACGGCTCGTAGGTGCCGGTCAGCGCCTCCGCGACCGGCACCGGCTCACCGGGGGTGCGCCACGCGGAGAGGGTGAGCGGCACCCGGGCCGTGTACTGGGCGGGCCTGATGAACTGGCGCAGCGCGCGGTCCAGGCGCCCCTCCACCAGTGGTCGGTCGTCGTGCATCACGGCTCCTCGGCTCGAGCTCGGGGGATCACTCAGCGGATCACTCCCAGCATTTCCCTCGGTGTGTGGGAGGCAACACCCGGGCATGCATTTCCGTGAGCGTGTTCGACGACATTCGACGCTGGCCGCCGTCATGGGGCGGCCGGGGCGGGGGAGGATGAAGCGTCAGCCTGTACGGCCGGGCCGGGGGCGTGGACAGGGTCGGCCGGATGCGCGGCCGGATGCGCGGCCGGAGGCTGCCGAGGCCGTTCCGGAGGGTGTTCCGGTGGAGCGTGGCCTGTTCCTGACCAAGCGATTGGCACCCGACGATCTCGCGGCGGTGGCGCGGGTCCGCGCGGAGCTGCGGGAGCTGCTGCGGCACTGGGGAGGGCCCGGCCGGACCGATCTCGCCGAGCTGCTCACCAGCGAGCTGGTGACCAACGCGCTGGTGCACACCGACCGCGGTGCGCAGGTCACGGCCTCATTGGGGGACGGGCCGGGCGCGCGCGTCACCGGGCGATTACGGGTGGAGGTGCGGGACTTCGTGTCCCGGCACCCGACGCTGCGCGACCGGCCCGCCGAGGACAGCACGTCCGGGCGCGGACTGCTGCTGGTGCATACGCTCGCGGACGCCTGGGGCGTGCGGGCGCACGGGGTGGGCAAGGTCCTGTGGTTCGAACTCGAAGCCGAGGGCGTTCCGTAGCCGCGTCCCGTCGATGCGTGGCGCGGACGTCGTGCGCGCCGGCGCGTCGCGCGGTACGGAGCCGCCGGGCGGCGGGCGGGGATCCGTACCCCCGCCCTGGCCGCCGCCTCAGCCCCGCTCAGCCGAAGGCGCGCTCGATCTGCGCCAGCTTCTCCTCGAGGGAGTCCAGCCGCGGGATGGTGAGGGTGTCGTCCTCGGCAGTGAGGTCGATGGTGTGGGGACGGTCGGCCTCGGCGCCCTTGTCCTTCTCACCGAAGCCGAAGCTGAAATCCCGGTCGCGGTCCTTGTCCCGGTCGTGGCCCAGGTCGCCGGTCGCGGACTCGGCGCCGCCCGCGGAGCGCAGGGCGGGCCGGGCGGAGGCGGCGGCCAGCTGACCCTGCTCGGGGGCCCCGGCGGTCTCCAGCACCTTCTCGCCTATGGCGGGCTCCGAACTGAGCTGCGCGGGCGGCGGGGTGGCGGCGGTGACCTCCACCTGACGGCCGCCGCGGCGGCCCCACATCCGGTGCTGCCGGTTGATCGCCCGGATCCGGGCCCGGTCCAGCTTCTCCTGGTCGCGGCGGCGGGCGCGGTTCTGCTCCTTCTCGCGCCGGTCCTCACGGACCTCCTCGACCGCCTCGTCCAGCGTCCGCACGCCCTCGAGCAGCATCAGCGACCAGGCGGCGAAGGTCTCGCGCGGAGCGCGCAGCCAGCGCACGACGCGGATCTGCGGCAGTGGCCGCGGCACCAGGCCCTGCTCGCGCAGCGCGGCCCGGCGGGTCTGCTTCAGGGCCCGGTCGAACAGGACCGCCGCCGAGAGCGACATGCCCGCGAAGAACTGCGGGGCGCCCGCGTGGCCCATGCCGCGCGGCGCGTGCACCCAGTTGAACCAGGCCGCGGCGCCCGCGAACAGCCACACCAGCATGCGCGAGCCGAGTGCGGCGTCACCGTGGCTGGCCTCCCGCACCGCCAGCACCGAGCAGAACATCGCCGCGCCGTCGAGCCCGAACGGCACCAGGTACTCCCAGCCGTTGGTCAGCGCCAGGTTCTCCCGCCCGAAGCCCACCAGGCCCTGGAAGGAGAGCGCGGCGGCCACCCCGGCGCAGCAGAACAGCAGAATGTAGGCGGCCATCCCGTAGATGGCCTCCTTACGGCGCCGACGCTCCTCGCTGCGCTCCCAGGAGTCGGTGATGACGCTCTCGTCCTTCTTCCGTCGGCCGCGCGCGAGGACAACCGCCGCCCCCACGACGCCGGCGAGCGCCACGACGACTGGCAGAACCAGCGATATGTCGGTCAGTCTCATCCGGTGCCCCTTGATTGGCTTCATGAAGTTCTGGCCGCAGAACGGCCTACCGCGCGCGACATCCTGGCGGAATCCTGCCGGGCCTCGAGCGGTTTTGGGACAAGAGGCCGCCAAGTAGGCGGGGGGGACACGCGGATAGGTGCGATGCGATCCGAACACTCGCGCTGTGCAAGCGGCTTGATTCTATTCACGGAACCCGATCGCGGGTAATCCGACCGACCGGCTTGCCGGTCGGTCTGCGGTCCGTGTACGTGGCGCAACGTTACTGCGACCTTAAATGATGTTTACGGGCTTTGCCCGGGGGCGGCCTCCGCATATCGTTTCGATGGGATGTCAGGAGGATCGGAGTGGAGCAGTCCGAAGCACGGGCGGCGATGGAGCCGCTGATGCCCTCCTGCGGCGCGCCCGCACCCCGCAGGTCCCCGCGCCGGCACTCGGTGCGCGGCCAGATCCTGGACGCCCTGCGGGACGCGCTGGCCGGCGGTGAGCTGACCCCGGGCGAGGTGTACTCCGCGCCGGTGCTCGCCGAGCGCTTCGGCGTCTCTCCCACCCCCGTACGGGAGGCCATGCAGCAGCTCGCGGGCGAGGGCGCCGTCGAGGTGGTGCCCAACCGGGGCTTCCGGGTCGCCCGCCGCAGCGAGCGCGAGCTGGCCGAGCTCGCGGAGGTGCGGGCGCTGCTGGAGGTTCCGGTGATGCTCAGCCTGGCGGAGGCGGTCGCGCCCGAGCGCTGGGCCGGGCTGCGGCCCTTCGCCGAGGCGACGGCGGCGGCCGCCGTAAGGGGCGACCGGGCCGCCTATCTGGAGTCGGACCGCACCTTCCACCAGACGGTGCTCGGCTTGGCCGGAAACCAGCAGCTCGTGATCGTGGCCGACGATCTGCACCGCCGCGCGCAGTGGCCGCTGGCCTGCGGCCGTGCCACCCGCACTGCCGACCTCGTCGCCGATGCGGAGGAGCATATGGCCCTCCTCGACGCCCTGGCCGCCCGCGACCTCGACACGGTCGAATCGCTCACCAGGGCCCACTTCGCTCCCACGGTCTGAGGGCTGGGTCTGAGGTCTGAGGTCTAGGGCTGAGGTCTGGGTCTGGGGCTGGGGTCCGGGGCCGGCTGGGGTCCGGGGGCTGGTAGGGGGCGTCCGACGGGTCTTGGCGCCTGCGGCGGGCTGTTCCCCTCCCCGCCCCTTCCCGAAACTGGGGCTCCGCCCCAGACCCCGCTCCTCAAGCGCCGGAGGGGCTGGAAGGCGGGGCTCCGCCCCGGGCCCCGCTCCTCAATCTCCCCCAGCTACCGCTGGGAGGTGCCCCCTGGAGGGGCTGGAAGGCGAGGCTCCGGGGCTGGAAGGCGGGGCTCCGCCCTGGACCCCGGGTTCGGGGCGGAGCCCCGGCCACATGCGGTGGTGTCCCGGGCATGCGGCGGAGCCCCGGCCACATGCGGCGGAGCCCCGGGCATGCGGCGGAGTGCCGGCCACGCGGTGGTGTCCCGGCCACGCGGTGGTGTCCCGGGCATGCGGTGGTGTCCCGGGCATGCGGTGGTGTCCCGGCCACGCGGCGGAGCCCCAGCCATGCGGCGGAGTGCCGGCCACGCGGCGGTGTCCCGGGCATGTGGCGGTGTCCCGGGCATGCGGTGGTGTCCCGGGCATGCGGTGGTGTCCCGGGCATGCGGCGGAGTGCCGGCCACGCGGCGGTGTCCCGGGCATGTGGCGGTGTCACGGGCATGCGGTGGTGTCACGGGCATGCGGCGGTGTCCCGGGCATGCGGCGGAGCCCCAGCCATGTGGCGGTGCCCCCGGACCGGGGCGGTGTCCCGGCCATGTGGCGGTGCCCCCAGCCACGCGGCTGTGCCCCGGGCATGTGGCGGTTTCCCGGCCACGCGGTGGTGTCCCGGCCATGCGGAGGTGCCCCCGGTCCGGGGCCGTGCCCCGGCCACGCGGCGGGGGCCGCATATCGGTACGTCCGCACTCCCGGCCGGGTTCGCCCCGGGGCGGGCCGTGCTTCTCCCGGGGCGTGCCGTGGCCGGTCAGTCTGCGGGCTCCTCGGTGGAGAGTTGTTCCGCGAGCCAGACGGGGACGCCGCCCAGGAGGCGGACCAGGCGGCCGGCCTCGGTGCGGAGGCGGGTGGCCTCGTCGGGGTCGGGTTCCACGTCGGCCAGGGCGGCCAACGCGGGGGCGATGCCGACCAGGTAGCCCAGCTCCTCACGGATCCGCAGTGACTCCGCGAAGCCGTGCCGTGCGTCGGGCAGGTCGCCGTCCGCCTCCGCCATGGCGGCCAGATGGCGCCAGGTGAACGAGCGCAGCAGGGTGTCGCCGTGCGCCGCCGCGCCCGCGTGGGCGCGCTGGAAGGCGGCCAGGGCGCCGGTCGGGTTGTGGGCCAGGTGCTGGGAGATCAGCCCGCGCCGGAAGTCCAGCACCGGCCGGATCGGGGAGCCGGGCGAGAGCAGCGCGGCGGCGCGGCCGAGCGCGGTCCGCGCCTCGTCGGCCCGGTCCCGCACCCCGAGCAGCGTCGACGCGTACGCCAGATAGCCCCGCTCGCACGCGGTCGCGCCGCGCTCGGTGTCGGTGAGCGCGAGCGCCTCGGCCGCCCGCAGGGCGTCCTCGGCCGCGTCCCAGCCGGTGGAGGTGTACATGCACCGTTCGATCAGGACGACACTGCGCTTGAGCGCGGCCGCGGCGTCGTCCGCCGCTCGCGGGGTGAGCAGCTCGGCGGCGTCCTTCCAGCAGCCGCGTGAGCGCAGCCGCCATACCGCCGTGTCGAGTGGGTCGTCCACGAGCGGGTCGAGCCCGCGCCCCGTTCTTACCTCGGAATGGGAACCTGACGATCCAGGTGGTGACATGGCGGTGTCCGCCACATTGCCCTCCCCAAGCGCGCCATCGAGCCGGAAGCTGTGGGCGAATCTCAGCATGAATGCGCGGGCCCGGCCAAGAGGTTGGTGTGAATGAATTCACAAACCCCTGGCGAGGGTGATGTCGCGGTGGGGCACGGAGGTGCGCTCCGGGCGCTTCCGCAGACGCTGCCGCAGCCGCTTCCGCAGCCGCCTCCACAGACGCTGCCGCAGCCGCCACCGCAGGCGCCTCCGCAGGCGCTCCCACGGGTGCGTCCGCCATCGCCTCCGCGCCGCGTCAGTTCATGCGCAGCGCGAGGAAGAAGTCCAACTTGTCCTCCAGGCGCGACAGCTCGCGCCCGGTCAGCTGCTCGATCCGGCCGATCCGGTAGCGCAACGTGTTGACGTGCAGATGGAGCCGGGCGGCACAGCGCGTCCAGGAGCCGTCGCAGTCCAGGAACGCCTCCAGGGTCGGGATCAGCTCGGCCCGGTGGCGCCGGTCGTACTCGCGCAGCGGATCCAGCAGCCGGGCGGTGAAGGCGCGCCGCACATCGTCCGGGACGAACGGGAGCAGCAGTACGTGCGAGGCCAGCTCCTGATGTCCGGCCGCGCACACCCGCCCGGGGCGCGCGGCGGCCACGCGCCTGGCGTGCCGGGCCTCCTCCAGAGCGCCGCGCAGCCCGTCGGCCGAGTGCACGGCGGCGCTGACGCCGAGGGTCAGCCGCCCGTCGCCGTCCAGGCCCCGGGAGAGCGGCTCCCGGACGGCGGCGAGCAGCGCGTCGGCCTGCACCCCCTCCGTCCGCGGGTGGTCCGTGCCGCCCTCCGACGGGCCGTCGCCGAGCGCCGGGAGCGGTACGAGCGCCACCGCCTCGTCACCGGTGTGCGCCACGGCGATCCGGTCCGAGGGCTCAGGACCGGTCGCGTACGGGTCGACCAGGATTTCCTCGAGCAGCGACTGGGCGACCGGGCCGCCGGGGATGCCACCGGGGACGTCCCTGCCGTCCGGCGAGGAGCCCTCCCGCGCGCCCCGGTCCCGTCCGTCCCGGTCCCGTCCGTCCCGGTCCCGCGCGCTGCCGTCCCAGGTGGCGCCGTCTCGCGCGGTACCCGCACGTGCGCCCTTCCGCGCGCTACCCAGCTGCGCCCCGGCGTCCCCGCCGCCCCGCGTTTCGCCGTCCGCGCCCTTGCCCGCGCCGCCCAGCCGCGTCGCGCCGTCCGCGCCGTACCCCCGCTCCGCCGTGACGCCCCACTCCACCCGGGCCACCACCACCTGCCAGTGCGGCGCGGTGCCGAGACCCGGCAGCAGCACCGGGGCGGCCACCCGCAGCCGGGCCGCGATCTCGGCGGGCGGCGCGCCCGACTGGACCAGCTCCAGCACCTCCTGGGCGAGCCTGCGCCGCACCGTGCGGGAGGCGTTCCGCCGGTCGCGCTCGACCGCGATCAGCTGGGTGACCCCGTAGAGCAGATCCAGCCGCTCCTCGGGCCATTCGTCGGCGTCCGCGCCGACCGCCAGCACCCAGTCGGACAGCACGGTCTCGCGCACATCGTCGCCGGGGTCACCGCTGCGGATGGGGAAGAGGGAGTACGTCATGCCGTCGGCGGCGGTCAGCCGGTGCGGGCCGCGCCGCCCGTCGCGCCGGGCGGCCAGCTGCTCGCCCGCCAGCTGGGCGCGGACCGCCGCGGGCGGCTCCGCGGCCGCCCCGGCGGCGGGCGGGGCCGCGGTCCCGCGGGCGGGGGGGGAGGG
>NZ_BAAAIF010000031.1:0-111400 GCF_039525925.1 Streptomyces javensis | reverse complement strand
ATGTCGTTGAAGAAGTACACCAGTACAGCGGCGATCGCGCCGACCTGGATGACGGCGGTGAAGCCGACCACGGAGGTGTCGTCGACCGGGATGCCCAGCAGCCCTTCGGTGATCTTCAGATGGCCGGTGGAGGAGACGGGGAGGAACTCCGTGATGCCTTCGACGATGCCGAGGACGGCCGCCTGGCCGATGCTGATGGCACTCATCTGGATCCGTTTCTGTGATGGCTGGAGCGGGCCGTGTGCGCAGGGGGGAAGCGGCGCGGTGCGGCCGCGGTCGGTGGGGTGGGGGTCAGCGGCGCAGGCGGCGCAGGGCCCGGCCCGCGCGGTTGCGCCAGCGGGCCTTGCGGCGCTGCCAGGCGCGGGCGGAACGGGTGGCGGCGAGGTCGCCGAACAGTTCCTCGTAGGCGTGCGCGACATGGGTAGATGCGCAGCGACCAGTCGGGGTGCTTGGCGGCGACATCGGTGAATGCCTCGATGAGCAGGTCGAAGCGCTTGGCGCGCACCAGTCGTCCGGCCGCGGCGATGACGGGGGCGCCGCCGTCGGTGGGCGGCAGGCCGGGGTCGGGTACGCCGTTGGGGACGGCCAGGATCCGCACGCCCGGCAGCCGCATCCTCGCCCGGTAGACGGCGGCGTCGGCGTCGGTCGTGGTGACCACGGCGTCCAGATCGCGATAGTCCCGGGCGAGCTGGGCGCGCAACTTCTTGGTGTGCATGTCGTGGGTGAGGTGTTCCTGGGCGATGCGCAGCGCCCGGGGCGGGGCGAAGCGGGCCAGGTACACATTGATGCCCGGCCGGGTACCGATGATCACGTCAGCGTCGCAGCTCCGCAGGTACTCCCGCGCCCGCTGGTCGGTGAGGCGGCTGTACTGCTTGTACCGCTTCTCGGCGGTGGGGAAGACCTCGGCCGGTTGATACAGCAGGGGGTCGGCCGGGTCGGCGGCGTCCGCGCGTATGTCGACCAGGGGCTCCACCGTCACCCGTGGATCGATGACGAACCGGGGGTGGGCGCGGTGCCGGAGCATCGACACGACCGTCACCTCGTGCCGGTCGGCGAGCGCCGCGGCGAGATTGAGCGTGGTGCGGATCGTGCCGCCGATCGCGTACACGTTGTGGATCAGGAAGGTGATCTTCACTCGGCGCTCCCCACGGTCGGTTCCGTGGCGGTACGGGTCCGGGCGCGGCGGCCGATCAGGAATGGGGTGGCATCCAGCGGATCGAGGGCCAAACGCACCGTAAGGTCCTTTCCGGCCGTGCGCGCCCAGGGCAGAGTTCTGCCCGGGTATGAGCGCATGGCACACTTGGCAGACAGGTTTTTACACCGGTGTAGGAGTTTTACACGAGTGTAGGAGATAAGGGAGAGGGAGGCCAACCGCATGGGCATCCGCACGCCAGGGCACGGGCCCAAGCGGCCCAACGGCGCACGCGAGGCCGAGATCCTCGAACTGCTACAGCGGGCCGACGGCGCGCTGACCCCCCGCGAGGTCACCGAGCGTCTCGGCAGCGAGCTGGCCTACAACAGCGTGGTGACGATCCTCACCCGCATGCACACCAAGCAGCTGCTCACCCGCACCCCGCGCGGCCGGGCCTACGCCTACGCCCCCGTGACCGACGACCCCGGCTTCGCCGCCCGCCGCATGCGCTCGGTCCTGGAAGAGCGGACCGACCGCCAGGACGTCCTCGCCCGCTTCGCCGACGAACTGTCCACCACCGACGCGGACCTGCTGCGCCAACTGCTCGACCCCGACCAGTAGGAAGAGGCCGCCCGGATGCGCATCGCCGTCTACATCCCCCTGCTGCTCTCCCTGCTCGCCCCCCTCGGCGCACGCCCCCTGGCGGAGCGGTGCGAACCCCGCCTGGCGACCTGGCTGCTCACCGCCTCGGCCCTCGTACTGGGCACGGCGACCACCATCTCGCTGGGGCTGCTGGCCATCACCGGGCTGATCCGCTTCCCTCAGCTGGCCGGCCTCGGCCACTGGTCGGCCCACACCGCGCAGCGCGACGACCCCGCCGAACTGTCCGTCGCCCTGATCGCCGGGCTCCTGCTCGGCGCCGCCGTCCTCATGGCCGCCCGCATGCTCTGGCGGCGCGCCCGCACCCTGACCGCCGCCGCCCTGGAAGCGGCCTGCATGCCCGCCGAAGACGGCCTGGTCGTGATCGATGACGAGGCCCCCAACGCCTTCGCGATCCCCGGCCTGCCCGGCCGCATCGTCGTCTCCACCGGCATGCTGCACACCCTGGACGAAACCGAGCGCCACATCCTCCTCGCCCACGAACGCGCCCACCTGACGGCCCACCACTACGCCTTCGTCGCCCTGACCCAGCTCGGCGCCGCCGCCAACCCCCTGCTCCGCCCCCTCGCCACGGCCGTGACCTACACCATCGAACGGTGGGCCGACGAGAACGCGGCCGCCGCCACCGGCGACCGCAAGCGGGTCGCCCGCACCGTCGGCAAAGCCGCCCTCGCCGCCCACCACACCCCCGGCCGCACTCCGGGCGCCGCGCTGGCCATCCTCGGCCGCCGCACCCCACTCGCCGCCGCCGGCCCCGTGCCCCGCCGCGTCGCCGCCCTCCTCGCTCCCCCCTTCGGACGCCACCCCCTCCTCGCCGCCGCGACAGCCACAGTCCTCGCCACCGTGACCCTGTCCACCGCCGAAGCCGCCCACGACCTCCACCTCCTGCTGGAAACCGTCGGCGCCTGAAAAGCCGGTCGGCAGCCCAGGAATGGGGAACGAACTCAAATGCCAGAGGGGTCGCTCGACTACGGCTTCCCGCGGCAGGCGGCATCGGGGATCAGTTCCGCTGCCGGATTGCCGTGCCATTGGGTGTGTGCCGGTACGTGTTCGCCCTTCATGAGGAAGGAGTCGGCGTCGATGCGGGCGTGGTCGTCGATGACGACGCCGTAGTGCACGAAGGCGCTGGTGCCGATCGTGCAACCGTTGCCGATGGCGATGCGGTCGGATTTGAAGACGCCCTCTTCGAGGGAGTGCGCCTGCAAGATGCTGCCGGCGTTGAGGGCGCAGTCATCGCCGACCTGGGTGAGGGTCCGTTCCAGGATCCGGCAGCCGTCGTCGAAG
Source organism: Streptomyces javensis (assembly GCF_039525925.1). Lineage (NCBI taxonomy): Bacteria > Bacillati > Actinomycetota > Actinomycetes > Kitasatosporales > Streptomycetaceae > Streptomyces > Streptomyces javensis. Next base: position 108,324 of record NZ_BAAAIF010000031.1, on the reverse strand, counting down.
ACCCGGTGGCCCATGCGGACGCCGAGCAGCCGCCAGATGGCGGGTTTGAAGGGGGTGCCGTTGAAGAGGGCGAGGTAGAGGATGGACGGTACCTTCCAGTAGCGCTCGTGCCGCCAGAAGGGCCGCTCGTAGAGGGAGCAGAACCGTGGCCGCAGGGTACGGAAGCCCAGCACGGCCCGTTCGACCAGGACGAAGTAGCCGACGGTGAAGGCGAGTTCGAGGAGGGCGGTGCCGAGCGTCTCCAGCCAGTACAGCCCGCCGTTGCCGGCCAGGGGGAACATCGCGATCAGGAGGAGGCCGTAGACGTACAGGCACCGCACGGCCAGGAACAGGACCATGGTCCATGCGTTGTGGTGGTTCTTGGCCGTGAGTCGGCGCCGGAGTCCGGATCCGGTGGTGAGGTGGTCGAAGCGGTGGTCGCGTTCGACCGACCGGGGGATCTCGATGGGGGGTGAGCCGAGCAGTCCGGTGTTCTCCCTCACCGGGCCGCTGACGGGGATCATGGCCTTGGTGGCCAGCAGGCAGTTGTCGCCGGTCCTGCCGCCGGCCGGATAGACGATGTTGTTGCCCAGGTAGTTGTGACTTCCGATGGCGGCCTGGGCGGTGCGGAACGAGGTGCTGGAGTACTCCGCGTTCGCCATGGACAGTCCGTCGGAGACCATAGTCCCGGTGCCCACGCGGCTGAGGGCGGGCACCTCGTGTGTGAGCATCGTGCCGAAGTTGGATCCGGTCTGCTCGATCGGCGCCAGAGAGCATCCGAGGGCTTTGAGGTAGTGCACGATCGCCGAGCTGTCGCCGAACAGGGCCATGGTGAAGCGGGTATTGGCCAGCCGGGCGACGGCGCGCTGGAGTGTGAATCGCACTCCGTACAGCGGGTACACGGTGTTCGGTCTCAGAGGACGGGACAGTACACGCGACAGGGCCGGCACGAGGATCGTCCCCACGAGGGTGAGGCCGAACACCGTGGCCGCCGCGATCTCCAGGCCGTCGGCGTAGTACGTCCAACTGCCGGGGCCGGCTGCTCCGGTGACGGTGTGGACCAGGGCGGGCCGCGACTCCAGCAGCGCGGCGACGGCCACCTCGGCCACTCCTGCGCTGGCTGTCAGCGTCAGCAGCATGACGAGGGAGTAGCACACTCGCCGCAGGCGGCCGCAGCGGGCTGGCGGAACGGCGAGATACTCACTCCCTGTCGGTGCGAGCTGGGCCGGCGAGCCGTGCCACCGCTGCCCGGCGGGTATGGACTGGCCTTCGTGCAGCGCGGAGGCATGACCGAGCTGAGCGGCGTCGCCGAGGTGTACGCCGATGTCGAGAGTGCTGTGTTCGCCGACGAATGCGCCCGCACCGATGGTGACCGGGCCGGTCTCGATGGAACCGTCGAGTGCTCGGTAACCGTTGAGATAGGTCTCTTTGCGGATCACGGTGTCCGCCCCGATGGTCAGCAGATCGGTACAGACCGGTAGCCACCGGGTGAAGATCAGGGTGCGTGGTCCGATCTTGGCGCCAAGCGCCCGTAGGTACAAGGTGTAGAGCGGTGTTCCGACCGTCAGCCGGGCCAGAGGATTGGCGACGATGAGGGTTCTGACACACCAGAAGCGGACATAGGTCACGCTCCACAGCCGGATGCGCCGCGGTCTCCATCGCCCGATGAGTACCCATTTGACGGCGATTGGGATCAGGCTCGCACCGATCAGCGCCACGGCGCCGAGCCCAACCGCGCGTTCGTAGACACCCAGCCATCCCTGCCCCCGAGCCATCCAGGACGTGCCGGCGTCCAACGCCACCGAAGCGAGACAGACGTAGGCGAGGAACGCCAGGAACTGGAGGGCCGCGCACAGGGCGTACCGGAGCCTGCCCACCACCGGAGCGGTCGGCTGCCGCGGCGCGCGGTCGGGGATGCGAGAGGGCGGCGCCTTGGTCAGGGCTGCGGCGAGCCGGCGCACCGTGGGATGGAGGTAGACGTCCCTCATCGATACATCGGGCAGGTCCGGACGTGCGCGCACGGCCGCGTTGAACCGGGCCATGAGCAGGGAATTGGCGCCGAGGTCGTCGAAGAAGTGGCTGTCCACGGCGACCCGTTCGACCTGGAGGGCCGCGGCCAGCAGTTCGGCCAGCATCCGTTCTGTACTGGTGCGTGGAGCCGTGCCATCGCCCTGTGTGGGCCGGCGCGGCCCAGCTGGTGGTGGCAGGTGCCTGCGGTCGGCCTTCCCGCTGGGCAGCGTCGGAATCGACGTGAGGTGTTCGAGATAGGTGGGGACCATGTAGCCGGGCAGCCGTTCCCGCAGGTGTGCCACGGCCCGCTCGGGATCCACGGTCATGCCCGCGCAGGTGGTGTAGTAGGCGCACAGTTCCACGGTTCCCGGGGTGGTCTCGCGGTCGCTGACCACCGCTTGGGCGATTCCGGGGATGCGCAGCAGCACCGACTCGATCTCGGCCAGTTCCACGCGGTAGCCGCGGATCTTGACCTGGGTGTCGATGCGGCCGTGGTGCTCGATCTCACCGTGGGAGTTGATTTTGCCCAGGTCCCCGGTCCGGTAGATCTTGCCGGACGGGTTCCCGGGGATGCCGAGAAAGTCCGGAATGAAGGCACCTTCGGTCGCCTCGGGCCGGTTGAGGTAGCCGTCGGCGAGCCCGATCCCGCCGATCGCGATCTCTCCCATCGTGTCCGGTGGCAGGGCGGTATCCCGTTCCGGATCGAGGACGGCGACCGAGTACGTGGGCAGCGGGACACCGATCGTCACCGGGCGGTCAGGGGCCAGTGGGCTCCAGGTCGCCGTGACGGTCGCTTCGGTCGGGCCGTAGACGTTGAGGAACCGGCGGCCGGGCCGGTGCCAGCGGGTGACGAGATCGGGCGGACACGGTTCCCCGGATACCAGCAGGAACCGCAGTTCGGACGTGTTCTCGTCCAGGGTGGCCAGCAAGGTGGGAACGCAACACAGGGCCGAGGCCCGCCGCTCCTTCAGGAACGCGTCCAGCTCGGCACCGAGCAGGCTCGGCCCTTCGGGCCTGGGTACCACCGTGGCGCCGAGCATCCAGGGCACCCATATCTCCTCGACGGAGAAGTCGAACGCGATGGTCATCCCCTGGTAGACCCGATCGTCGCGGGTGATGCCGTAGACCTCCGAGGCCACTCGGACGAAGTTGCACACAGCGGGATGCCCGATGGCCACCCCTTTCGGGCGGCCCGTTGATCCCGAGGTGTAGATGACATAACACAGGTCGTCGGCCGGCTCCCCGACAACGGGGCGATCGGGAGACTCCTCCGCGACTCTGGACCGCACCCGGTCCAGATACAACAACTCAGCACGGTCCGCGAGTCGTTGTGCCCGCTCGGAGAGCCGGGACAGTGACAGGACCATGCGTACGGAGGCGTCGGACACGATGTAGCTCAAACGGTCCGAGGGGAATCCGGCATCCAGCGGTACGTACGCGGCGTGTGCTTTGAGCACGGCCAGCATCCCGACGTAGGAGTCCACCGCCTCGTCGAGCAGCAGCCCGATCCGGTCGCCGGGCCGTACTCCCTCGGCGATCAGGAAACGGGCAAGCCGGTTGGCCCTTTCGTCCAGTTGCGGGTAGGTGAGGGTGACGTCGGCAGCGTCCACCGCGAGCCGGTCTCCGTCTCCCCGCGCACGCATCCGGTCGCAGCGCTCCTCGAACAGCCGCTCAAGCCGTTCGCCGTCCCGCCACCGAACCGTACCGTCCCAGCCCGCACAGGCGAGCAGACCATCCGGCCGACTCTGCGACCTCGGCACCCACGGGCACGACGGCCCTTCCCTCATCGCCTCGCTCCGGTCACTTCCCAACATCGCGCTCTCCTCACGCGCACACGGCCACGGTCTTCGCGCACCTGGTCGGTCCGAGGGGCGGGACGGGCTTCAGCGCGATGGCGAAGCGCCGTACGGCCCGGGGAAGCCGGTCGTCCTGCCGATCCGCTGCCTCACAATGGAGAGCAGCCCGCCTTCGCGTACCGGCGAGCCGGGGCTGTCGGCTGGGATCTCCACGAATGCCTTGTGCAGGGCGCGTACGGCGTCCGGCAGCAGAGAGGCACGGCAGAGTACTGAAATGCGGGTGTCCGACACCGACACCGGCTCGAACGGCACGCCCATCCCGTTCAGCGTCTCTTTCAGCTGGAGGAAGATCCCGGCGTGCGACCGGAGTCCGGTCCCGACGAGCGACACGGTCCCGACGTTGTCCTCGCGGGTCAGGGCGTCGTAGTCGATGCCTCGGTGGCAGGTCCGGAGGGCGGCCAGCGCGCCGGGGGCGTCGGCCGTGGGCAGGACCAGCGTGAGCACGCCGTACCTCCCGTCGTCGGCCGGGACGGCAGGGAATTCAGCCGTGCCGATCCCGCTCCCCTCGTCGGCCAGGGCGTGCATCACGCTCGCCATCACCCCCGTGCGGCCCACCACGCCGGACAGGGTGATCTTCGTGCGGGACGCGTCATGGGCCAGGCCGACCACCCGGGCGGGGGATCCGTACGACGGGGGCCGCTCGGGCTCGTCCGAGACGGCGGTACCCGGACGTTCGTCGTAGGACGACCGCACTCGGAGGGGCACCGCGTAACGTTCGGCGTACTCGGCGCCGGACAGCGCCAGCACCCGCGCTCCCCCCGCGGCCAGCTCCCGCATGGCCTCATGGGTGAGGTGGCCGATCGGCCTCGCCTCCGGCACGATCGTGGGATCCGCGGTCAGCACCCCGTCCACATCGGTGCAGATCTCGCAGATGTCGGCCTTGAGGGCCGCCGCCAGGGCGACCGCCGTGGTGTCGGATCCGCCGCGGCCCAGGGTGGTGACCTCGTCGTTTTCCCCGCAAACCCCCTGGAATCCGGTGACCACCGGGATCGTGCCGCGGTCCAGCGCCTCCCGGACCAGGTGAGGCCGCACGTCCACGATCCGGGCCCCGCCATGGGCCGGAGTCGTGACCACCCCGGCCCGGCGGCCCGAGCAGGAGCACGCCGGGGCGCCGAGCGCGTGGATCGCCATCGCGGTCAGTGCGCTGGAGACCTGCTCGCCGACGCTCAGCAAGGTGTCCAGCTCCCGCGGAGAGGGTGCGGTGTCCACATTTCGGGCTAGCGCGAGTAGTTCATTCGTGGCGTCACCCATGGCAGACACCACCACGACCATGCCATGGCCCTCGTCATGGGCCCTGACCACCCGTTCGGCGACCCGCCTGATCCGTTCGGTGGTGGGTATCGAGGAGCCTCCGTACTTCTGGACGATGAGAGCCATCCGATGCCTCCGATCAGTGAACCCGGAAACGATTGGCACTGGTGGACACGGCGTCCACCAGGATCGAGCAGGCCATGTCCACGACCTCGGCGGTGACGTTCAGCGGGGGCAGGAGACGCACCACGGCGTCGTCGCGTCCGCCGCGTTCCACGATGAGGCCGTGGCGCAGCGCGTGGTGCTGGACCGCGGCCGCGACCTCGGTGGCGGGGCGGCCGTCGCTGCGGTCCGCCAGTTCGATCCCCCACATCAGCCCGCGGCCGCGCACCTGGCTGACCCACGGATTGCGGGTCAGCCCGGTCAGCCGGTCCGCGATCCGGTCACCCTGTCGGCGGACGTTCCCGAGGATGTCGTCCCGCCGGATGATGCGGACCGTCTCCGCACCGGCGGCGAAGGCCAGTTGATTGCCGCGGAAGGTCCCGATGTGCGCACCGGGCGCCCAGGTGTCCAGCGCGGTGTCGTACAGGATGAGGGCGACCGGAAGACCGATGCCGCTCAGCGCCTTGGACGCCACGATGACATCCGGTTCGATGCCGTACTGTTCGAAGGCGAACCAGGTGCCGGTGCGTCCGCAGCCGGTCTGTACCTCGTCGACGATCAGGGGAATGCCCAGCGAACGGGTCACCTCGCGCACTGTGCGGACGAAGTCGGTGCGGGCGACGATGTTTCCGCCCTCGCCCTGCACCATCTCCATGATCACCGCGGCAGGGAGCGGAATGCCGCCGTTGCTGTCTCGCAACGCCTGTTCCAGGAGGTCGGCGCCGTTGACGTCGGGGCCGTCCGGGGCCGGGCCGTCGGCGGTGTACGGGAAGAAGTGCACCCCGGGCATGCCGTTGCGCACGGGCGTCTTCTGGGACACCAGTCCGCTGAGCGCCATCGTGGCGTGGGTGCTGCCGTGGAAGGCGCCCCGGAAGGAGATGATGTCACCCCGACCGGTCGCGATCTTGCAGAGCTTGATGGCGGCCTCGACGGCGTTGGCCCCCGTCGGCCCGCAGAAGTGCAGCCGGGTGCGCCTGCGCAACTCCGGCGGCAGCATGGACAGCTGGGCCTGGGTGAAGGTGTCCTTGGCGGGGGTGGGGAAGTCCAGGCCGTGGGTGAGGGAGTCGAGCTGCTGCGAGACGGCCCGCACCAGCTCCGGATGGTTGTGGCCGAGCGACAGCACTCCGGCACCGGCGAGGAAGTCGATGAAGACATTGCCGTCGACGTCCCGGACGAAGCTGCCCGAGCCCTCGGCCAGGGCGATGGGCAGATGGCGCGGGTAGGTCCGCGCGCTGGACTCCCACCGCTCCTGATGGGCCAGCAGGGCGGTGGAGCGGGGGCCGGGCAGATCGCCGCTGACACGGGGAGCCGTCAGCGGAGCGGGCCGGAGGAGCGTTGTCATGAGAAGCCTCCCCAAAGGTGAGCCGGACAGCGGTAGGCGCGGTCGGCGGCTGTCCCGGCGTCGTGACGGGGGCCGGCCGGGGGTGTCCGGTGCGCGAGCTGCTTCGCCCAGCGGTTGAGCGCCGTGTGCCCGAGGTGCCAGCCTTCGCCGGTCACGGCGCTCTGGGACGGGGCAGGGTCACAGGGGCGCTCGAAGTACCTCGCGAGGATTCCGAGTGGGGGCGGCCGGTCGGTGGCGGGCCGCGCCGTCAGGGACTGCCCCTCACCTTCGGGGCCCTTGACATCGACGATGGTGTGCTTGCTCATGACACCCCCGTCCGCGGGTGAACCCTTGATGTCTTCCACGCTAGGAAGGGGGCGGTTAACACCCGGCGCGACGGAGGTCAGACGACGGTAAAACGTGCCGATGGGGTTATGTCGGCAGTGGTAGACGCAGGACCAGCCGGGTCCCCGGGCCGTCGCCCTCCACCGCCACCCGGCCGCCATGATGAGTGGACACGTCCCGCACGATGGCCAGCCCCAGCCCGGAGCCGCCGGCGTCGCGGCTGCGGGCGTCGTCCAGCCGGGTGAACCGTTCGAAGACCCGCTCCCGGTCGACGGGCGCGATACCGGCGCCGTCGTCCTGGACACTCAACACCGCCTCGCCACGCGCGGTGTCCAGGGTGACCTCCACCCGGTGGCGGGCATGCCGGACGGCGTTGTCGAGCAGATTGCGCACGGCCCGGGACAGGGCGTCGGCGTCCCCGCGGACACGGGCGGGGTGGATGCGGCCGCGGACGACGGCCACACCGGGGCGGACGTGCAGTCGCCGCACCTCGGCCCGCACCAGGTCGTCCAGGTCGACATCGGCCGTGAGCGCGGTGGTCGGAGTGGCGTCCAGACGGGCCAGCCGTACGAGGTCGTCGATGAGCCGGCCGAGCCGGACCGTCTCCTCCAGCAGATCGGGCAGCCGGGTGAAGAAGTCGGTGTGGGGGTGGCGGGCGGCGGTCTCGAGTTCGGCCCGTACGGCGGCCACCGGGCTGCGCAGTTCATGCGCGGCGTCGGCCACGAACTGCCGCTGGTGGGCAGTGGCCTCGTCGAGCCGGGCCAGCAGATCGTTGAGAGTGGCCCCAAGCCGCCTCACCTCGTCGGCGGCCGACGGCAGATCCAGCCGGCGGTGCAGGTCGGTGGCGGTGATCTCGGCCGCCTGGCGACGTAGCCGCTCCACCGGGACCAGCGCCCGCCCGGTGATAAGCCATCCGGCGGCGGCGAGGAGGGCCGTCAGTACCGGAAGGCCCACGGCCAGCTCGGCGACGAGCTCATCCACGCTGTGGTCGGCCTGGGCGGTGGCGAGCCCCACGTACACGGTCTCGGGGGCGTGCGCCGAGCCGGCCGACACGACCGCGACACGGTAGGTCCCCTGGTCGCCCAGCGGCACTCCGTGGGCGGTCCGCACCGACGGTTCGCCCCCGGGGACCGGTTTCAGCGTCCGGAACAGCGCGGGTTCTCCCGCGACGTTCCCGGATGCCGCGATCACCCGGCCCCGGTGGTCGACGATCTGGGTCACGTCGTCACCGGTGCCGGAGGCGGGCAGCGGCCGCACCGCCCGGCCCTTGTCCAGGGCGGCTGCGATGATCAGCGCGCGCTGCCGGGCGCTGTCGTCCAGGCTGCGGATCAGCGAGGCGCGCTGGCTGACCACCAGCAGCGCGCCCGCCAGGCACAGACCGAGCGCGCTGACGAGCGTGGCGGCGAGTGTCAGCCGTATCCGCAGGCCCAACCCGCGCCAGCGGGGGAGCCGGGGGCGCGTCCGCGACGAGGCCCTGCGAGAGGCCAGGGGCACGGCGGGGGTTCCCATGGGTCACCTGTCGCTCGACGCGAGGCGGTACCCCGCCCCGCGGACGGTTTCGATGGACCGCGCCCCGAAGGGGGTGTCGATCTTGCGTCGCAGATAGCCGATGTAGACCTCGACGACATTGGGGTCCAGATCGAAGTGCTCGGCCCAGACATGGGTGAGGATCTCCTGTTTGCTGACCACCTGGCCCTCGTGGCGCACCAGATATTCGAGCAGCGAGAACTCCCGGGTGGTCAGCTCGATGGGAGATCCGGCGCGCACGCAGGTGCGGCCCCCCGGGTCCAGGAGGAGGTCGCCGACGCGCAGGACCGGGGGTCTGGGGATGTGGCCGCGCCGGATCAGGGCGTGCAGCCGGGCGGTCAGGACGACGTAGGAGAAGGGTTTGGTGAGGTAGTCGTCCGCGCCGATGTCCAGCCCGTCGGCCTCGTCGTACTCGCCGTCCTTGGCGGTGAGCATCAGTACGGGGGTCCAGTCCTCCGCGGTCCGGAGCCGTCGGCACACGTCGTAGCCGTTGAGCCGCGGCAGCATGATGTCCAGCACGATGGCGTCATAGGAGGTCTCGCCCGCTTTGCGCAGCCCCTCCTCCCCGTCGGCGGCGAGGTCCACGGCGAATCCCTCGGTGGTGAGTCCGTGGACCAGGGCACGCCCCAGCGTGGGATGGTCTTCGACGACGAGGACGCGCATGGTGCGCCTTTCTCTCCCCTTGTGCCCCGAATGTTCTTTTTCAGCCTAAGGGGCTGCGGGGGAAGCAAGCTGAGAGCCCGCTGAGAGGCCCCCGGAGGGTTCCATGACCTCCGTCACCTCGCCTCAGGCTCCTCTCAGCTGCCCCGGCGCAGGATGAGCGCATGCCGGATGGAAGGTCCGTCCGGTATCGAAAGCGAAGGTTGAATATGAACACGCGCAAGAAGGCAGCCGTACTCGCCGCGTCCGCCGCGGCCATCGTCACGACCGTCGTCGGTGGCGGTACCGCCATGGCGGCCGCGCAGCCGTCCCACCCCTCGTCCTCGGTGTCCGCCACGGCGCAGCAGCCCACCCCTCCGGGCCCCTCGACCTCGAAGAGCGGCGGCGAGCACGAGAAGAAGGGCGAGCAGGAGAAGAAGGGCGAAAGCGAGAAGAAGGGCGAGAACGAGCAGGGTGGCCAGGAGGACGGCTCCGGCGGTCACAACGACTCCGGCTCCCAGGCCAACCACGAGTCCGAGGGCAACGAGTAGGAAGAAGCCCCGGACCTCACCCGAGGCGGGCGGTCGTCTTCGGCCGCCCGCCTCACCCCTGTGACCGCTCACCCCGGTGGCGGCGGTGGCTCCGCGACCGGCAGCAGCAAGGTGAAGGTGGTGGGCGCCGTCCGGGCGAGGGTGATCCGCCCTCCGGCCGCCTCGGCCATTTCCCGGGCCAGTGTCAGACCGATGCCACTGCCGGCCCGCGATGTCGTCGCCCCCCGCTCGAAGACGGCCCGCCGGTCGAGCGCCAGCGAACCCTCGTCGGACACGTCCACGGCGGCCGCGCCGCCCATCTCGCGCACCGTGACCTCGACCGTGCCGCGGCCGTGGCGCAGGGCGTTGTCCAGCAGGACGTCCAGGATCTGTTCGGCGGTGCGGTCGGGGATCCGCAGGCCCCCGCCGCCGGGCTCGACGCCGAAGTCCAGACGACGGCCCTCGGCGGCGAAGGTGCCGTACCAGCGGCGCTCCACCCCCTCGACCACCTCGGCGGCGGGCCGGGCGGTCGCGGGAACGCCGGGGCGTGGCGTGGCCCTGGCCAGCCGGAGCACCTCGTCCACGGTCCGCTGAAGATGCCGGACCTGCTCCAGGGCCTCCGTCACCGCCGCTCGCAGATCCGCGTCGGGGCCGGCGGCGGCCGCCTCCAGGCCCAGATGCAGACCGGCGAGCGGGGTGCGCAGCTGATGGGAGGCGTTGGAGGTGAAGTGGCGCTCGTGCTCGAGCCATCGGGCCAGCTGCTCGACCATGGTGTTCTGGGTGCGCGCCACCTGGTCGATCTCGGCGATTGCGCTGCCTTCGGCGCGCGCGGTCAGATCCCCGTCCGCCACCGCTCCCGCCTTAGCCGACAGCGCCTCCAACGGTGCGGTGAGCGTGCGCGCCTGCCGGCGTGCCACCACGATGGCCGTGGCCAGCGCCACCAGGGCGGTGCCGACCAGGCCGAGCCAGGCCAGGATGACGCGATGCCAGACCTGCGGTGTCCCGGTCGAGGCGCGGACCACGCCGATCACCTGTTCCCCGGAGGGGACGGGCACGGCCACCACAATCTGGTGATCGCCGCGCCCCCGGGCCACCGCCCCGCCCTGGGCCAGGCGGGTGATCGCGTCCGCCTTCCTGGGACCGCTGCCGTCGCGCAGCCGCCCGGAGAGGTCGTACACCCCGATGTCGGTTCCCCGCTCATGGGCGGGCAGTTCCACATGGTCGCCCGCCACGAACTGCGGTGGCACATGGACGGCGGCCGCCAGGGCCACGCGCTCCAGCTCATCGCGCTCGTCCGCGAAGAAGGACGTCTGGATCCCGAGCGCCAGCGGGGTGGCGATCAGAACGAGTGCCACCAGCACCGCCATCACGGCCACCCGCATCACGCGCTGTCTCATACGCCCATCATGAGCGCGGGCGCGCCCGGTGAGGCCGAGGCGGGGGCGGCTCCGGCCGGTTTTGCCGTCGTCTAACCGTCGTCGTGGCGAGCGTTTACCGCCTCCTCCCTAGCGTCGGAGACACCAGCGGTTCGCCTATGTGGAGGACACCATGGACAAGCGAGCCATCCTCGCCGTTCCCGCCGCCGTCGCTCTGACCACCGCGGTGGTCGCCGGCTGCTCCGGCTCCGGCGGCGGCTCACACAGCGGTTCCAAGGCCCCTTCCGGCTCGTCGTCCACCCAGCGGACCGGCCCGGCTCCCACCGAGTCCAATCCGCCGGGCGACATCCCCGACAACCAGGTGTACGTCGCCTACCGGCCGCCCGCCGGCGGGTTCACGGTCAAGGTGCCGGAGGGCTGGTCCCGCTCCTCCACCCACGGCACCATCACCTTCAGCGACAAGCTCAACAAGGTCGAGATCTCGCAGAGCTCCGCCGGGTCCGCGCCCACTGTCCAGTCGGTGAAGGAGGGCATGGTCCCCGCCCTCCGCAAGCAGGCCACGCACTTCGCTCTGGGCGGTGTCACGACCGTCCACCGGACGGCCGGGTCGGCCGTCCGGATCACCTACCGGACGGACTCGGCCCCCAATCAGGTGACCGGCAAGAGCGTGCGTGACTCGGTGGAGCGGTATGTGTTCTTCCACAACGGCCATCAGGTGACCCTGACCCTGACCGGTCCGACCGGCGCCGACAACGTCGACCCCTGGCGCATCGTCAGCGATTCGCTCCGGTGGCAGTGATGGCCACCACCTCCACGGCAGCCCCACGGGCCGACGGGGCGACCGCCCTCGACGCCAGGGAGCTCTACCGGTTCTTCCGCACCGGAGAGGAGGAGACCCTCGCGCTGCGCGGGGTGTCCCTCCAGGTCCAGCGCGGCGAGACCGTCGCCGTCGTCGGCCCTTCCGGTTCGGGCAAGTCCACCCTGCTGGCGTGCCTGGCCGGGCTGGATGAACCGGCGGGAGGTTATGTGCACGTCGGCGGGGAGCGGATCAGCCATCGCCCCGAGGCCCAGCGGGCCAGGCTGCGCGCCCGCCGCATCGGTGTCCTGCTTCAGTCCGGCAACCTCATCGCCCATTTGGACGTACGGGAGAACGTCCGCCTCGCCCGGGCGGCCGCCGGACGGCGCCGTGGCGGTGCGTCCGGTATCGCCGCCCTGCTCGACGGGGTGGGGCTGCGCGGCCGGGCCCACGCCCTGCCGCATGAGCTGGCCGGCGGTGAACTGGCCCGCGCGGGGCTGGCCGTCGCCCTGGCCAACGACCCCGATGTGCTCCTGGCCGACGAGCCCACCGGCGAACTGGACGGACGGACCGAACAGCGCGTGCTCGACCTGCTCAAGAGCCGGGCCGAGGCCGGTCGCGGCGTTCTGGTCGTCACTCACAACACCGAGGTCGTCGGCTTCGCCGACCGGGTGCTCGTCCTGCGCGACGGAAGGATCCAGCCGTGAACGCCCCCTCCGGCGCCGACACCACCCTCATCGATACCCTGATCGACTGCCGCGACGCCGCCCGCACCTACGGCCAGGGCGAGCGCGCCGTCGTGGCGGTGCACGGCGCCACCTGCCAGGTGCGGGCCGGTGACCGCATCGCCATCATGGGCCCCTCCGGATCCGGCAAGTCCACGCTGCTGCACCTGATGGCCGGACTGGAACGGCCCACCAGCGGGGAGATCGCCTGGCCGGCCCTCGGCCGTCCCGCCACGGCCCGGGACATCGGCGTGGTCTTCCAGTCCCCGAGCCTGATCCCGGCCCTCGACGTGGTGGAGAACGCCGCACTGCCGCTGGCCCTGTCGGGCACCTCGGAGTCCGAGGCCCGCCGCCGCGCGCTGTCCGCCCTCGACGCCGTCGGCGTCGCGGACCTCGCCGACAAGCTGCCCGAGGAACTCTCCGGCGGGCAGGCGCAGCGGGTGGCGGTGGCCAGGGTGCTCGCGCTGCGACCGAGAGTGGTCCTCGCCGACGAACCCACCGGACAGCTCGACCGCGCCACCGGCCGCCACGTGGTGGACGTCCTGCTGGACACGGCGGCCGAACTGGGCGCCGCGCTCGTGGTGACCACCCACGATCCCACCGTCGGCGAACGCCTCACCGAGCGCTGGCCCATGCACGAGGGGCGGCTGGCCACCACGGTCCCCGCCCCCGCCGCCTCCGGACCGCGCACCGCACCACGGGCGCGGCCGAACGCGACTCGAGGAGAGACGTCGTGATCATCACCTGGCTGTCCGGGCTCGTCCGGCGCCGCAGTGGCCGGCTCCTCGCCGCCGCACTCGGCATCTCGCTCGCCGTGGCGCTGGTCGCCGCGCTCGGCTCCTTTCTGACCGCCTCCAAATCCACCATGACCGACCGCGCGGTGCGTTCGGTCGCGGTCGACTGGCAGGTCCAGGTCCAGCCGGGCGCCCAACCGGCCTCGGTGCTGCACACCGTACGGTCCGCGCCCGGGACGCGCACCGCGCTCCCCGTCGGATTCGCGCACAGCACCGGCTTCCACGCCAGGACCGGCGGGTCCACTCAGAGCACCGGCCCGGGGGTCGTGCTCGGCCTGCCACCCGGCTATCGCTCTGCCTTCCCCGGCGAGATACGGCAGCTCACGGGCAGCGCCTCCGGGGTGCTCATCGCCCAGCAGACCGCGGCCAATCTGCATGTCGCCCCCGGGGACACCGTCACCATCGGCCGCCCGGGAGGCGGACCGGCTCGTGTGAAGGTGGCCGGGGTGGTCGACCTGCCCCAGGCCGATTCCCTCTTCCAGAAGGTCGGCGCCCCACCGCAGACCCAGCCCACCGCGCCCCCCGACAATGTCATCCTGCTGCCCGCCGCACAGTTCACCAGGACCACGGCGCCCATCAAGGCCGCCGACCCGGCCGCGGTCACCACACAGATCCATGTCGCCCGGGACGCCCGGCTGCCCGCCGACCCCGCCGCCGCGTACACTGCGGTGACCGGTGCCGCACACAACGCCGAGGCGCGCACCGCCGGTGGCGGGCTGGTAGGCGACAATCTCGGCGCCGCGCTCGACAGCGCACGCCAGGACGCCCTCTACGCCCAGATCCTCTTCCTCTTCCTCGGCGTGCCCGGGGCGGTGCTGGCCGCCCTGCTGACGGCGGCGGTGGCCGGCGCCGGAGCCGACCGGCGACGGCGCGAACAGGCCCTCCTGCGCACCCGCGGACTCGGCGTCCGCCAGGTCGTCGGCCTGGCGGCGACCGAGGCGGCCGGCGTCGGTGTGGCGGGTGGTCTGCTGGGCCTCGGCATCGCCGCGGGTGTGGGCCGGGCCGCCTTCGGTACGGTGTCCTTCGGCTCCACCGCCACATCAGCGGCCGGCTGGTTCGCCCTCGCCCTGCTGCTGGGACTGGTCATCGCTGCGGCGGCCGTCCTGGTGCCCGCTGTGCGCGATCTGCGGCAGGGCACCGTGGCCGAGGCCCGACGGGTGGTGGGCCGGGCGGGCGCCCCGCGCTGGATGAAGTTCTACCCCGACCTCATCCTGCTGGCCGTCTCCTACTTCGTCTTCCGCGCCTCCAGCTCCAACAACTACTCCCTGGTCCTGGCCCCGGAAGGCGTCCCCACCATCTCCGTGTCCTACTGGGCCTTCCTGGGACCGGCCCTCCTTTGGCTCGGTTCCGCCCTGCTGCTGTGGCGGCTGGTGACCCTCGCTCTGACCCACGGACGCCGCCCCCTCGCCTGGCTGGTCCGGCCGCTGACCGGCACCATGGCCGGAACGACCGCCGCCAGCCTGTCCCGGCAGCGCCGCCCGCTGGCCCGGGCCATCGTGCTGCTCGCGCTGGCCCTCTCCTTCGCTGTGTCCACCGCGTCCTTCAACTCCACCTACCGGCAGCAGGCCGAGGTCGACGCCCGGCTCACCAACGGCGCCGATGTGACGGTGACCCAGTCACCCGGCTCCCGTGTCGGACCCAGCGCTGCCAACCCTCTGGCGGCGATCCCGGGGGTGCGCCACGTGGAACCGCTTCAGCACCGGTTCGCCTACGTCGGAGCGGATCTCCAGGACCTGTACGGGGTCCGGCCCTCCACCGTCGCCTCCGCCACCTCCTTGCAGAACGCCTACTTCGCCGGTGGCAGCGCCAAGAGCCTGATGTCCAAACTGGCCGCCCGGCCGGACTCCCTCCTGGTCAGCGAGGAGACCGTCAAGGACTTCCAGCTGGCCCCCGGCGACACGCTCAAGCTGCGGCTCCAGGACGCCCGCACCAAGACGTTCCACACCGTGCCGTTCCACTACGCGGGCATCGTCAGGGAATTCCCCACCGCACCACGCGACAGCTTCTTCGTCGCCAACGCCGGCTACATCGCCAAGACCACCGGCAGCGACGCGGTCGGCACCTTCCTGGTCGACACCGGAGGCGGCAACCAGAAGGCCGTCGCCGCGCGGCTGCGCCACCAGCTCGGCACCACCGCGAAGGTCACCGACATCACCCAGACCCGGTCCCAGGTCGGATCCAGCCTCACCTCCGTGGACCTGTCCGGGCTCACCCGGATCGAACTCGCCTTCGCGGTCCTGCTGGCAGCCGGCGCGGGCGGCATCGTCCTGGCCCTCGGCCTCGCCGAACGCCGCCGCACCTTCGCCATCGCCACCGTCCTCGGCGCCACCCGACGGCAGCTCAAAGGACTCGTGTTCAGCGAGGCCGCCACGCTGACCGCGGCCGGGCTGACCGGAGGCGCACTCATCGGCTGGGCCCTGACCCAGATGCTCGTCAAGGTGCTCACCGGTGTCTTCGATCCACCACCGGAAGCCGTGGCCGTGCCCTGGCCGTATCTGGCCCTGACCCTGGCGGCGGCCCTCGCGGCCATCGTCGGCGCGGCCCTGAGCGGCGTCCGCAGATCCACCCGGCCGGCCGTGGAAGAGCTGCGTGAACTCTGACAGCGGACCGCCCGCGCGCCCCCGGACAGCCACCCGCCTTACGCTTCGGAGCATGCGGACGACAGGGGCCAAGGACACGGTATCCGTACTGGTCATCGAGGACGACGAGGTCATCGGGCGGCATGTGGAGGCAGGTCTGCGCTCCCACGGCTACGCGGTGACCTGGACCCGGACCGGCGGCTCCGGCCTGGCCGAGACCGCCCGGCTCCCCACAGACGTCGTCCTGCTCGACCTCGGCCTCCCCGACATGGACGGCATCGACGTCGCCCGGCAACTACGCGACGAGCACCCCGATGTCCTCATCCTCATCCTGACCGCCCGCAGCGAGGAGATCGACGTCATCGTGGGCCTGGACGCGGGCGCCGACGACTATCTGGTCAAACCCTTCAGCCTGACCGTACTGCTCGCCCGCCTCCGCGCCCACCTCCGCCGCCGCCCGCCCGCCCCGGCGGGACCGGGCGAACCCGTCCGCATCGGGGATCTGACCGTGGACATCGCCGCGCGCCGCTGCCGACTCGGTGACCGAGAGGTCGAACTGCGCCCCAAGGAGTTCGAACTCCTCGCCGTCCTCGTCCGGCACCCGGGGGAGGCCGTCTCCCGCGAATCGCTCATGGCGGAGGTGTGGGACGAGAACTGGTTCGGGCCGACCAAGACCCTGGACGTCACCATGTCCTCCCTGCGCCGCCGATTGCAGGCGGCCGCGTCCGCCGCACAGGCGCCCGTCGCCCTGCCCGACCTCACCACCCTGCGCGGACATGGCTACCGGCTCGACCCACCCAGGCCGCTGGACGGCAACTGACCCGTCTTTGGCGCTCCAGTTGCAGTTCAATGACGTTCTGTCTGCCCGGACCTGTGGGGGGGGATCGTTGTACATCGCTGCACTTCAGGTGGCGCACAATTGTGCGTGCACCAAACCGACGCAAGATGCCCTTGCAACGGCATTGGTGTATTGGCTGGCCTTGGCCGGAGGCGTTCGCTCCTGGGCTTCGCGAGGTTCCTGGTCCCGGACGGTGGAGTAAAGACGTTCGGCCACGGGGTAGGCCGGGATGCACCCGCACAACCCTCTCTCCTGTGGTGGGTTTTGTCGAATGTCGCCAAGCGGTGCATGATGGAGTGGAAACGAAGGTGGCTTATGGAGGCACTGTCGTGGGGACCATTTGGGGACCACACGGTGTGCGCGACCCCGCACAACCCAGCCTTTCCCGCACGTGTTTCACCTGCGGAAAGCGCCGCAATTCCGGGGAATTCGGCGCTTGCACTTGACTGGGGGTCAAGGGGTCGCAGGTTCAAATCCTGTCGTCCCGACCAGCGTTTTCGCAGGTCGAAGGCCGTTTCCGCGGATAGCGGAGGCGGCCTTAACCGTTTCCCGGATGGGAGCGATGGGGAGCCCTCTGGGAGCCCTCGTGCTCCCAACTCGCAGACCTGTCAACGGTGCCCGATTCGTCCGTCACCCGATCCGGTAGACGTGCGGTGCCGTACCGCGCTCCTATGCGCCGTTGTCAACCACAGGGCACCAAGGTCACCCCACCGCTATGGATGCTCTCGGCATCGAGAGGCATAAGGACCCCTTGTCGGCGCTCGACCCCCTTTCGGGGTGGGAGCACGTCGTCGTGCTCCCCATGCGACAGGAGGGGAGCTGTGGGCTGATGACCTTGGCCGACGTGTTTCCGCAGGCGGCCGACGCTCGGGTGTTGCGGCCGCGAGGTGCCTGCCGGGTCAAGGCGAGGCAAAGCCCCTTGGCGTCTGCCGGCAGACGGGGCACTCCCAGGGCGTGAGCACCGTATCGGGCTCTGTGGCGCAGTAGCGAGACGGTCGGTTGGGGGCTTCGGCGTGAATAATAGTGTGCCAAGCAGGCCAGCTCCCGTAGGTCCACTTCCGTGTCACCAGACGCGTAGCGCTTTAAAACGGCTTCACTGGTTGTGAGCTGGATTTTCCTTATGGTCAGCTGGCTTGGTGGTACTCGTTGATGAGGCCTGCGATGGCTTGTCGGCGTTTGATCCGGGCTGTAGGCAGGGGGATGACGTTCGGATTGTCGCTGGGCGCGAGTTGGTCTCGGCCTTGGTGTGGTCGGTGGCTGTTGAAGTGGTGTGCGTAGTCGTGGGGGATCTTCTCGGCGTGGCCACGGTCGAAGAGCAGGACACGGTCGGTGCACTCTTCCCGTGCTGAGCGGATGAAGCGTTCTGCGTGTGGGTTGCAGTTGGGGCTGCGTGGAGGGATCTTGGCCACAGTGATGTCCTCGCTGGTGAACACGGCGTCGAAGGCGGCGGTGAATTTCGCGTCCCGGTCGCCGATGAGGTGAGTGAATTCGGCGGCGCGATCGCCGTGTTGCCACAGGAACTGCCGGGCCTGCTGAGTGGCCCATGCGGTGGTGGGGTGGGCGGTGACGCCGGGGATGTGGATGGTGCGGGTGCGCACCTCCATGATGAATAGCGCGTAGAGGCGCTGCAGGCTGATGGTGTCGACATGGAAGAGATCGGTGGCGAGCAGGCCGCTGGCCTGGGCTTTGAGGAAGACAGCCCACTTACCGCGCGTCGGCTGGCGACGCGGCGCGGGACCGGGACCGGCGGCACGCAGCACAGGCCGGGCGGTGGCGGGGCTGGCCTTGTGCCCGGTGCGACGCAGTTTGTCGTGCACGCGTCGGAAGCCCCATCGGGGATTCTCGGTGCCGAGCCGGATGATCAGGTTGCGGATTTCCTCCGGCAGGGGCGGTCGCCCGGTAGACAGCGGCTGCGTCCACTTCTGCTTCACCAGACGCCGGTGCCAGGCCAGCAGGGTGCGCGGTGAGACGATCCGGCGTTCGCGCAGGGCTTGGGGGATCAGCCGGGTCACAACGGCGAGCAGCGCGCGCTCCGGCCAGCCGGGCTTGGGCGCGGTGACCTGTCGACGCAGAACCGCGAGCTCGTGTCGCAGGATCAGTATCTCCGCATTCTTGGCCGCAGAAGATCGAGACATCAGGAACAGCCACGCGAAGATTCGCGTGGCGATGAGGTAGACAAGTCGAACCAGCACGAGGACTGATCATGCCGGGTACCTGCTGGTCAGGTGCGTTGCCTCAGGACAAACCCGGTGAAGCCGTTATGGAGCGCTACGGGTAGGAGTCGGTGCCGGTCTCGATGATGTTACCGCCCGAGAGTGAGGCGGTCCGGTGCCCGCTCAATGAGTGGCGCGCTGCTGTCGTCGGGTTCACAAAGGACTGAGCCCGTCGGCGGGGGCCTTATCGGTGCGCTTGACCACGGCCGGGGCGGTTTCGTAGGAGAGCTGGACCTCGCACCCGAGCTGCAGCCCGTTTTCACCGTGGATGAGGACGTCGGTGCGCCTCCGCCCGTCCGGAGCGCACGCTTCGAGGTCCGGGCGAGCCCGGCGGTCTCCGCCGCCCGCGCGATGGGCCGTCGGTGGAAGCCCAGGGATGGCGGAAGTGAACCGTTCCATTGGATGCGCGGCGGTCCACCTGCCATCGTGTTGATCGTTTCGGCAATTTCGATGGTGATGGAGTGTTGGGCTGATGTTGCGTATGAACGGGTGGAATCGAGCGATGATGTGGGGCACCAGCGGCGTTGCCGCTGCCGTGCTCGCCCTGACCGCTTGTTCGGCGTCCAGTGGAGACGACGACACCGAGGGGGCTGGCAAAAGCGAGAAAAGCGGAGCCGCCACTGCGCCCCGACACCAGACTAAGCCGGGCTCCAGCGCCCCGGACGAGTGGGCCCAGTCGAAGCAGTGGGCGGCGCTGCCGCACGGCAAGCGCACCGACAGCAACGGCAACGAGGTTCTGTTCCCGCACACCGCCGAAGGGGCCGTCAGCATGCTGTCCGCCGCGAACTCGACGACCGTACAGGGCAGTCGGGACATGGTGGACGAGCAGATGGGCGTCTACGACTCCTACCTGGCCGCAGCCGACCAGACGCCGACGAACAAGGAGAAGGTCAAGCAGCGGGCGATCCAGACGGACGCCGCCTTGCGTGAAAAGTTCGGAATCCCGGCCAAGGGCGACATGCCGCCGCGCGCATATTCACGAGTTCGCACCATCGGCTTCAAGACCATCAAAAAGTCGAAGGACGAGGTCAGCGTCTATATTCTCGCCCGCGTCACCATGAAAGCCGGGGCGATCGAGAAGACGCACAGCTCCTACACCCGCACTCTCCTGGCCGCCGAGTGGGATGGGAGCGACTGGAAGATGAGCTCTGCTGCGACCCTCCGTGCCGCGCAGCAAGTCGAAGGAAAGCCGCGGCCCGCCATGGCCCTCCCAGGGACCAAGAAGTTCAACCGCGCCGGTTGGACCGCCCCCAGGGGAACATCATGAGACGTCGGTTCGCTGCTCGCCGCTGTCCATGGGCGTCGGGGCCCTTCGGCGGTTACAAGTCGGGTGCTCACCGATAGTGCGATAACCCATTCGACCTCATAGAGGCGCAGACCGCCTAGTAGGACTCCGTTAGGTCTGCGTGTCGCCCGTGTTCGGGGGCATGAGGGTTGCGTGGATTCTGTGGAATCTGATTTGTCAAGTAGTTCAGTCTTTGCCCTGCGTGGGACGCCATTACTGATCTTTTCGGGTTGCCTTCGGGTGGTGACGTTGGGTGATCCCTGCGGTATGCCGGAGCTATGCGGTATGCGGATGGAGGAGGCCTGACGGCTGAGCGGCGGGCTGCGCGTGAAGGGATCCGGCTTGAGGCCGGGCATCGGTTCGCGCGAGGTGACAAAACGTCGGACATCGCCAAGGACCTGCGGGTGAGCGAGCGTTCGGTGGAGCAATGGCGCCGCAACTGGCGTGAGGGCGGCATGGAGAGTCTGAAGTCGAAGGGACCCGCGAAGCTGCCGAAGCTGTCGGATGAGCGGTTCGCTGTGCTGGAGGAGGAGCTGGCCAAAGGGCCAGCTGCGCATGGCTGGGAGGACGAGCGGTGGACGCTGGAACGCGTCCGGACGCTGATCGGCCGCCAGTTCCACGTCAGCTGCTCCATCGCAGGAGTGTGGAGGCTCCTGCACCGCCACGGCTGGTCCTGGCAGAGCCCGGCCCGTCGCGCGTTGGAACGCGACGAACACGCGGTCGAGTTGTGGAAGAAGGACGTGTGGCCGCAGGTGGAAGGACAGCGGCGGCGCTCGGGGCCTGGATCGTCTTCGAGGACGAAGCCGGGTTCGCGATGACGCCGCCACGAGCGCGCACCTGGGGCCGGCGCGGACACACTCCGGTGGTCCGGGTGCGGGGACGGTCCCAGCGTCGGATCTCGGTCGCCGCGATGTGCTGCTACCGGCCCGGCGAGAGGTCCCGGATGATCTACCGGCCCCGCTTCCACTCCCTCCTCAAAGGCGCACGCAGGAGCTTCTCCTGGCAGGACTACCGCGACCTCCTGGTCCGCGCCCACCTGCAACTCGGCGCCCCGATCATCGTCGTCTGGGACAATCTCAACACCCATCGCACCGCGGGACTGCGTGACTACGCCGCGGACCACGACTGGCTCACGATCATCCAGCTTCCCTCCTACAGCCCGGACTTGAATCCGGTGGAAGGAGTCTGGTCTCTGTTACGGCGAGGCCCGATGGCCAACACCGCATTTACCGACCCCGACCACCTCACCGGCACCCTCCGTCGAAGCCTCGCCCACATCCAGCGCCACCCCGAACTCGTCGACGGCTGCCTCAGCGAAACCGGACTACCCCTCACCCAGACCACCCGAAGCTAATCCGACAAGGTCAGTAACGGTAGTTCGTTACATCCGGCAGTAGAGATCAAGACCGTGTCCGGTGGTGACCGCGTCGATCAGGGCTTGGAGCTCGGTGGGTGGGTCCGTGTCCGTCCAGGCTCGCCACCATCGGTTGAGGGTGACGGCGGGGGTGAGCCAGGAACGGATGGCCCGTAAAGCTCTGGGCCAGCAGGGCGGTTGGGGCTGGTGGGGTTCGGCTGGGCCCCCTCTCTGGCCCCTCGTCGGGGCACGGGTCCGGTGCGGTGGCGTCCAGGGGCCCGGGTGGGGCGAACCACTGGTCCCAGCAGAAGGAGAAGGCGCAGTTGACCAAGGTGTGGTGGCGGCGGATGGCGCGGTCGGAGCGGACTTGGAAGTCTGCCCAGCCGAGTTCGTCCTTGATCTGCTTGTAGCTCTGCTCGATCCATGGCCGCAGGCCGTAGAGGCGGATGATCTCGGCGAGATCGGCCGGCGGGTGCGGGCTGGTGGTGGCGTGGGGTGCTTCGGGGTGGGGCAGGTTGGTGGCCAGGTACCAGGTGGCCTTCTCCGGCAGGCCGGCTGGGTCGGCGGTGGCCACGACCAGCCGACAGGGTGAGTTCGGTCCGTAGCCGCCCAGGCGGGCATCGGCCGCCCACCAGGTCTCGGTGTGCCCGTCGCGGAAGTGACGTTCCACGGGTGTCCAGTCGCCTGGCCGCTTAGCATTCTTCCAGGTCAGGGCGTGGGCGGCTTCGATGGGGGTGTGCGGCTGGTCGGCCGGAGCCCAGGTGCCGCGATGCGGCTTGAGCGCGACCACGTAGGCCAGGCCGGCCTCGCGCAGCGCGAGATACCAGTCGTCGCTGACGGAGTAGGCACAGTCGGCGACCACCGCCCGGCAGCCGAAGCCCGCTTCCTTTCCGCGGGCCGCGAGGTGGGCGGCCAGCTGCGGTTTGGTGCGGAAGGCCGGATCCGAGCGGCCCCGGGCGAAGTGGTGGGCAGGGGGGTAGGGAGTGGTGTGCAGCGGGTAGTACACGCGGCCGTCGGTCCATACCGTGGTCACCGTGACGATGCCGTTGTCGGTCTTTCCCAGCCGGCCCAGCCACTGCCGGCCCACGTGCGCGGTCGCGGTGCCGTCCTTGCGGTCTCCGGAATCGTCGACCACGATGACCCCGCCGTCGTGGGGAGCCGTCGCCGGCTGCTCGCGCAGCAGCTCAAGGCGCCGGTCGTTGACCTGCTCGGCCTCCCAGGGCGACTCGGACAGGAAGAACTGCAGCCGCTGGACCCCCGGCATTCCCGCACCTGCCACCGGTTCCGCCCCTGCCAGGCAGGTGATCGTCTTGTTCCGCTCCCGCGGTGCCAGCAGTCCGGTCAGGTACTCGCGAAACCCTCGCCGCTGGGCCAGGCTGAAGAAGAGGTCGTCGAACCGGGCCGCGTAGTCCTCCAGTGGCCCTGGCGCAGGCGGACAGGGACGGCGAGCGGTCATTTTCAGCCCCCAGCAAGGCAGTTGACTCCTACCACCGGCCTACGACCAACCCGACCGGCCGTCAACCCACACCACAACCGGATTTAACGAACTACCGGTAATTACGAGCTGTCGTCCTGGTACCGGTACGACCCCCGCCGGCTGGCATGCGTTTGCCCGTGACCCCGGGCGCTCTTCTTCTACGCTTCGAGTGCTTGGTCGTTCTGGAGCCGCTGGCGTGTCTCGTGGGGCGTGATGTACCGGGCGGCCGAGGAGTGGGACGACGCCCGGGCGATCCACATGGAGTTCATGCTCGGCCCGGATGACCTGAATCTGCCGGTCCACCGCTGGCGTCTGGAGCTCGACAGCGAGTTGCCGATCCCGCTGTACATGGAACGTCCGGTGGTCGTACGGAGCCTGGAGCGCAGCTGGACCAGGCGCTGGCACCGGGAGTGGAAGCACCGCTTGAACCGCTTCGACCAGCAGCCCGAGCGCGCCAAGCAGCTCGTCGTGGACGGCGAGGACCCGGACAGCCCGCGCTCCGGCGACCCCACCGCCCTGCTGGCCCGGCTCAAGACCGATTCGCAGGTGATCGCCCTGGTCCAGGCATCGCCCCCGGGCACCACCCCCGAGGGCACCTCACAGGCGCTGACCGCCTGGCGGGCCGGGATTCCGGTGGTCGCCTGGGACGGCCGGGCGACCCGGGACCCCGGCTTCGTCCAGCGCTTGAGACAAAAACAGGCCGACGCCAGCGGGAACCTGGCACGGCCCCGCGAAGCCGCGACAGAGTTACGTCTGGAGCCCATCCGATCGGCTCCGCGCAGGGGAAAGTCACCTTGGACAGCATGTGGTGCTCGTTTGGGACGACCCGACCCCGGTGGAACCGCGAGGGCGTATGACGGGCCGGACGAGGGGGTGGATGTCCGTTGACAGAAGCCTCCTGGACGACTGGGCTGCGGGCTGGAAGCCGGTGCTGATGCTGCGCGATCAGGCGCTTTCCGGGCCCTACCTGGAGGGTGCGCGCTCCTCCTTTCGCGCCCTTGGCCTGGCCCATCAGGCGCTCGCCCGCTCGGGAGAAAGCTCACCCGGTCCAGTTGAAGACGCACCACACAGGGGAAAATCTGCGGGCTCCGAGGCGGTTGCGGCCATGACTGACTCCACGACTCCCCGAACAGACCCGCTGTCCCAGATCGACGATTCACCACCCTTCCCGCCGCACGGCACGCCAGGTGCGGCGGGCGGAGCATCTGACAGCCAGAGGAGGACAACCCAGATGACAACGAATCAGCAGTCACGGCCGCCCCAGGGCGAACCGCCGGAGCACCTTTTGGTAACGGTGGTGGTGCTCACCGTGATGGTGGTGATCTTGGTCTGCACGGCCACGGTGTACGTGCTGTATCAGCATCCCTCTCTGACGGCTCCGGTGGGTGTGGGGGTCGGACTCCTGGCCGTACTTGTCCCCCTGGCGGTCGCCGCGTGTCGCCGTTGATGAACACGCGGTGAACCCGCCAGCAGATCTCAGCGACAGGAACCAATGAGGACGTCGAAGAGGTGCAGCTCGCCGTGCGGACTGCCTCACGTCAAGGGGGCTCGCCGGTGCACGAGACGATCAGGGTGGACCGGAAGGCCACCGGACCCGACAGCTGCCGGGTCGCGGTGTCGGGGGAGCTTGACCTTGTCAGCACCGTCGTGCCGCTCAACCCATCTCCCAAGTCCGTGGTTGCACCCAGAGAACATGATCACCGGGACAGATTCCACGTAACTGCGGTGAGGGCGAGCATCTCGAGGGCGTTGCCCGGGAGTCGAGCAGGGCGGTGGCCTTTTGCAGATTACCGGGAGGAACATCCGGCTTCGGGAGAGCCGGTCGGCGAGCACGCCGCCCATGTTCAGGGAGCCGATCGTCGGATGGGTGCTCTCTCTCAACAGGTGTGTCGGTAGGGGACGTTCGGGAGGTAGGTTTTCCAGCCGCGTTTCGAGAGGCCGGAGCCGGTGCGTTTGCAGACCTGGGCGTGAAGGGTGTCTTTATTGCCGTACGGTGGTTGACCTGCGGCTTTGCGGTCGTCTATGTGTGGGCATGATCTATGATTGTGGATCTGCGACTGCTCTACCTGATCTTCTCTCGACTACTGGGCTGCTTACTCTTGCTGGGCCGGTCGACCGCCGCGAACAATGCTGAGATCCTCGTGCTTCGCCATGAAGTCGCGGTGCTTCGCCGGCAGGTCGAGCGGCCGCGGTTTTCGTGGGCTGATCGCGCCGTGCTCTCCGCTCTCGCGCGGCACCTGCCATGCGCCTTGCGCCGCCATCGACTGGTCACCCCGGGCACGCTGCTGACCTGGCACCGGCGCCTGGCGCGCTGGAAGTGGCGCCAGACGGCGGTCGGCCCCGGTCGGCCACCGTTGCCGGAAGAGACGGTCGCACTCATCCAGCGCTTGGCGCGAGAGAACCCGACCTGGGGCTACATCAGAATCCAAGGGGTGCTCCGACGGCTCGGGCATCGGGTCGCCGCCGCCACGATCCGGCGCGTCCTGCGCCGCTCCGGCCTACCGCCCGCACCGCAGCGCGCCTCCCAGCAGACCTGGCGCTCGTTCCTGCGCTCACAGGCCCACACACTGCTCGCCTGCGATTTCATGCACGTGGAGACCGTCTTCCTCAAACGACTCTACGTCTTCTTCGTCATGGAGATCACCACCCGGCGCGTCCATGTCCTGGGCGTCACCGCACGCCCTACCGGCGCATGGGTCACCCAACTCGCCCGCAACCTGCTCATGGACCTCGGCGACACGGCCGGGCGCTTCCGATTCCTCATCCGTGACAGGGACAGCAAGTTCACCGCCGCCTTCGACGCCGTCTTCGCCGGCAACGGCACAGGGGTCATCCCAACACCGCCGCAGAGTCCCCGGTCAAACGCGTTCGCCGAACGATGGATACGCACAGCCCGCGCCGAGTGCACCGACCGCCTCCTCATCACCGGCGAACGACATCTGCGCACCGTCCTCACCACGTATGCCGAGCATTACAACACGGGACGGCCCCACCGCAGCCTGGACCTACGAGCCCCAGGCGACGACCCGAACATCATCCCCCTACCTGCTGTCACAATCAGGCGCCGCCAGGTACTTGGTGGACTGCTCAACGAGTATCACACCACGCCACTCCGATTGACTCACCATCGACAGAGAACACCCAGCTCAGCAGCCTGATTGGAATATTGACACCCTTCAGGGGCGGTGGCGCCTGCCGGCCGCCGTGGTTGGAGCAGCGGCTCCGGTGGCCGCGACCGCCTCGGGCGCAGCGCAGGGCCCGCTGGGAGTAGTCGGGGCGCCCCTGGGGCCGTCAGACACTTGGCAGCGCACGGCAGGGGGCGGCGGCGGTGTGGCGGCCCCCTCTGCGTCGTCCGGCCCGGCCGCTCGGAGGATTCGGCGGGCTTCCCCGGCGTATCGAGGACCAGCGACAGGCTCCTCGGACCGGCCATCGCAGTGGGCTCGCCCATGGCCACGTGGAAGAATCGTGAGAGGAGGACGGTGCCACTGAAGGGACCGACGCCGACCAGCAACGAGGCCGGGGCGGTCGGCGTCACGGTGCGGTTCCGGGCGATGCTCAGCGGGACGATCGGCTCGAGGGTCCGGGACACGACCCGGGAGACCGCCGCCGGCAGCAGCGTCCCGCCACCGACCAAGGTGGCCGTCTGCCAGGAGAACCAGTTGAACGTGCTGCCCGCCATCGAGACTCAGATGGGGCCCAGCGAGCGTCGCCTGACGGTGGATACGCGGAGGGATCGGCAACGGGCGGCATCCCATCCGGCGCCGGTGGCTCGACCTGCTATCCGGCCTGTGTCACACACGGCGAACAGCGCGGAAGGCCGGCTCATACGTTTGCCGAACATGACGCCAGATGCCGGTTTTTGTGCGGTCTGAGGGTGTCGTCGCGTGCGGATCTCAGGTCGTAGCCGCGTCCCCCACCTCGCCTCCCGTGACGCTGCGGACCGCCTGGGCCAGGAGCCGGTGCGCATGTGCGAACTGGCGCACGTCGGCACCGCCGAGCAGGGCCTCGCTGATCTCCTCGTTGACGACCCGTAGGGCGCCCGAGGCGGCCGCCGCGTGCATCTGCACCCTGATGTCGTCGGCCGGCAGGTCAAGTCGGCCGGCGATGCTCCCGGCCAGTTCGCGTTCTACCTGGTCACAGTGCGGGTGCCGAATAATCATCCCGTCCTGGTCAAGCGGCGTGGTGGTACTCGTGGAGGGTGCCGCCGAGTCGATCTCGTCGGCGGATCTTCAGGTGTGTGATCTGTCCTGGTGCGGTGATCGGTTCGGGCAGGGAGCGGAGCGGGGCGGCTTGGCCCAGGGCCCGATGAGGCCGGTGCCTGTTGTAGAAGGACTCGAAATCGCGTAGGGCGTGGAGGAGGTGGCGCTGGTTCCAGATCAAGGTGTGGTCCAGCAGCTCGCGCCGACAGGTCTGGATCCACCGTTCCATGATGGAGTTCATCCGGGGCATCCGGTTGCCGCTGAGGACGACCTGCAGCCCGGCATCGGCCAGCACCGCGTCGAAGGCCTGCGTGAACCTCGAGTCCCGGTCGCGGATCAAGAACCTGGCCTTGCTGCCCGCGTCCTCCAGGTCCATGGCGAGGTTGCGTCCGAGCTGTACCACCCAGTCCGCGGTGGGGTGTGCGGTTGCGCCCAGGATCCGGATCCTCCGGGTGGCGTGCTCGATCACGGCGAAGACGTACACCCGCGCCCCGGTCAGGGTGCGGGTCTCGAAGAAGTCGCAGGCGAGCAGCGCGTCCGCCTGGCTACGCAGGAAGTCGGCCCAGGTCGTGCTCCCGCGTTCGGGGGCAGGCGGGATGCCGTGCTCGCGGAGGATCTCCCAGACGGTGGAGGCGGCGACCTTGACGCCCAGCGTGGCGAGCTCACCGTGGATGCGCCGATACCCCCAGGAGCTGTTCTCGCGGGCCAAGCGCAGGACCAGGGCGCGGATCGATCGGACGGTGGGCGGTCGTCCGCGCCGCCGGGGTGCGCAGTGCGCAGCGTGGCGGCGTTTGAGCAGGTCGCGGTGCCAGCGCAGGATGGTGTCGGGGCGCACCAGCAGCAAGAGTTGGCGCAGCTTGTCGATCGGGAGGTGGTGGAGCAAACCGGCGAGGACTGCGCGGTCGGTGTCGGTGAACACGGGCTTGCCGACCTGGCGCTGCAGGACCAGCAGCTGGTGCCGCAGCGCGAGGATCTCAATGTCTTTGCCCCGCTCGCTCCTCAGTAGCAGGCGCAGGAGAGTGAAGGTGTTGGTCACGGCGAGGTAGGCCAGGCGCAGCAGCACGACAGATCATGATGCCGTCGGGGCCTTGTGCAGGTGAAGACGCCGGGGTGAGCATCGGCCAAAGTCGAAGATCTCTGATCAAGCTCTCACCTGCGTGGATGATTTACCGGCACCCGCAATGTCCCGGCGTAGCAGCACCGCCGGGACCCTGAGCAGCTTCCGAGTCATCTGGTATACGAGCGAAACGATCACCGGACAGGGTTCCAGCAGACGGTGATGGCGCGCCAGACCACCCGCGAGCAGGAGGGATGAGTTTCCGAACGGCACAGGGTTCCGGCGGAAAAGCTTGCAGGTCACGTCCAGAATCGTGTTTCCGAGCGGGACACGCTCCTGGACCGGCTGGCACCACCACGCCACCCTGGTCACCGCCGCCCACGCCTTCCTCACCGAACAGCGACTGGCCCCAAAAGCCGACACACCGGCCTCACCCTCTACCAGACCCTCGACGCCCTCCAGGGCCTGCTGAACTGCTGGACCGGCACCTGCACCACCTGCCACCAACCCCTGCCCAGCAGAACCACACCAAGATCAAGACAGACCTAACGGAGTCCTACTAGGAATCGTAGTCCTCGATCAGACGACTGATGACCCGGTGCATGATGGTCGCGCGGTTCCGGTCGTCCTGTTGGTCGTGTAGGGCGTGCTCGATTGCCCGGAGCCTGCGCCAGGTGTCTGCGTCCTGGTCCATGACCTCGTCGATGAGCGGCGCGGTGACCAGGTTGAGACACTCGGCCAGCCGGAGCCGGGTGGTTTGAGAGGGCGGCGTGGCCTCAGGGTCTGCGAAACCATCTGTCAGATACCGCGCGGGATCGGTGAGGCTCCAGCCGGCTACCTCTCCTTCCTTGACGAGGAGGCTCACGTCGGGGGCGATGCCGATCAGGGCGTCCGGCTCTCCGTCGAGAGCACTGAGGTCCCGGTAGCACCGCAACTCGGACGCTTCAGGGTCGCAGCAGAAGATCGTTGCCTGGGGGAGGGCGAAGTTCTGCGTGGTGTCCGTACGCAGCCCGCCGGGCAGTCTCTGTGGCATGTGGGGCGCGTTGTGGCAGAGGGGGGAGGGAGCGGATTCCCGGGGCACGTAGAACGTGGCGTGGGACAGCTCCCGGCTGCCCTGGTCGAACCGGAACTCGTCATTCTCCGACCACAGCCACTGCATGCTGCCGAAGGTGTGGGCCAGATGCTGCTCGCGCTCGTTCGGGTCCGTATACGATGCGACGATCACCTGAAGATCAATGAAATCGAATCGCGGAGTAAATGTCAGCGGGTTCCGCGTGGTTTCAGCATTCACGGTGTCGCCGACCGAGAACCTCACCATGAATGTCGCCCTCATCGGATCTGCTTGGCGGGCGCCATGTGGCCACCCCTGGTGTCTGGGATTTTACCGTTCACGATGTCGTCATGGGTTACCGGGTGTCCGGGATCGGTAGGTGATCCGCCCAGCGCTTCGGCTCCGGATTCGCCCTTGACCCCGGATGGGCCGTAGCCGGTGATGACATCGCCTGCGCCAGCACCTGCCCCCTTTGTGACCACGATGTCATCGCCTTGCCTGAAAATGAGATTTCCGCGGCTTCCTTCGGATAGGTATACCGCGTCCGGGTTCTTCAGGATCTCCAAGACTCGTTCGTCGTTGTCGAAATGTGGATGGTAGTTGGTGGACTTTCTCAGCTTGCCCTCTTGGGCGCGCTCGATGATCTTGTCCACGGCAGCCTTGGCCTTCGCTACAGGGCACTTGGGTGCGAGGCCGAGCGGGTCGCTCCACGTGTACGGGTTGTGCACGTAGGCGCCGGGATTGGATGCCGGTTTGAGACCGAGGGGATCCTGGGTGATGTAGCGGGCGGTTTCCGGGTCGTAGTAGCGGAAGTGGTTGTAGCTTAGGCCGGTTTCCGGGTCTGCGTACTGGCCGGGGAAACGGAGTGGGCACTCCAGGTCGTTTCGTGGTGCGGGCAGAGGTGTGCCCCAGACGGTGGTGCGGAGTTGCCAAACAAGCGCGCCGTCGGGCGCGACTAGTTCGGTGGGCGTGCCGACCATGTCCGTGATGATCGCGTGGAACCGGGTGTCGTATTCGGACTGGGGGGTGTCGGAGAACGCAAGGGGTGAGTGGGTGTTATCCGGAGCGGCTGCAGGTCCCTGGTGGGTGGATTGGGATATCGGGCGGTCGGTTCCGGGCGCGTAGTCCCAGGTCGTCGCTGTTCCATCCGAAGTGGTTTGTTCAACCAGGCGAGTAGTGTCCCAGGCGAAGTGAATGGCCTCGGTGACCGTGCCATCGTTTTGGAGGAGCTGTTTTGAGGTGCGGCGGCCGAGGGGGTCGTAGGTGTACTGCCAGCGGTCGCCCTGCGGGGTGGTGACCTTGGTGAGGCGGTTTTCGGCGTTCCAGATGTACGTCCAGGTACGCGTCTGGCCGTTGAGCAGCTTGCGGGTGCGGCGGACCAGGCGGCCGACGGCGTCGTGTTCGTAGATGGTGCGCCCCGCACGGCGGATGATGGTGCCTTCGTAGACTCGGTCGCCCGCCGCGGCGTGGTCGGGTGCGGTGGCGTGGGTTTGGTTGCCTGCTATGTCGAAAGCGTACTTCTCCGTCCAGCCGTGTGCCTGGACTCCCGTCACTCGTCCCATGGGGTCGACCGTGAAGTTGCGTGTCCCGGTGGTGAGTTCGCGGACTTGGGTGACGTATCCGTCAGGACGGTAGGTGTAGGTGCGGTGCTGGAGCAGGTCATGAGGCGAGACAGCGAGGCTTTGGGCCGTAAGGCGATTCGCTACGTCCCAGCCTTGGGTGAGGGCGACTTTTCCTGTGGTGCGTTGA
Organism: Streptomyces javensis; assembly: GCF_039525925.1. NCBI lineage: Bacteria > Bacillati > Actinomycetota > Actinomycetes > Kitasatosporales > Streptomycetaceae > Streptomyces > Streptomyces javensis. The sequence goes on along the minus strand of NZ_BAAAIF010000031.1, from coordinate 77,211 downwards.
GTTTCACGGCCGGCGGCGTCGTGCGTGAAGGTGAGGGTGTGGCCGGCGGTGGTGAGGGTGGACGGGCGGCTTGCTGCGTCCCAGGACCAGGTGGAGGTCAGCCCCGTGGGGGTGGTGCGAAGAGTGCGTCGGCCCAGGGCGTCGTATCGGTGGGCCGTGGTGTGGCCGTTGATTGTCTCCGAGATGACGCGCCCGAGTTGATCGTGTTTCCGGGTTAGTTCCGTGGTTGGTGTTGCCGCATGGACCAGGGCGCCGTTTGCGTCATAGGTGTAGGTCGTCTGCTCGCCGGTGGTCTCATCGTTCTGCGCGATGATGCGTCCGGCGGCATCGAGGGTGTACCGCAGGGTTTCGCCGAGAGCATTGGATCGGGCAGTGAGGCGCCCCGCGGCATCGCGCTCGTAGGTGTGTGTCGCACCGTTGAAGTCGGTCTCCGTAACCAGATGCCCTGCGGCGTCGTACGTGTACTGCCACTGCCTGCCCTGGGAGTTGGTGACGGTGGTGAGGCGTAGTTCGGTGTCGTAGGTGAAGGCGTAGTGGGCGCCGTCGGGGTCGGTGCGGGTGGCGGGCTGATCGAAGTGGGTGTGGGTGTAGGTGGTGGTGTGTCCAGCTTGGTCGGTGTGCTGGGCGAGGTTGCCTTCGGTGTCCCATTGCCATATTTCGCGGTAGCCGTCGGGACTCTCGCGCCAGGCAGGTTTGCCTTCGATGGTCCAGCCGTGGCGGGTGGTGTGACCTAGGGGGTCGGTGATGGCCGTAACCTGGCCGTGGGGGCCTCGGCGGAAGTGGGTGGTGTGGCCCAGGGGGTCGGTGATGGCGACTGGGAGGCCAGCAGCGTTGGTGGCGACGTGGGTGGTGTGGCCCAGGGCGTCGGTGATCGCTGAGAGGTGGCCATTCCCGTCGTATGCATAATGAGTCGTGGCACCTGTTGGATCGGTGGTGGCCGTGCGAGCTCCGCGGTCGTCGTAAACGTGACGCCATACTGAGCCGCCGGGCTCACGAATCTCGACAGGTAGCCCTTGGCCGTCGTAAGCGGCTTCGGTCACGGTGCCGTCGGGGCGCTCGACGGCGATCAGTCGACCCTGGTCGTCGTAGCGGTAGCGGGTGGTGTGGCCAAGGGGGTCGGTCACGGCGATGGGGTGGCCGTTGGTTTCGTCCCATTCGGTGCGGGTGGTGTTGCCCAGCGGGTCGGTCTCAGCGATGACCTTGTAGGCATCGTTGCAGACGTAGGTGGTGGTGTTGCCCTGTGAGTCGGTGTAGCGCGTGGTCCGGGCATGCGTGTCGTAGTGCAGGCGGCCGGAGAGGATGCCGTCCGGTCCGATGCCGCGCAGTACGCGGCCTCTGTGGTCGTAGACGTATGCATAGGAGGTGCCGTTGCGGTCCGTCCATGATGTGACGCGGTGTTCTTTGTCGTACTGGTACCGGAGGGGCTTGCCGGTGGAGTTGATGACTTCTGCCAGGTCCCCGGCTGTGTTGTAGCCGAAGGAGATCAGGGTGGTGCTGTGCTCGTGGTCTTCGCCGTGCAGCAGGCGCAGGGCCGTGATCCGCAGCAGTTTTGGATCGGTGTCGACCGCGATGTGATAGCCACCGGAGTGCACGATTCCCGTGGGGGCGCCTTGTGGGTTGTAGGTGACGTCGATGCGGTCGCCTGCGCCGGTCCGGTCGGTGATCGCCGTCAGAGCCAGCTCTCGGCCGCCTCCTGGCAGTGGGGCGAAGTGGAGGGTTCGGTTGCGCTCCGGGATGGTGATGGTGAAGGTGCCGTCGGGTTTGCCGTCCCAGCACAGTGGCCAGCGGGGGCCGGAGCTTGGCAGGGTCGGTACGTCGGATTCCGGTATCGGGTAGGTCAGGAGCATGCCGTCGTCGGTGATGTAGACGACGCCCGCGTCGTCGATTTCGAGACGCTGGTCGAGCGTGCCGGCCCAGGTGCGGCCGAACCAGCCCCCGCACGGGTGCCCGGAGACGTAGTGCCGTTCCAGGATCAGCGGCAGGGCGCCGGGCAGGGTGACGTCGGTGTCGGACATGACCATCTCACCGGTGGCCACGTCGATCGGTTCACCGGTTTTGGGTCGCTCCTCGTTGGGTGTGTTGTTCTTGTCCGGATCGGCGTCGGTGCGCTTGCGGGCGCTGCCGTCGCGGCGGAGTGCGCGTTCGCGGTTGAGTAGGCGTTGTGTGGCGTTCTTGGCTGCGTTGGCGCCGCGGCGTGCGGCGCCGGTGCCGCCGGTGGCCAGGGCGAGGAGGAGGTCGGGGGTGAGTTGGCCGGCGGCGCGGGCGGGGTTGCGCTGCCATTCGTCCCAGTTGGTGACGGCCTTGGCGAACTCCTTGGGGTGTTCGGCGGCGTAGGCCACGCCGTCCACGGTGCTTGCCAGCCGCAGGCCGGCACCATCGGGCCCGTCGTGGACGAGGTCATCAAAATCGTCGTACCAGCCGGTCAGGGTGTCGGCGGTACCGCCGGCGTAGTCCCCGAGGGTCTGTTTGAACTTGTCCCAGCCTTTGGGGGCCGGGGGCTTGTCCGGGGCCTCCTTGGCAGCCTTGGCGAGTTTGCGTTTGGCCGCGTCGATGACGAGTTGGAGCTCGCTCTCCAGCGTGTCCAGCCGGCTGTAGCAGCCTTCCAGTGCCGCCAGGCCCGGGTCGTTCTCCGGTGGACGTTCCGGCAGCGGGTCGTCCTTCCGGTCGACGGCGGCGTTGTAGTCGGTGACTTTGTTCCAGTAGCGCTTGGATGCGGCCCGGGCGTCGTCCGCGTCCTCGATGATCGGCTTGACGCGGTTGTGGACCGAGCGCAGCTTTTCGGCGTAGTCGTCCAGGGCGTTCGCGGCTGCTTTGAAGTAGGTCTGGGCGGATTCCAGTTCCCTGGGGAGCTTGCGGGTCGCGTCCTGGAAACCCTCAGCACCGGCCCCGGTCCAGTCCATCAGGGACAGGACGTCCAGCTTGTCCTGCCCGTCCTTGAACGCGCCGGCGTATGCGCGCAGCTTGACCGCCAGGTCCTCGATATCCGACGGGCTGCCGTAGATAACCTCTGATGGCTTGGCATTCGGTGGTATCCGCTCGGTCGTGCCGCCCTCTGTGGCGTCGCGCTGGGTCATGCGATCGTTCCCTTCGATCCGCCGTCGACTCCCCATCCGCCGTCGTAGCGCTTGCGGGGGTTGGTGGGCACGTCCTGGGTGCCGCCGGTCCCGCCGTCGTCGAGCCACGGCTCCTGATAGATCTCAGGCGGCGGATCGAACTTCGGCCGCGACCCCGCCTGCCACGCCTTCAGACCCGCCTCTCCGAAGGGCAGCTTGGCCATGTTGTCCGCGGTCGGCGTGAAGTCCTTGATGCGGAGCAGGTCGGCCATGATGTAGGCGGCGATGACCTGCCGGAGTGTCTCGACCACAGTGCTCGTGTGCTCGGCCACGCGCCCCATGCCGAAACCCCAGGACGAGAGCATCTTCTCGGCCGAGTCGTAGATGTCGAAGTCGGCCGAGTTCTGGATGGTCTCGGCCAGAGTCTTCCAGTCGCCCTTGATCTTGCGGGCGGCGACGACGGACTCCTCCAGCGGCTGCAGTACCTTACGCACCGACGCGATCTCGATCTTGTAGCCATCACCCGGCTTCGGTCCACCGGAGCTCGATGCTCCCCCGTCATGCTCCGTCATCGTGCTCCCCCTGACCATCGGTGGACTGGAGCGCTTCGGTATCCAGCACGAACGCCCGTGGGCCCAGCGGGTCCCCCAACGCGCGCACGCCCTCGGGCAGCAGTTCCGCCAGATCCGCCACGGTGGTCGACGCCCACCCGCACGGCCCGGCGAACAACGCGAGCCGTTCCAAGGAGGTGAAAACCGGCACCACCGGCCCGTGCTCCGTATCCGAGACCAGGAAGCCCGGCTCATCCGGCCGCTGAAAATACAGCCGCGCCAACCGCATCGCCGCCAGCCGCTCCGAACGAGGCCTCGACGCGGCCATTTCGTCACGGATCAGATCACGTAACGACAACTCTTCCCTCCCCGGCCCACTCGGGTCGTCACTGAATGAACACCCGCCGCGAATCCTCGCACACACGTCCCACATTCCCTGTGAGTCCACGCCAGCGGGGACGCACGGGGTTGCCAGTTGACGACTGCAGCGTATGACCTCGTATGGAGCTTGACGGCGCGAAAGCTCCGCGAGAGTCTTAAACTGGGGTTAGGAGGCGAATTGCCGCTGGGGGTCAAGGGGTCGCAGGTTCAAATCCTGTCGTCCCGACGGTGTGACCAGCGGGTTTGCCAGTAATGGCAGACCCGCTGATTGCGTTCGTGTGACACGTGATGGCGACGTGATGACACCCGGTGAACGCTGAGGTGCCACCGCCACGGTGCCCCTGGCCAGGGGCACCGCAGCAGAGAGAATCCCAAGCGGGCGCGGGGCGGACGAAAGGTTCAGGCCGCCCACTGTTCTGACGCTCCGCCAGGATCGCCGGTGGCGTGTTTCCGGTCGGCGCGTTCCAGGGCTGTGCCGATGGCGGCGACGGCGTCGCGGGCGGCGTGGGGGAGCAGGTGGCCGTAGAGGTTGACCGTGGTGGCCAGTGTCGAGTGGCGCAGCGTCTTGGAGACCACCGCTAGTGGCACCCGCGAGCTGATCATGATGGTGGCGGCGGTGTGCCGCAGGTCGTGCACGCCGATCCGTGGCAGGCCGAGCTCGGCGGCGCGCCGCCGCAGCTCCACCAGCACCCCCTGCGGACGCAGCGGCGACCCGTCCGGACGGCAGAAGACCAGCCCTTCCAGCGGCGTCCCCTGGGTTGGCCGGCCCGGGCGAGCGCCGCCTGGCGCTCGAGGGCGGCAACCACGCGCGGCGCCAGGCTCACCCAGTTCCGGCTGGCCTTGGTTTTGGGGTGGTCGAGGTAGAGGTGGTTGTTGTTCACGGCCGTCAGGCTCCAGCGCACCAGCAGCATCCGCTCGGCGAGGTGGACGTCTGTCCAGTGCAGCCCCAGGGACTCACCTCGCCGCATACCGGTGCCCAGCAGCAGCTCGAACAGGTCGGCCATCTGATCGCCGTAGTGAGCATGGTTGTGCCGCAGAAACGCTGCGGCTTGCGCGGGATTCCAGCAGATCCGCTCCGGCGCGACTGGACGGGGCAGCAGAACGTATCGGCACGGGTTGGCCGCGATCACACGTGTGCGCACAGCATGGCTGAGCGCGCTGGAGAAGGTGGCTCCGATCCGGTAGACGGCGGTGCGCCCGCGTCCGCGGGCGAGTTCGGCCTCACTCCAGGCGGTGATGTGCCGGGCTCGCAGATCGGTCAGGGGCAGTCGGCCGAAGGACGGGATGAGGTCCGCGTGTACGTGGTCGCGGTAGCGGGCGTACGTGGTGGGCTTGAGCGCCTTTTCCTTGAGTCGCACCCACTCCGCCAGATATGTGGCGATGGTGAGATCTTCGCTGCAGTCCAGGCCGGTGCGCTCGGATTCCAGAGCGCGCTCGAGTGCTGTCTCGGCGGCCTTCTGAGTGGCGGATCCGCTACGGCAGAGCGGATGGCGCTTGTCGTCGGCTGAGGGCAGGTCGACGGCGAAGGCCCAAGAGCCGTGCCTTGAACCATCGTGGAGCTTGGGGCAGCGGGCGCCGTACTGTCGGCCGTCGGGGCGACGGCAGCCGCAACGCCGGTACACCCGGCCGCGTTCAGGAGACTGAGAAGCCATCGTGCTCACCTCCGTGGGGGGAGTTAACTCCACCGTGAAGGTGCCGACGCCTGGCGCGTTAGATGGCTGATCATGGCGTAACCGGGGCGTGTGCCGTTCAGAAATCTGTCGCTGCAGGTCAGGCCGCGTGTTTGTACTCGTTGATCAGGCCGCCGAGGACGCGAGTCTGGAGCAGTCGTCGCGGAGTGCTCGAGTCGGTCAACGGTGCGGTCCGGCTGTCGGTAAGGGGCGGACGTTGCTCTCGAGCCTGATGGGGGCGATGGCCGTTGTAGTGCCGGGCGTAGACATCGAGGACGTGGCGAGCGTGGGTCTCGTTCCAGATCAGCACGTGATCGAGGAGTTCACGCCGCAGTGTCCCGATGACTCTCTCGCAGTGCGCGTTCATCCACGGGGCCCGCGGGGCGGTCCTGACGGTTTCGATGCCCTCAGCTTCGAAGACCGCGTCGAAGGATTCTGTGTACTTGCTGTCCCGGTCGCGGATCAAGAAGCGCAACGACTCGAGGCGCACGTCCACCTCAAGAGCAAGGTTGCGGGCCTGCTGGGCCGTCCACTGCGCAGTCGGATGAGCGGTGACGCCGGCGATGTGGAGGCGGCGCGTGCCATGCTCAAGGAAGACCAGCGCGTAGACCCGGCGAAGGCTTGCCAGGTCGATGTGCGGGAAGTCGCAGGCGATGATGGCCTCGGCCTGGGATGTCAGGAACTCGCGCCATGTCGGCCCGCCGCGGCGGGGAGCCGGATCGACACCAGCTGCCGTCAAGATCTTCCAGACGGTGGAGGCGCCGATCCTGTGGCCCAGCCGGGCGAGTTCCCCCTGGATCCTGCGGCATCCCCAACGCGGGTTCTCCCGCGCCAGCCGCAGCACCAACTCCTTCACAACTTCCACTGTCGCCGGCCGGCCCGGCCTGGTCCGGCACTCGCTGTAGTCCCACCTGCGTGCAACGAGACGCCGATGCCAACGGAGCAACGTCCCTGGCGTAACAGGGAACACTTGCGCCCAGCGACGCCGGGGTATCAGCGAGGACAATGCCGCGAACCACAACCGGTCCGCCCACTGATACCGCACCGGACTCGCAAGTTGCCTGCGCAGCACCGCGTTCTCGTGCTGGAGCACGAGCAATTCAGCATCTCTGGACGTCCGCCGACGCAGCAACACCGCAGGAACCGAGAGCAGTTTCCGTGTGACCTGATACACCAGTGACACGATCACCTGGACATGGTCCCAGCACGCCCGCTGATCCCACCAGACCGCCTACGACCTGCAACGACGCATTCCTGAACGGCACAGCCCCGGCCCTTTGCGGGCGAAGGCACTTGGGCGAATGTCGAGGAGAACCGAAGATCCGTGATCAGGCTCCCGACCTGCGTGGATGATTTATCGGCACCCGCAGCGCTGGAAATGGCGCCAACCCCCGACCGGACCCGGGCGCAGACGGGCAAGCGCTCACGGATTTCGACATCGTGACCAGGAACGCCGTGGTTCAAGACGGGTTCGGGTAAGGGTGCGCTGAAGCAGGCTTTGAGGACTCAGAGCCTGACGGACTATCCGGTCATTGTTTACCTCCCGCAAGGGCGAGGAAGCGTGATCAAGAGCCTTGAGCAAGCTGGCATTATGGTCACTCGAGACAAGAATGATCTGTTGGATGTCTTGGCTCCATAGTCCAAGACTCGGCATAAGCGCCCGTCACGACAGGAAGATCCATGCGGCCTACTATCGTTCTTCTCAGTCCTCCAGGGGATCATCAGCGCATCCTGGCCCGCCTGCAGCAGGTTGGCGCCTACAGTGAAGGTGAAACCTTCGATCGGCTGGATCGAGGAGAATGTAGATTCGGCGTAGACGCATCCGGCGACGTCCTCGATGAGTTCGATGAAGAAGAAGTGGGTGAGATTCGTCAGAAGATCGGCGAGTTCCAGGCGATCACACTTGAATATTCCGGAGTATCTTGCATTCGTGATCTTCTGGGTGAAGTGATCGATGGGCTGTCAGGAATGCTGGATACGAATTACGGTGAACTCATCGAATACAGAGAGGCTCTAGCGCGGTTTCGGAGGGAACCTCTGTGGGATTGGCGATTCGCGGCTGGCGAATAGTCTCCGCAGGTGGGCGCGGGAAATCGCGAGTGGGGGCAGATTAATGACCTGCCCCCTCTTCCCGTGGCTCGCGACCTTGTTTTCACTCGCCACGCCGTGGTTGCCCCGAGCACCTCACGGGCTCCTGCACGATCCGCGCAACGAGCACCTGGCCTTCGAGGTCTGGTTTGCCGATGTCCGGCTCGACGGACCACACGAACTGCGGGCCCTCGGCCGTGGCATGCGCCCTGACTGGGCCACCATCCTCTCAACTCTGGACACCACCCACACTTCATGGGCCGTGGAGAGTAGCGTTATGAGAATGAATCTGTTGAAGAGGCAGATGTACAGCCGGGCCAACTTCGACCTCTTGCGGCGACGCATACTCCATTCGCCCTGATCGCCTAGCGAACCCCCAAATCAGCGACCGGCAAGTGAGACTGAACCACTTTTCAGCCGCCGCCGACGGGACTAGGACTTGTCCGGTCGATCAGATGCGAAGTCAGATCACGAAGGCCGCAGCGAGTCCGTGCCCTGACGTCCGCTCCGCAACGCGATCATTCTGCGGGGCCAATGTCATTGCAGGTCACTACAGTTGCTCCGCCGACCGTGACCATGCGGCCGGATCCGTTCTCGAAGGAGTTCCTACATGCGTATACGAAGACGTGCGGCAGGTGTCGCTCTGGTCCTGGCGGCCGCGTCGTTCAATCTGCTCGGTGCCCCCGGCACGGCAGCGGCACAGACCCGGGGCGGCACCGTTCTGCCGGTGCGGTCCCACTGGCAGACCCTCGCCGACAGCCGCCATGTGTACGTCAGCGCGCCCGAAGACGACGCGGTGCTGGCCACCGACCACGACGGGCAGGTCGTGAAGAAGGTGGAAGGTCTGGACGGGGCGCGGGGCATGGCCGAGTCCGCCGACGAGTCCACCCTGTACGTTGCGCTCCCGGACGCTGACGCGATCTCCGTCATCGACACCACGACCTTGGCCGAGACGCGGCGCATCTCAACCGGGGCCGACACCGAACCGGAGAGCCTCGCCCTCGCCGGCGACCGGCTGTTCTTCGGCTACCAGGCCACCATCTTCGACGCCGGCATCGGATCGATCGCCATCGCCGAGGCGACCCCGACCGTCCGCCTGGACGACAACCCCGTCTGGTATTTCAAGCCGCGACTCGCCTCGTCGCCGGGTGCGCCGGACCGGCTCGTGGCCGCGGAGAGCCAGAGCGCGCAGGGCATGCGTGTGTACGACGTGGGCTCTGGCACGCTTCGGGAGACCGCTTACAGCGACGCGCTCGGCGCTGTCGAGGATATGGTGGTGACGCCGGATGGCAGCAGTGTGATCACCGCGATCGGCTCCAACTACTACCACCAGCGCTGGCGCCTGTCGGACCTGACGCAGGAGGCCCAGTACGACACCGGCCCCTACCCCAACTCCGTCGCTGTCGACTCCCACGGCACGGTCGCCGCGGGGATCGTGGCGGGAGGGCAGTGGGACGCCTACGTCTACCGCCCGGGAGAGACCACGGCATACCGCACGGTCGCGTTGTCGCCGGGGTACGCGGATCTGCTCGACCGAGGCGTGGCCTGGGCGCCCGACGGCAACAGGCTGTTCACCACCCGCTTCCCCTACTCGCACGAGGTCGTTCTCGACATCGTCACCGATGTCGCCAAGGCATCCAGCACGATCAATCTGTCCGCCCCGCCGACGAACCCCGTCGGCACACCGGTCACCGTGACGGGGAAACTGACCTCGCTGGTCCCCTTTCCTGAGCACAGAGCGGTCACGGTGACACGCGACGGCGTGGAGCTGCCGGATGCGAAGGTCGGACGGGACGGCACCTTCAGCTTCAGTGACACCCCGCCTGACTGGAACACCTATCCCCAGTACACGGTCACCTACGCGGGCGACGCCCGGCATGTGCTCGGCACGGCGACTGTCATGGTCGAATTCGTCGGCTGACCAGGCCGGACACCCCCGCTGGAACTCAACCCGCTGAATATGCCGCACACCGTGCGGATCGAGGCCGGGCGGCGGCGCATGGGACGTGCCCCGGGCGGTCAGGTTCGGAGCCGGGTACCGAGTGCTGCGGCGGTGACGGTGCCGAGGAAGAGGTGACCGCGCTTGTTGTAGCGGGTGGTGACGGCTTTGGCGTAGCGCTCGTCGTCGAAGCCTGGCGGCCGTCCACAGCGTGAGACTTTTCGTAGGCGGGTGTGCCCTTGCCGGAAATCTCATCCGTGCAGGTCACGTTGCATGTCGGTATGCGTGGAGGATGCCTCCGAAGAGATCGTGCCGATGTATGTTGAGGCGGGCTATTGTGTCCGGCTCGTCGATCGGCAGGGGCAAGGGGGAGCGGTCTGGCGTTGGCGATGCCGGTACCTGGTTTTCTGTCGGCTGCTGGGCTGCTTTCTTTTGCTGGGCCGATCGACCGCCGCGAACAATGCCGGGATCCTCGTGCTTCGGCATGAGGTCGCTGTGCTGCGTCGGAAGGTAGAGCGGCCGAGGCTCTCAACCCGCGCAGAGTGCACCGACCGACTCCTGATCACCGGTGAACGCCACCTGCGTACGGTCCTCAACCAGTATGCGGAGCACGACAACACGGGACGGGCCCACCGAAGCCATGGCCTTCGAGTCCCCGACGACGACTCGAAGGTCATCCCCCTGCCCGCTGCCGCGGTCAGGCGTCGCCAGGTACTTGGCGGACTGCTCAGCGCGTACCACACCACGGCGCCCCGGCCGCCTCACCATCCACAGGAAACGCCCAGCTCAGCAGCCTCAATGGAATATTGACACCCTTCAGGCATGGCGGCGCGCGATGAGGGTGCGGTGCCAACGCAGCACCGTGTCGGGGCGTACAAGCAGCCGTAATCTTCGCAGGACGTGCAGTGGCAGCCGGTGCAGCAGCGCCGCCAGGAATGCTCGATCGCTCGGCGTGAACCGAACCTTGTCCTTGCCGAGTTGGCGTTCCAGCACGGTGATCTGGTGGCGCAGGGCGAGGATCTCGGCGTCCTTGTCCCGGTCGGGCATCGGCAGCAGGCGAAGCATCGCGAACGCGTTCGACACACCCAGGTAAGCCAGTCGCGGCAGCACGATCGATCATCATGACGCGCTGACGACAGCTGCGCGAGAGCGCCAACTCACGTGACGGTGGCCAGATTTCGGGAAGCACGATGCACCGGCTCCCACCAGGACGGATGAGGTTTCCGGCAAGGCCATGTGGAGACCGTCTTCCTCAGACGTCTCTACGTCTTCTTCGTCATGGAGATCGCCACGCGGCGCGTCCATGTCCTGGGCGTCACCGCCCGCCCGACCGGTGCATGGGTCACGCAACTCGCCCGCAATCTGCTCATGGACCTCGAGGGCAGAGCCGGGTGCTTCCGGTTCCTCATCCGGGACCGGGACAGCAAGTTCACCGCGGCATTCGAGGCCGTCTTCGTCGGCAACGGCACTGCCGTCATCCCTACTCCGCCGCAAGGCCCACGGTCCAACGCCTACGCGGAACGATGGATACGCACAGCCCGCACCGAGTGCACCGACCGACTCCTCATCACCGGTGAACGACACCTGCGGATGGTCCTCGACCAGTACGCCGAGCACTACAACGCCGGACGAGCCCACCGCGGCCTGGACCTACGTGCCCCAGACGACGACCCGAACGTCATCCCCCTGCCCGCCGCCACGGTCAGGCGCCGTCAGGTACTCGGCGGACTGCTCAACGACTACCACCCGACGCCCCCCGGCCGCCTTACCGTCCGCAGGAAACACCCAGCTCAGCAGCCTGATCGGAATATTGACACCCTTCAAGATTCCTTGATCGCCGCCCACCCCTGTAATCAACTCCGTTTGTTTCATTGACATTTCACTCAGAAGTCATACGTTGGGAGCGCTCCCATGGCGCCTTTCAACTGGAAGGAGTTCCCCCCACATGCGCAAACAGAGCCCTTTAACCGGGCGTTCCCGGTCGGCCCTCCGTCGGCCTCTCCAGGCGCTCGCCATGCTGTTCGCCGTGGTTGTCGGCGCACTGACCTGGTCGGCCCCCGCCCAGGCTCACGGCTCCGTCGTCGGCCCCGCCTCCCGCGCGTACCACTGCTGGGAAAGGTGGGGTAACGACCACATGAACCCGGCCATGCAGACCGAAGACCCCATGTGTTGGCAGGCCTTCCAGGCCAACCCCGACACCATGTGGAACTGGATGAGCGCACTCCGTGACGGCCTCGGTGGCCAGTTCCAGTCGCAGACCCCCAACGGGACGCTCTGCAGCAACAACCTCTCGAGGAACGCCAGTCTGAACAAGCCCGGGCAGTGGAAGACGACCACCGTCGGCAACAACTTCTCGGTTCACGTGCACGACCAGGCGTCCCACGGTGCCGACTACTTCACGGCCTACGTGAGCAAGCAGGGCTTCGACCCCAAGACCCAGACCCTGGGCTGGGGCAACCTCGACTTCATCACGCAGACCGGCCGCTTCGGCCCGGCGACGGACTACACGTTCAACGTCAGCACCTCCGGCTACACCGGACACCACATCCTGTTCGTGATCTGGCAGGCCTCGCACCTCGACCAGGCCTACATGTGGTGCAGCGACGTGAACTTCGGCTGAGCAGGGGAGCGCCGCACACGGCACCGGTCTCTGCCGGGCGCCGGTACCCGCCGCCCGGCTGGCCGAGCTCCGGTGGGGCAGGGGACCCATTTGGCCACCCTGCCCCGCCGGGGCTCCCTTCGCTCCTGGTGTGAATGCGCCCGATCGCACGGCAGTCGCACGGGCCGACTCCCCACCATCCCATCGTACGACTCCAGCACTCAACGGCCATTGAGACTCCCAGACGGTAGATGCGGCGACCTTGATCCCCAGCGCTGCGAGTTCGCCGTGGATCCGGCGATATCCCCATGAGGCGTTCTCTCTGGCCAGGCGCAGGACCAGGGCGCGGATCGAGCGGATGGTGCGTGGGCGTCCGCGTCGCCTGGGTGCGCAGGTTGCGGCATGGCGTCGCCTGAGCAGGTCGCGATGCCAGCGCAAGACTGTGTCGGGGCGGACCAGCAGCAGAAGGCGCCGCAATCTGTCTTTGGGGAGGTGGTGGAGCAGGCCGGCGAGGATGGCGCGGTCAGTGTCGGTGAAGGTCGGCTTGCCGACCTGGCGTTGCAGGACCAGCAGTTGTGCCGGAGTACGAGGATCTCGACGTCCTTGTCTCTGTCGCTCATCGGCAGGAGGCGTAGGAACGCCAGGGCGTTGGTCGCGGCGAGGTAGGCCAGGCGCAGTAGCACGACAGATCATGATGCCGCCGGGGCCTTGCACAAGTGAAGACGCTGTGACGAGCGTCGGCCAAAGTCGAAGACCTCTGATCAAGCTCTCACCTGCGTGGATGAATTACCGGCACCTTGCAGAGTCGACGGCCCGGTGGCGTCAGCGGTACGGAAGTGGAGCCGGGAACAGATTTGCCTGAAAGCTTCAGGTAATTGCATGATGGCCTTCGCTGAGGCGGAGGAGCACATCATGGCCCGAGCAGGACTGAACCTGGACAGACTGGCCCAGGTCGGCGCCGAACTGGCCGACGAGGTCGGCTTCGACCAGGTGACCCCGTCGGCCCTCGCCCGGCATGTCGGCGTGAAGGTCCAGAGTCTGTACGCCCATGTGGCGAACGCGCAGGATCTGAAGACCCGTATCTGCCTGCTTGCCCTGGAGGAGATGGCCGACCGGGCCGCCGACGCGGCGGCGGGGCGCTCCGGAAGGGACGCCCTGGCCGCACTCACTGCCGTGTACCGCGACTACGCCCGGCAGCACCCGGGCCGGTATCAAGCCGCCCGCTTCCATCTCGACTCGCAGACCGCGGCCTCCAGCGCCGCGGTGCGGCACTCGCAGATGATGCGGGCCGTCCTGCGCGGCTACGGCCTGCCCGAGCCCGAGCAGACCCATGCGGTCCGCCTGCTCGGGGCCGTCCTCCATGGCTTCACCGACCTGGAGCTCGCCGGATCCTACGCCCACAGCAGCCCCGATCCCGGCGAGTCGTGGACCTGGACCATCGATTCCCTCGACCGTCTTCTCCGTACCTGGTCCACCGCCTGACCGCTGCTCCCATCCCCCGCCGGGGGTGGGCAGGGCTCACAGATCGTTAGGGAAGCAATGACAAGAACGAACGTCCGGCGCACGGTTACCACTGGTGCCGTTGTCACCACCGCAGTCGCGGCGACCGTCGCTGTCGGCCTCGGGGCCTCGGCGGCGCAGACCACGGGCAAGCCCGCCGCCCCGGGTCGTCGCTTCCTGGAGCACCCGGCCCGCGAGCCCTGTACCGGGCCGAGAACCAGGAGCTCTTCGGTCTTCGCCAAGCAGAGCAGTGACGGATGTGATGCACCAGCGCAGCAGCTCGCCCACCCTGCTCGCCGTCGTGCTCGGGTGAGTGCGCAAGAACAGCACAACGCACGTCAGGAGGAAATTGATATGTCCGTTACTGCCCCGCCTTTCCGTTCGTTCGTGGATGACATCCTGGATTCGCTCGGGGCCGCCCCCGCACACGAGGCGCTGGTTCACCAAGGCCGACGGATCACCGCCGGGCAACTCCGCGACCTGGTCCACCGGTTGGCACACGCACTGCGCGCCCGGGGCCTTGGGCGCGGGCAGACCGTGACGCTGCTCAGCGGCAATCTCCCCGAGGCCCTGGCCGCCCGCTATGCCGCCAACCTGGTCGGCTGCCAGGTCAACCACCTCTACAACAAGCTCTCCGCCGACGCCCAGGCCGCCATCGTGCGCGACGTGGAGACCCAGGCGCTGATCGTCGATCCCGCTTACGCCGAGCAGGCCGCCGAGGTCATCGCCCAGGCCCCGGTACCGCACGTCCTGACGCTCGGCGTCAGCAAGCTGGGCACCGACCTGCTGGAGCTGGCCGCCGCCGAGTCCGCTGAGCCGATATCGGGCCTGGCCCGTCCCGGGGACATCTGTTCCATCCGCCACACCGGCGGCACCACCGGCCACCCCAAGGGCATCTGCACCAGCTTCGAGAGAGCCGGCCGGATGCCCCGCACGCCCGGCGGGGAAGAGGCCGCCCCGCCCCGGCAGTTGGTGGCCACCACCCTCGCGCACGGTGCCGGGCTGATCGCTGACCACCTGCTGGCCGAAGGCGGCACCGTGGTCCTGCTGGAGGCCTTCGACCCGGGCCAGGTGCTCGCGGCGATCGAACGCGAGCGCATCACCCACCTCTACTTGCTGCCGCCGCTGCTGTACCGGCTCGTGGATCACCCGGACGCGGGCCGTACCGACACCTCAAGCCTGCGTCAGCTGATGTACGGCGGCTGCCAGGCGTCCCCGGCCCGCATCGCCGACGCGATACGCCGCTTCGGCCCCGTCCTCCTGCAGGGCTACGGCCAGACCGAGTCCGGCAGCATCAGCGTCCTCGGGCCCCAGGACCACGACCCGGACCGCCCCGAACGGCTGCGCTCCGCGGGCAGGGTCCTCGACGGCGTCGAGGTGGCCATCCGCGACACGGACGGCCACGACCTGCCCCACGGCGAACACGGCGAGATCTGCGTCCGCTCCCAGCACGTCATGCAGGGCTACTGGAAGCAGCCCGAACTCACAGCCGAGGTACTGCGGGACGGCTGGCTGCACACCGGCGACGTCGGATTCCTGGACAACGAGGGCTACTTGACCATCGTCGACCGGATCAAGGACATGATCGTCGTGGTCGGAGGCCACGTCTACACCACCGAACTGGAGGACCTCCTCAACTCCCACCCCCAGGTACTGCAGAGCGCGGTCTTCGGCGTGCGCGACAGCGACCGGACGGAACAGGTGCACGCGGTGGTGGTGCGGGCCCCCGAGGCCGAGGTGGACGCAGGCGAACTGCGGGCCCTGGTCCGCAAACAGCGCGGAGCGATGTACGAACCGGCGCGCATCACCTTCGCCGAACAACTGCCGCTGACGGACGCAGGCAAGCCGGACAAGAAGCTGCTGCGGACGCGCGCCGCACGGGCATAACGAGGCCGGCCCGCTCTCCATCGAGGAACAGGCTTTCGTCCTGGGCCGTCAGTGGCCCCAGCCGGGACGCAGCACCGATGACTTTGTGGCCGCCGAGGCGGTGGCAGCCATCACCCGCATCACCAACGGCAACTTCCGCCTGACCACCCGCCTCGTCGACCAGATCGAACGCGTCCTGGAGATCAACGAGATGACCGCCGTCACCAAGGAAGTCGTCGAGGCCGCCCGCTAGAACCTCGTCATCGGCGCCATGTGACCCTCACTCACGAGCGCCGCCGCACGCCCTTGACGGTAGGGCCATGCGACGGAGCTCCGGCCGTTCCACAACCCGTCTCCCGCACCGGCAGAACCACAACCGAGGACATGTCAAATACGGCTGAGTATCCACACCACCAACCCTAAAAGGTCACAGCCGGAGACGTCGCCCGACCCGCGATTTGGCGGTTCAGCAGGCGCGGAATCTCACCGCCGACCTGGGCATACGCATACAGGCCCTGCGCGGCGAGGCGTTCGATGCCGTCTTTCGGGCCGAGGAGATGAAGATCATCAACAGTGCGCCACAGGCTCCCCGCATACACGCGGACTGCGAACGCATCATCGGCAGCATTCGACGCGAAGCCTTCGACCACGTCCTCATCGCGAACGAGGCCCACGCCCGCCACGTTCTCGCGGCCTACGAGCGGCACTACAACGAGCACCGACCCACCAAGCGCGCAATCAGTTACCACCCGACGCCCCTGAACAACCTGCCGTGGCGCATGACCTCACCACTCACAAAGTCCTGCGTACCCGGATCCTCGGCGGCCTCCTCAGCCGCTATGCCGCCTGATCAGCCGCGATGGCTTTTCGAGCGGCACAGCGTCGCGAACGCGTTTGTCACACTCAGGTACGCCAGTCCCAGCAGCGCGGTCGATCATCATGACGCGCTGACAGTGACTGTGCGACAGGCTGGCTCGAGCGCCTGCGGCCAAGATCTCGGGAACCTGATGAACCGGCCCTCATCAGGGTGGATGAGATTTCCGGCAAGGACAGTGCTCAGGTTCCTCTTCGAGTGGCACGCGCGCCGCTTGGCAGCGGGGTCGTCCTGGGCAGTGAAGTCAGTGGTCCGCTGTGCCTGCTTCGGTGACCCACTTCATGGGCTGGCCTGTTATGGCGGCGATCATGTCGTAGTCCTGGTCGTAGTGCAGCACGGTCACCGCATGTCGTTCGGCTGCTGCGGCGATCAGCAGGTCGGGCATGGACAGTGCGCGGTGGTTGCCTTTGGTGATGGCCTGTCGCTGGATGTCTTTGGCCCGGTCCCACACTTCGTCGGGCATCGGCAGGTAGTCGAAGCCGGACAGGAACCAGTGCAGGCGCTTCGCGTCGTTGTCGTTGCGTGCGGAGTACATCACCTCCATCTCGACCGGTCCGCACACAGCTAGTACGCCATCCTCGTGGAGTGGGTCGAGGACTTCGGCCACGTTCGGCTTGCGCCATCGCTGGAGGGCGGAGTTGTCGATCAGGAAGCGCTCACTCACGCCACGTTCCTGCTGTCGGGCTCCGTCCGGCTGTCGTAGGTCAGGTCCAGGTCACCGGACTTGATCGCGTCGATGCCCTCCTGTCGCAGCCGACGCTTGACAGCTTCCTCCATGGCCATGCGCACAGCCTTGGCCTTTGTCTTCACGCCGTACAGGCGCATGGCGTGTTCCACCATCTCATCGTCGAGATCGATCATGGTGCGAGACATCGAAAACTCCTCTCGTCGGGGACGGCGGCCTTCAAAATGATATCAGTATGAGGCGTTGAAGTGGTGTCGTTTGAGGGTCGATGGTCGTGCGGGTGTCGCTGCGGCCTGGACGTATGAATTGCTGGCACTCACGGTGTTCGTTGGGTGCGCCGCACTCCGTGCATCGTCCAGGGGTTCGGTTTCCTCGACTCCTGCTCGGGGAGCGCGTGGGATGACTTCCGCGAGGTGCTGAGGATGGTGGGCGGGTGTGATTTCAAGCTGGTGATGTCGGAAGAGGGGCGATCGGATTCGGGGCGGCTACATGTTCCCCCCGGGGGTGTTGTGTGGCGTGAAGGTGTGCGGTTCATGACGGAGTCCGGGTCGTTGGATGGTCATGGTGTTGGCGTGAAGCGTTGTGGTGGCAGGAGGGGTGTGTTCGGGAGTCGGGCTTTGGGGGCGGTGTTCTCTTGCTCTGTACGGCGGTGTACGACTTCAAGGTGGTCTGCTACAGACCGATACCGACCGTTGCGGAGAGTTGCCACGCCGCTGGGGGTCAAGGGGTCGCAGGTTCAAATCCTGTCGTCCCGACGGTGCAGAGGGTCTTCGCAGGTCAACACCTGTGAGGGCCCTCTTTTCGCGCTCCTGTTTCCGGCGTCGAGGTCGAGCACGCCGCTCACCGACACCTTGACTCGGAGGGTCTCTCTCCATGCCGCTTCTGGACCTCGACAAGATCACCGCAGGGCTCCCCAAAACCTGGGAGGGTTTCCTGCGCGACTGGGACCGCTCCCTGCGGGCGGGCAACTACCCGGAGACCACCCGCTACAACTATCTCCTCGCCGCCGCCCAGCTCGCCCGTTACCTGAACGAGAACGCGACGCCCGACCTCGGGGCGGAGGACGCGGCCGAGGACCCCACCGAGGTCACCCGCGCCCACATCGAAGCCTTCCAGGGCTGGATGATCGAGACCCGGTCGGCATCGACCGCGCTGAACAAGCACAAGGGACTTCAGCAGTTCTTCAAGTGGCTGATGCTGGACGAGGAGGAGATCGACCGCTCCCCGATGGACCGCGTCCGCCAGCCCAAGACCGTGAAGAAACTGATCCCGGTCATCCGGGACGACGACACCAAGAAGGTGCTGGCCGCCTGCAAGGGCAAGGCGTTCCTCCAGCTGCGGGACGAGGCCATCATCCGCCTCTACTACAACACCGGCGCCCGCCTGTCCGAGGTCGGCAACCTCACCCTGGAGGACATCGACCTGACCACCGACTCGGTGCACTACCACGGCAAGGGCAGCCGCGACCGCCGCGTGCGGTTCGGCCCGAAGACGGCCCGGGCGGTGAGCCGGTATCTGCGGGCACGGGCGAAGCACAAGGGCGCCGAGCTGCCGGATCTGTGGCTGGCCGACCGCGGCGGGCGACGGCTGGCGCCCAACGGCATCAAGATCATGATCAAGCGCCGCGGCCTGTCCGCCGGGGTGAAGGGCGTGCATGCCCACCGGTGGCGGCACAACTTCGCCCACGAGTGGAAACGGGCAGGCGGGGACTCCGGTGACCTGATGCTGCTGATGGGCTGGATCTCCGAAGACATGCCCCGCCACTACGGCGCCAGCGCGGCCGCCGAGCGCGCCCAGGAGACCCACCAGCGGATGGGAATCGGCGAGAATGTCTGAACCCGTCACCTACAACATGGGCCCTGACGGAACATCGGACGGCGCGGCCACGGTGCGGGCGGTGACCGGCATGATGGCGGCCGTCGTCAGCCTGACCTTCCTCTTCGGCTTCGGCAACGTATGGAACCTGGCGCTGCGGCTGGGCGTCCCGGCATGGGTGGCCCCGCTGGTCGCCCCGGCGGTCGACCTGTCCATCCTCGGCCTGCTGCTCGGTATCCGGTACCTCGCCCTGCACGGTGCACCGGTGGAGCAGTTGCGTCCGGCCCGGCGGCTGCTGGTGCTCTCCAGCAGCATGACCCTGGCCTTGAACACCGCCGACCCACTGATCGCGGGAGACCTGGGCAAGGCCGCCTTCGACGCGGTCGGCCCCGTCCTTCTGATCGGATGGGCCGAGGTCGGACCCGGACTCCTCCACGCACTCGCCACCAGCCAACCCAGGCCGGCACCACGCCCATCCGCGACGCCGCAGACGACGTTTCTCCCCGATGGCAGCATTGCGCACATCAAGTTCAAGTGAGGATGATCCGATGGAATCGGATGCTTGCGAGGCACTGACCGGCCTGATTCGCTGGGAATCATCGCTGGATGGCCTGATCGACGCTGCCAACCGATGCGATCTGCGCGAGGGACCTTGTGTACGTCTGAATCGTGATGCCGTAAGAGATGTTCTGCAGCGGTGTATTTCCGGAGAGCTAGACGTTCTCGAATTGCCGCGATGGGCTGGAGCGGTTCACATGCTGGATCGTGTCGAGATCGATGAAGCGGACGTTGAGATGCTCAGTCAATTCCTCTTCGAGGCGTCGAGTCCTGAACTGTTCGAGCCGATCAATGTGGACCTGTGCAAGCGATGGATCAGCCGAATGGGGAATGCTTAGCAATCTGCTCACGCAAAAGTCTGGAGGCCGGGGCGGAGGGGATTCCGGCCTCCAGGCGCTTGACAGTAATGGTGAGGCAACGTCAGTGCGTGTTTCTGTCTGGCGAGCTGTAGCGCGTACGGTGGAGAGTTTGGGCCTGTGCCTGGGTGTGGCTTCGGGCGTATACTGTACATATGCGACGCTCGGTCACGGTGCCAGCTTTCAGGCAACTCGGGGCGCAGGGGCCGAAAAAGGTGGACTCCTTTGCTCGGCTGATTGTGCGTCAGTGTGACCTGGGAGAACGGACCGAGGCACGCCGCTGTCCTCCAGGTATGGCCTGCATCGTCATGCCCATGGGAGGGGCATGTGGGCAAAGCAACACTCAGGGCCCGGAACCGTCACCCCCTGTGCTATTCCGGTCGAAGTCGTCGTCGAAGGGGGTCGCGGGCGCGTCGAAGCGACGTAACAGTTCTTCCGCCGTTTCGTTGCGACCTTGGGTGACGAGGATTTCGGCGATCTGCCGGGTGAGGATTCCGCGCCGGACATCGCCAGCATCCAGCCCCATTCCCTGGAGAAACGCGTCGAAGTGGTCTGCCGTGGAGCCTGTCTGCCCCAGCGGCTGGTCGGCTGTTCCAAGGCTGTCTGCTTCTTCAGGTTCCGCGTCTTCGGTATTCGGCGGTGAGAGGAGATGCAGGAGGCGCTCAGGAACGTCGGTGTCATTGGCCGCTGAGGTCAGCTGGGCGAGGAGGCCAAGGTCCTCCACTGCCTTGTGCACCTGATCGTCGTTCTTGGCCAGCCACCAGACGACGGCGCTGCCGGTGTCCTTGAGTACGTCGTCGCCCAGGTATTCGCGTTTGCTCTGCTCGTACTTCCTCTGGTGCTCCCAGACGGCCTTGTCCTTGCGTACCGAGGCAAGACTGTCCAGACGTTCCTGATCTTGTTCGGAGAGAGTGAGGGTGATGGCCTCGGCCATGGCTTGGAGGTGTCCCGTGGGCTCGGGTTGCATCCTGCTCAGCGCACCGCTGAGTTCGTGCTGGATGAACGAGGCCCAACCGGGTTCGCGATCCTTGGTTATCGCGCGGGCGCGCTTGAGAACTGCTTCGACCGCCAGCCCGGCAGGGTTGACGATCGGTTCTTCCGCTGGCTTTCCCGTCGGGCACCAGCGGACGGTTGCAGAGAACAGGAAGTCGTAGTCCTCCCAAGCGCTCGGTAGTGAGACATGCGAGATCTGTTCCTCCCTGCGTTCTACGGGTACGGGAGGGAGGTAGGGCGTCAGCTCGGGGGGTAAGGTCCGACGGCGGATGCCTGCGATCTTCGTGATCAGCAGAGGAACGCCGAGGAGCAGGGCAACCAGTGCGGCCCAGGCCCACCATGGCCAGTTCCCGCATATGGCGACGATGGTGAGCAGCAGGCCACAGAGGACGGTGAGGAAGACGGTCACTGTCTTGGCGCCGGATGTCATGATGTTGTTTCCTCGGAAGTGTGTCGTGGTGGCGGCTGCCGTATGCCCTGAGCTGTGGAGATCTTCCGGAGGAGAAGATCGGTGAGGGCAGAGCCGTGTTTTCTGCCACCGGGAGCCGTGGGCTCTGCCCTTCGTGCGGTGGCGTACAGGGCTCCGAACACTTCTCCTCGACCGGCTGCTCCGCTGACCAGGACGTCGAGGAGTGGGTCTGTGTGGTGCTCGTCGGAGCATGCCGTGTGCAGCCAGTTCCGCACATGCTTGTCCCATGCGGATAACGGGAGCCTGCCGAACACCATGCCCCATCCCGCGATCAGCTGATCACGGACGACGGTTTCATCGAGGAGGGAGCGGGCACGTCCGCCCACGTCCGTCAGGGCTGCGGGATCAGAAGTCTCCAGGAAGAGGTCAATATCTGCTGGCCAGGAGGTGGGCCTGCTGACGAGCCGGTGCAGCATGCGTCGGCGCAAGCGGTGGTCCTCCTGCATCAGTCGGCCCAGAGCATCACGTGCGCGAGTGATGCGGCGCTCCCGCCTGGTCAGGTGATGGAGGCGGACCAGCGCCTGGTCCGGGTGTTGCACCGCGATCACTTCGGCGCATACCTCCACGAGGACCTGCGCGAGTGGTTCGCCAAGCCGGTCGTTTCTGGACCAGTCATAGACCTTGTCCCGGAAGGAGCGGCCGTGCCGTTCGTCGAGAAGACCGCGCTCCAGTGCCTGTGCGGCTGCCCGCAACCGCCGCGCGGTGGTGGGCACCGCGGTCCACTGCTCCGCGAGTGATGCCAACTCCTCACACTGGCCGGTGCGCAAGTACTGGTCCGACAGGCGCTGTACCACGTGGCAGCGGTCGTCCGGGGACAGCACCGGGCCGGTGAGCTCTACGGCCCGCCCTACCCAGGTACCCAGGTGCTCGCGGAGGTCGGGCCTGTGGTCCCAGAAATGGGTTCGGACCGCGGCGTCGTACTCGAGTTCCTTGAAGCGCACCGCCCCATGCTGGGTGAGTCCGGCGGACACTTCTTCCAGCCGCATGGCCAGGTCCGCGTGTTCCAGCAGCGGGCGGTCGTCCTTGGGATGGTCGACGGCACGCAGCAGGAGGGTGGTGGCGCTGTGTACGGCATCGGCGTGGGCTCCGTGCAGCATGGCCGTGGTCAGCAGCAGTGCCCGCTGCGGTCCTCCGGTCATGGCGGCGACATGCTTCGCGACCTGCGGACCTCGGTCGGCCATGGCTGCACGGGCGCTTTGGCACCAGTCGATGAAGCTGTCCTCGGCTCGAGCGGCTGCCTGTGCCCGCACGATCAAGCTGGCGAATTCGGCGATTTCCCTCATCGGTCGTGGTGTGTCCAGGAAGTCGGACACGGCCGGAACCGAACGGACCCGGTCGGCCTGCGGAAGGCCGTCTTGGCGTAGGTGGCGCAGCAGCACCTCCATGCCTCGCGGGCGAAAAATCTCCACGCGATGCCGATCGAGCTCCACCGGCAAGCGGTCCGTCCGACGCAAGGGCAGGACGACCACGAGGTGAGCGCGGTGGTCGAGTACCGTCTTGCGGAAGGACGGAAGTTCCTCCAGCACTTCCGTCCATCGCGGTTCGTCCGCCGACGCCAGGTCCAGCAGTATTCGGTCCTCATCCCCGACCAGGTAGGGATCGAGGAGGGATTCGCCCTCCTCATCGGGCAGCAGCTTGTGGAATGACCCGACATCGCGGCGTAGCTCGTGGAGAAGGACGCTGGCCGCTGACGTTCTCCCGCTACCGGGGGCGCCATCCAGCAGCACGGTGCTGGTCTCGGCCAGCGTTCGGCGTGCCTTGCCGAATCCGCTCGGATGGACGAACCGCTGCCAGACCCACAGAAGTTGGTCTTCGGCGAGGAGCCGTGGGCTGCGGCCTTGGCGGCCCTTCGTGAACTCTTCGAAGATGAGGTTGATCTGGTCTCCCAGGCCACTGTGGACCGGGCCGCGTGGGTCGTGGATCCGTGATTCGGAGGAATCGCTCACCGGTCGTCGTCCTCGCGCCGGGGGCCATCACCGAAGCGCTGGTGAATGCCTCCCTGATTGTCCCCTTCGAAATACGTCATACCGTCGCCGGAGAAGTGCCGCTCGCCGGAGATGTGGCGGGAGTTGTTGTAGATGTCGCCTTTCCCCGTGTGAACCGGGCCCGAGCTGTCTTTGATCACGGTGCCCACATCCCCGGTGATGTCCCGGCTCTGTACCACTGGGCCGTTGACCTCCCCCGTCGCATTGCTCACCGCGCCGGCACCGGGGGAGGGCCGGTCGCGGCGCTCGTGTGCCTTGAGCGATGGCACCATGTCGGCGACCACGTCGCCGAGGCGCCTGAGATCCGCCACCGCGTTCTGCATGTCCAGCCGGACGGATTGCACCTCAGCGAGCCGCTCCAGCTCGGGTGGAAGATCGGCTCCATTCAGCCGTTCCGTCTTCCGTCCCTCGAGTACGGGGACGACCGGAACTCCGCAGTCGAACGCCTCGAGGATTTCCCTGCGGACCCAGTCGTCCGGCCGACGCAGCTCGGCGAAAAGTGTCCACGCCGGCCCGATCACAGCCAGCAACAGAGTGCTGCGCCGTACGCTTCGGAGTAACTCCTCGGGGTAGCGCGTGCCGGGTGCGATGGATTCCGAGGCGCGAAATGCGCTGTTCTCCCCGAAGCGGTATGACAGTTCCCTCTTGATCAGGGCAGCCGTCTTCTCCCCGTCGCCCGTACGGTAGTTGATGAATACCTCGGCCATGGTGGCCCCTTTCTCATGGGGTGATGAGACGTAAGGAAGTGCCGAGCTGCGGTGCCAGTGCGCGGACCGATGGATTGCGTGGGTGGCGGCCCAGAGTGTGTGCGAGACGGCGCAGGTCGGCTGAGATGGTCGCGGAACTCACCGCGACGGCACCGCCGAGCAATTGGGCTGTCAGGTCACAGGCTTGCTCGATGTCACCAGCTGCCGCATGCGCGAGAGCGCGGCGCACCCCGTAGCGGATGTGAGTGCGCAGAGCGTGTGGGGGAACTTGCGCCAGCTGTTGGTCGAGGGTCTCGGCTGCCTCGCGTGGACGCCCCAGGTCGTAAAGACACCAGCCTGTGATCATGCCTACCGGATCGGGTAGATGCATGGTTCCGATGACGGGTGTGCCGGAGTCCGGGGTATGGCGGTCGAGTAGCTCGCGGGCTATGTCCAGGGTGCGCAGACATGCGTCCCGGTCGCCGGCGATGGCATGTCCCTGGGCTTCACGCTGGGCGGCAAGCCCTCGAATGCGTGGGGGAAGGCTGCTGTCCTGGGCCTGCCGGGCCAGCGCGATGGTCTCCTTCGCGTCCTCGCGGTACAGCGTGATCAGGGCCCGGCGCACCAGGGCGTACCCGGCCAGATGCTGGTCACCACCAGCGGCGGCCAGGTCGACGGCACGCTGTGTCCACCACAACGCGGCCCGTTCGTTGCCGGACTCCTGTACCAGCCAACCGACGTACTCCGCATACCGGGAGCCGAGCGCGAGCAACTGACGGCGGGTCCGAGGATCGGCGTGGGCGGATGTCTCCCGCAATGTGTGCGTCTGCGCGATGAGACCGGGGAGGAGGAACCCCGGACCGACCGTCTGGCCGAGGCGCCGATAGTGGTCGAACAGCGAACGGGACACCTGCAGCACCTGTGCGCCACCCGGTGTGGCCACGGCCTCCGAACCGCCCGCGCCCAGACCCATCAGCGAGGCGGCGCCCACGCTCACCACCTGCCTGCGGGGCACGGGCTTGAACCAGCTCCCGCCGTCAGTGGACAGCTGCATCAGCCATACCTCCTCGTCGAAACCATCTGGCTCCTCAGTCCGGGCGTCGGTGGACGGGTCCGGCAGCAGTGCCACAAGCGCGCCCCCGGCCTCCAGGGCGGCATCGCACAGACGAGCAAGGTCACGACTGGGAGCCTTGACCCCACGCTCGACCTTGCTCAGCTGCCCTTTGCTGTAATGGACCCGCACGGCCAGTTCCGTGAGGGTCAGGCCGGCATCGAGGCGTCGCTGCCGGAGTTCTTGCGCGAACGGAATGGACGGCATATTCACACGCACCTCCGTACCGTCCGTCCGGCGAGCGTGGATGCCGCACCACAGACTGCGGCAGCGCTCATCGGACGGACAAGGCGAACACGGGTGTTTCCCGTTTCCTCTTCTGGAGGCAAGCGGAAGCGGTCCGGCCTGTCGAGATGGCACCGGTGACTGGGTGGGCTTGCCTGCGCGTCCTCCGCGGGTGAGGGCACTTGCCCATGGCTCGATGTAGCAGCCCGGCCGAGCCCCGTCTGCCGCTTGAAAAGTCATCGCTGCAAGGTCATGTCATATGTCTGTACCGGTTGATGAGGCCTTCGAGTAGCCGCCGGGTGCTGTGTTCGGACGGCTTCCTGAAGGGCAGCCCATGAACAGCGCCACGTTGGTGAGCAGGACAATGACGGACTGCGTCCGGCGGACGTGGCGGCGAGTCAGCCCGTGTCTGCTTGCCGAACATCCTGTGGGTGCAGGAGGCGTTCCCTCAGACGAGGCGTCATGCCCGCAGATTTATCGGCACACGTCGGCTGGCGACGGGACGGTCGGCCAGGCACCGCTCAAAGAGGAGATCAGCCACACATGCCGTTTCGTCCATACCAGGGTGTTCCCGCTCGCCCAGCCACGGCTCCCAAATCAGCGACAGACCCAGAAAAGCCTGCAATGCCTACTTTCCGGCACCCCCACAGTGCGTCGCTCACGCTGCCGAACCGGCCACGAATTCTGGATACGCCCCCGCCATGTTCGCCGCTCAGCTGCAACGTTGTTGGTGCATACAGGAACGGTCGCAATCGGGTCAGATCATGGCGGATCTGCGCCGCAACCCCGGATAAACGTCACAAGAGTCACGTCTGGCCTGTGACTTAAGGGTAGATCGCCCCAGTTCGCGGTCCTTGCCCGTCAGTGGCCATCGTAGAAATGTTCCCGATGTAATAGTTCGATGAATTCGACCTATCAGCCCGCCCCGCGACCTGAGGCGGGCGGAGGGGGACATGTAACGTTGTCTGGGTTATCCAGAACAAGACGCAGACTGTCCATAGTTTTAGGAACTGTGCTGCTGACCACTAGCGGCGCGGCCATAGCGATCGTCCCGACGGCGGACGCCACCCCGTCGGTAACCGGCAAGGCGTCTGACCGCGCCGCGGACCCGAGTGAGGCCGAGGTCCGCGCAGCCGATTTCGAGTGGGCGGTCAAGCACAGCAAGGGCGGCATCCCCTGGGCCCTGACTCAGGCGAAGAACACGGGGAAGAAGACGCTCGTCCCCGACGAGACCACGGCGACATCCATCACCTACGCGAACCCCGACGGCACGCTCACCTCCGAGCTCACCTCCGGCCCGGCCCGAATCCAGCAAGACGGTCGGTGGGTGGACGTGGATGCCAGGCTGACGACGGCCGCGGACGGCAGAGTGAAGGCGAAAGCGCACCCGAATGGGCTGGAGCTCAGTGGCGGGGGCGGCTCACCCGCGAAGTCGTTGAAGGCCGCAGATGAGGCCACGGCCCGCGACCTGGTCACTCTGGGCGAGGGCAAGGAGCGGGTCATCCTGCAGTGGAAGGGCGGCCTGCCCAAACCCGACCTGGATGGCACCCGCGCCACTTACAGAAATGCGCTGCCCGGCGCTGATGTGATCGTCGAGGCCACCCGCACCGGCTTCGAGCAGTACGTGAAGCTGGACCAGCGCCCCACCGACGCCTACAGCTACACGATGCCGCTGAAAGCCAAGGGCTTGAAAGCCGCTGCGCGGACGGACGGCTCCGTTCTCTTCACCGACGCGAAGACGGGCGCCGAGCGGGCCGTAATGCCCGCTCCGATGATGTGGGACGCGTCCGTGGACAAGGTATCGGGCAAGCATGAGAACCGGCACCCGGTGAACATGAAGGTGGTCGACAAGGGCAACGGCGACGTCGACCTCGTCGTCACCCCCGACAGGGCGTGGCTGGCCGACCCGGCCACCCAGTATCCGGTCACCGTCGACCCCTCGACGGCGAACCTGACAAACGTCTTCGATACCTACGTTCAGCAGGGCGAGACCGGGGACCTGTCCACCGACGTCGAGCTGGACTTCGGCAACCCGGGCACCACCAACAGCGATGGCACGCCGCGTACTGCCAGGTCGTTCATCACCTGGAACACCGCGGCGTTCAAGGATGCCCCGGTCACGAACGCGGGCGTCAGCCTGTGGAACTTCCACTCCGGCAACGACGACTGCAAGGCGTACGAGTGGACCATCTGGGACACCACCGCCTCCTCCACCGCCTCGCGGTGGACGAAACAGCCGACATGGCAACAGCAGTACCACTCCTCCACCCAGACCAAGGGCAACCCTGCCTGCACCGCCGCCCCGGATGGCTGGATCAGCGCGGACGTCACCACTCTGGTGCAGAGTTGGTCCTCTGCTCTGGATGGCAAGGGTCACATGGGGCTGCGCGCGGCCACGGACGACGTCAAGGCATGGAAGCGTGTCAACTCCGCTAGCGCCACGTCCACCCGCCGAAGCTGAACGTCACCTGGAACTACCGCCCGGGGGACGGCACCGCGCAGCAGGCCGGCCCGCCCTTCAAGTCCTACGCTGGGTTGTGGGCCGTGAACAGCACCACCCCCACCCTGCGGGACAAGTTCTCGGATGCGGACGGCGACACCGTCAACGGCACCTTCCAGGTCTACGACGCGGCGACGAACAAGCCCATCACCACCCCGGCCGGAGAGGGCCTGATCGTCTCCGAGTTCGTCAAGCCCGGCGAGTGGGCGAGCGTGAAGGTGCCGGCCGGGCAACTGGTCGACGGCAAGACGTACAAGTTCCGCACGAACGCCTACGACGGCACCCACTACAACCTGAACTTCTCACCGTGGCGGGAGTTCGTCGTGGACGCTACCGCCCCCGGTGTGCCGAAGAGCGTCGTGTCGGAAACGTACCCGGAGAACCTGCCGGGCGGTGCCGTGAGAAAGCAGGGTCGGTTCGATGTCGATACCGGCGTCGATGACGCCCGCGATGTGGAGTACCGGATCGGGCTGGCCGACACCGACGACGACGGTAACAGCGGTAACACCAGCACTGATGGGTGGCAGCGCACCCCGACGACCAACAACGGCTTCGCCGCCAAGGCCTCGTTCTACGCCGCCCCTGCCGAGGATGGCAACCATCAGGCGGAGGTGCGGTCAGTAGACCGGGCCGACAACACGGGCGCGACTCGCGTCTACGGCTTCGCGTCGCCGAGGCGCACCGACACGGGCCGCGCCAAGAAGATCGATATCAACCTTCCGAAGCCGAACATCGGCGCGACCGCTCCCGGGTATCACGATGAGCCACAGCCCGCGTGGGATTGGGTCACCGTGCAGCAAAACGGCATGGTCAGGGACGGCAAGCCGCAGGTGTACCGCAGCACCGGTCCGAAGAGCCGTGCAACGGTGACATTGACGCCGCTGGCGGAGTTGAAGCGTAGCCCGGAAGAGGTGGCGAGGGCACGGCGGCAGCTGCGGCTGCCCGAATACCCGGACCCGATCATCAAGGGTGGTTGGTGTGACCCGACGCTGGTGAACATCAAGGCGCAGATGACGCGGACCGAGGCGTCTCTGCCGACACAGATGACCTTTGAGGTTACGGATCCGGCGTCCCAGCCGCCGAAGGTGTACCAGCAGATGTTCGACGTGCTGTACATGCTGAAAACCGATCCGGAGAGTAACAAGATCAAGACGTGGATGCAGATCGACCCGAGGGATTGGTCGATCCCCGCACCCAAACTGCCGTTCCCCGGCGGAGCGAACGGGATGATTTTGCTTGATGTCCAGTCGTGGTGCCAGTCCGACGGCTGCGACAAGCAGGCCCAGGATTGGGACTTCTATGGAGGTCGGTCCAGGTGGAGCGGCAACCAGGACCAGCACATCATCACCGGAGTCGCCGACTTCGAGTGGAACGGTAGCGTCAACAACTCCGCTGGGAGCAAGGACAAGGACCTCCCCAGGGAACTTCCACTGCGGTGGTGGATGGACTGGGGTACGACTATTCCGGGTGTCCCTGATCTGACCGGCGAGGACGAGATAGTGTCGCTGCCAACGATGGCCCGCTGCGACAAGGTGATATCTGGCAAGGACCCGGGGTGTGTGCTCCCGTCGTACAGGCCGGGGTACACCATCAACTCCGAGGCGTTCCCGGGTGCGGCGGCGCACATCTGGCTGATCCAGAACAAGCACGCGAAGAAGCTGGGCAAATCCCCGCAGACGCCGTTGCACTATCTGCCGTCCAAGGCGCGCAACGCACCCGGCCAAGAGCCGGAGAACAGGCTGGACAACGGCAAGCCGGGGAACCGTAAGGCGGTGTGCGGGCGCGGGTTCCGTAAGCACAACGACACCGCCACGGTTATGACTCCCAACGGTAATCCCGACGCGATCTCGTGTGACGAGTTCCCGTTCGCGGCGACGTACGAGTCTCCCGGATTTCCCGCGGCCAGCGGCGGTCTGAACCCCGCCAAGAACACCGAGTACGCTTGCCTGGAGTGCGTGCAGACGGTGGT
Organism: Streptomyces javensis; assembly: GCF_039525925.1. Classification (NCBI taxonomy): domain Bacteria; kingdom Bacillati; phylum Actinomycetota; class Actinomycetes; order Kitasatosporales; family Streptomycetaceae; genus Streptomyces; species Streptomyces javensis. The sequence continues at coordinate 47,338 of NZ_BAAAIF010000031.1, read as the reverse complement.
GGCGAAGGGTGACGGCACACGTGAGCACCTGTACAACGACACCACCTACGACGACCCCAAGTGGCCCGCGCTGTGCGGCCGGTCGTCGATGTCGACGTACATCAACACCCAGTCGATGCAGCCATTCGGCATAAGCTTCGCCAAGCAGTTCCGGCTGCTGGACAAAGATGAGTACTGGGTCGACCCGGCCAATGGCCGTTTCGCGGACTGCCACCCGTCCAAGGACGAGATCAAGTGCACGATGAAGTGACCGGTCACCGCACCGCGCAGGTTCGGATGGCCTGACCTGTGCGGTCCGGCAACGCGGGGGCACGCCCACCTGGTGGACATCGGGTAGGCGTGCCCCTCTTTCCCCTCGCCTACGTCAATGGAGGACACGATGAGCGACATTCTGCCCGCCTGGACGCCATCACCGACTGGCTGGCGGTGCACGCGCCCGCCTCGCACGCCACCTTACGGCCGGGCGCTGCCGTCGCGGATGTTTGATCCGCCGAGGACGCATTGGGAATGGGCCTGCCCGTCGACCTGGTGACGCTGCTGATGGTGTGCGACGGAACGGTCGATGCTTCAGCCCTTGACCGAGACCCCGACGAGTACGACCCGGGCTTGTTCCTCGCCCAGCATCATCTGCTACCGATTGACGAAATCGCGCAAGTCCGGGGCCGCGGAGGGAAAACCGACCCATTCTGGGGCTTATGGGTTCCGTTCGCCGTCACCGACTACCCCCTCTCCCCGTGGGGCGGCCTGGCAATCGACGTCGAAGGCCGCCTCGCCACCTTCAACCAGGACGGCGGTGAGCCGCCGTCGGCACCGCTCACCTCCCCTGGGTACGGATCCCTCAGTGAGTTCCTGGACATTGTTGCTGAAGCCCTCACGCAAGGCACTGGCCCGCTGATGGCCGAGGCCATACCCGGGTTTCACCGGGGCGCACTGGTATGGGGGCCGTTGCCGGGCGAGGGCACTCCATGGACGTCGGTGCACCCGGAGGACGGCTCCACAGCCTGAGGGCCGCGCAATACGATCACGGGGCAGACCGGGGAGCAAATAGCGAGCGATTGTCAGCCATCCGTGTCCAGCGATGACGCGCAGCGGGCCCCTGGTGCCGATCACCGCCGCAGGGCCGATGTGCCGTTGGTCCACACGCAGATTGATTGGAAGACGGCACCGAAGCTGACGGCGAAGTAGCCGCCGCGGTTGCGGATGATGACCTGATCGACTTGGCATGCTCGCCCAAGTCGATCAGGTAGTTGCTTGCCTGCGGACGTCCGGTCACGATGCTAGCTTCCAGGCAACTCGGGACGCAGAAGCCGAAAAAGGTAGACTCCTTTACTTGGCTGATTGCACGTCAACGTGACTTGGGAGAACGGACCGGAGCACGCCGCTCGGCTTCGACGCACTGGGGGTCAAGGGGTCGCAGGTTCAAATCCCGTCGTCCCGACCAGCGTTTCCGCAGGTCGGAGACCGTTTCCGCAGAGATGCGGGGGCGGCCTTTTCCGTGTTTTCCGGCGTGGTGGTCGCATGGTGGTCGCACACACACGCCTTGAGGCGTGGAAGCGCTGGGTGAACTGGCGGCCGGGGCGGCGAAGTAGGGCAACGTGAGGCGCGCCCGGGGCCTGTTCGAGTGGTCGCGGCGTGGTCGCAGCCAGGCGGGCCAGCGGGGGTGGCGGTCGGCAGTGAGGCCGACTTCGGTCAGCGCGGCGTCGATAGCGTACACGGCGGCGTGGGCGGCTTGCTGAGTGAGGTGGCTGTAGAGGTTCGCGGTGGTGGAGAGCGTGGTGTGCCGCAGGGTTTTGGAGACGATGGTGAGCGGGATGCCCGCGGTGATGGAGAGGGCGGCGGCGAGGTGCCGCAGGTCGTGCAGGGTGATGCGGGGGGCTCCGGCTTCTTTGGCGCGTCGGGGGAAGCGGTCCAGGACGGTCTGAGGCCGTAGCGGGCGTCCGTCGGGTCGGCAGAAGACCTGTCCGGTGAAGGGATCCGAGGAGCGGTCAGACAGTACTGAATCCGGGGCTTCGGCTGCGCGGCGTGTGAGCGCGGTTGCCACGCGCGGGGAGATGGCGACCCAGTTCTTGCTGCTGCGGGTCTTGGGTGAGGTGATGACCAGGCGGGCGTTGTTGATGGCGGAGAGGGTGTAACGGACGTAGAGTATCCCTTCGTTGAGGTGCACGTCGTGCCAGTGGAGGGCGAGTGCTTCTCCTTTGCGCATGCCAGTGCCGATCATGAGTTCGCACAGGTCGGCGATGAGTGGGTCGGTGTGGTGGCCGTAGTGCAGGAAGCGGGTTGCTTCCTCGGCTGTCCAGATGCGGCGCTCGGCGGTGGGTGGTCGGGGCAGGATGGCGGGGCGTGCGGGGTTGTGGGTGAGGCGGTGCTGGCGGACAGCGTCGCCCAGGGCGCTGGAGAGGGTGGCCAGGCACCGGTAGACGGTCACTTGGCCGCGGCCTGCGGCCAACTGGGTGTGAACGAATCCGGCGATGTGGCGGTGGCCGAGCTCGTCCAGCTTGAGCGCGCCCAGGGCGGGGGGATCAGGTCGCCGGTGACGTAGTCGCGATAGGGGCCAGCGTGGTCGGCTTGAGTACGTGCGCCTTCGTCGCCAGCCAGGTCGTGAGGTAGTCGGCGACGGTCTGGTTCGGGTCGCCGTTGAACCCGCCGGCCTCGCCCTCGAGGATCCGTTGCGGCGCGGCCTGGGCGGCGTTTTGGGTGGGGAAGCCGCCGCGGCGGATGGTCGTACGGCGGTGGTCGGGGGAGGGAGGTCGACGGCGAAGGTCCAGCTGCCGTGGTCACCGTCGGTTGCCAGTTGCGGGCAGCCGGTTCCGATCTGCTGGCGGTGTGCGTCGCGGCATCCGCAGCGCCGGTAGACCCGGCCACGGTGGGTGACGGAGCGCATGGTGATCGCCTCCTGGGGTAGTGCGATGTGCCGACGATCCCAGTCTCCGTCGACGGGCACACCACGCGATCACCTCAGGCTCCATAGGCCTCTGAGCTGAGTGTTCCCCTTGTCGTGGCCACAAGTGCGGGGCGATGGCAGTCGGTGTTTCGGTGATCGATTTTGCTGCTCACAAATAGTGTGCCAAGCAGGGCACGCAGTCTGGCGACGTCGAGCGAGTCCTCCTAGGGTCACGTTGTGGAGTGGGCGACTTTGACCAGTGCTGCTGCGGGTGCTGTCATAGCGACGGCATCGGGCGCGTTCTTCGATCGCCATCGGTGGCGGCGGGAGCGCAGAGCCCATCTCTTGGAGGTTCGCCGAACGCTGTACGGCGAGTATCTGACCAGCTTATCGAAGGCGCGCAACGCGTTTCGCCTCCTCGCTCGAGACCATGAGCTTGGGTCGCTGGAGCGGGAGCGAGCGGCGCGGGAAAGGTTCGCATCGTGCTACGAACTGCGCTACCAGATGACGATCACCGCGTCAGCGCCCGTGGTCGAGGCATCTGAGGAGACCTTCCGGCGGCTTCGGGACGTGCGGGACCTCGCCGCGGCTGGTGTGCTCGCGGGCGATGAGGCTTACTCGGGAGGCCGGGGCGCATACGAGGGGGCGCTCACTCGGCTACGCCTGGCCATGCGAGCCGAACTTGGGTCAGATCAGTAGTCGACTGGCAGTGGTCTGGCCGCCGGGCGCATGACGCACGAGTATTGAGGCGGGGTGATGTTGTGTCTCGTCGTCCGTGGGTGCGCCGGAACATCGCTGAACAGCGGCTATGGGTGTGGATGCCGTATCAGGAAGGTTCCAAGCGGCGCTGGATTCTGGAAGAGCTGGGGGAACGGATACGCCCGGAGTGGAACAACGCGATGACGCCGGGGCGGTGGGAGATCGCCCGTCCTCACCTGCGCACAATCGTCTCCGCGCTCGCGGAACGCTTCGGTGAGGTGGACGTATACCTGCAGTTCTCCGCCACCGAACGGTGCGACACGCGCTGCCGGGATGCCGCCGGGGACGACTGCACATGCTCCTGTATGGGGGAGAACCACGGCGGAGCCGCGTACTGGCGAAACTGGATGCTCGTAGGAGAAACGACGCTGGTCGACGTTGCCCGGAAAGAGCGGCACTTGCTTGTGCGGAGTCGTTCATGACGTCGAACATCTCGCACATTCCGGGCCAGACTTCGACCATGGCGGGAAGTCGACATCGTGCACCGCATGCTCGGACTCATCAGCCACGCTGCCAACCCACGGCGCCTGGGCCTGTCTGACCGCTCTGAACCGCCCCGGTTCGAGCGACCGCGGCCGACGAGTGGGTTCGGTGCAGACCTCCGACCAGGGCGGACGACATTCTCGGCAAGCGCAAGGTTGCGATCCCAGCGCAGGACCGTGTCGGGGCGGACCAGGAGCAGAAGGTGCCGCAGTCTGTCTTTGGGGAGGTGGTGGAGCAGGCTGACGAGGATGGCGCGGTCTATGTCGGTGAAGGTCGGCTTGCCGACCTGGCGTTGCAGGACCAGCAGTTGGTGCCGGAGTATGAGGATCTCGACGTCCTTTTCTCTGTCACTCATCGGCAGGAGGCGTAGGGACACCAGGGCGTTCGTCGTGGCGAGGTAGGTCAGGCGCAGCAGCACGACAGCTCATGATGCCGCTGGGACCCTGAACAGGTGAAGGCACCTGGGGTGAACGTCGAGGAGAACCGAAGGTCCGTGATCAGTCTGCCGACCTGCGTGGATGATTTACCGGCACCCGCAGAGTGGTTCGTTGTGATGGTCGATCTGTTTCGATGGGTGACGTCCGTTCTGACGGTGTGAGGCTGGTCAAGCCGTGTGGAAGAGCGTGGTGGTGGGCGGTGCCTGTTAGCCGTCCTGGGCGATCAGGAAGTCGCGCAGGTCGGAGAGCGTCTGGGTCGTGCCGTCCACCGTCAACGACCAGAAGGTCCACCCATCCACTTGGTCGTCGCCGGTCGCCATCCGTGCCGCGGACGTGGGCGTGGCCAAGGGCCGCTGGAAGCACATGATGGTGCCATCCGCCAGCAGGATTGCTCTGGCCGGCCCCCGTTTCCCCCGGCCTGTCAGCGCGATCCCGCCTGCGGAGAATGCCTCGGGAGGCAAGGCGGCCACCAGGGACCGCAGGTCAATGCGATGGTCTGTCGCCGTGGCCTTAGGGGGCTCGGTTCCGTCGCTCACGTGTTCGGCGACGTTGCCCCCTGTCCCTCCCTCAAGGGGTGCGTCGTCTCCCGAGCGGTCGTGGGCGAGGAGGGCCAGGCGTTCGGCCGCAGCGGCCGCCGCGCTCCATTCGGCGGTCGTCCGGGTCAGGTCGTCGAGCTCGGTGCGGGCGTACAGCGCCGCGCCGGCGTGCCCTCCGCTGGCGAGGTGTAGCTGGACGAGTCCGTTCACCCTGCCGATCAGGGTAGATCTGCTCTCGATAAGTAGGTCGGAGTTGAGCGCGAGCATGCGTATGGTCTCGTCCACCCGGCAAAGGTCTCGTGTCAGTTCGTCTTTGGAGTACGGCCGCTCGGGACGCCGCCGAGCATGGCCCTGCCTGTCGAATCCCATGAGTTCGGCATCCTCGGCCACCACGGGATCGAGCAAAACCGGTAGCTCGCCATCTAGGCTCCCGCCCTCTGATGCGCGTTGCCCAAGCAGGGGGAAGCGCGCTCCCTTGCCAGGTCCGGCGCTTTGATTGCCGTAACGGGCACCACCGCTGTTGCAGTGGTGGCAGGAGAGACGGTAGTTGGCAGGGTCGTAAGCGAGCCACCAGTACCCGCGGCGCTCCGTCTCACCCACGACGACGGACTTCGGCCGGTAGTGGTCTACGTGGTAGGGCGAGCGGACGAACCTGGTCTCGCAGTACCAGCATTTCTCCCCGATAAGGGCGATCAGCCGGTCGCGGATCGCGTCCTCCCGCCACATCTCGCGGAAGGAGAGCTCCTTGTCCGCGTCCTTCGCGTCCTTGTGGAGCTTCGCGAGTTCCTTAGTGGCCCGGTCCGCCCACTTCTGCGGCGCGGTGAGTCCGCTGTTGTCCACGTGGCGCACCGGGATCAGACCCCCCGGGAGAAGCGCTCGTCGAAGAGGATGCGTGCGGTCGCTTCGAGCTCCTCGCCCGTCATAGTCCCGTTCCGGGCTCGTTCGACGAGTTCCGTGCGCCGACGGTGCAGTTCCGCTAGGAAGGAAGAGAGCACCTTATCGCGGCGCCATGTGGCGAAGCCCAGTCCGTCGAGCTGGTCGGTGACCTCCTGGAGTTCCTGGCGCGCCTCGGGATCGTCCTCGGCCACCGGTATGAGGCGGTACTGGGTGTCGATCAGGTCCTGGGTGTGTTCATCTAGTTGGCTTCGGAGGCGGAATAGGTCCGAGGTGAGCAGCCCGCCGGCCCCCTGGCCGCGCGGGGCGGTGTCCGGGACGAGCGCTGTTGTCCGTCCGTCGGCGTCCGTGTCGATTAACCGGATCTGCTCTCGCAGCATGTTCGAGACGAGGAGGGGCTCGTGGGTGGCGGCGACGAATTGCGAGCGCTGTCCATCGCCGAGCATGCTCTGGACAGACGAATACCAGCGCCGACTCCACTCGGGGTGGAAGTGCGCGTCGGGTTCGTCGAGGAGGAAGAGCGACTCCTGGCCTCGCTGCAGCCGCAGCAGACCGAGGACGGTGAGGATCTGCTGTTCTCCGGAGCTCAGTTGGTCCGCCTGGACGACGGCGCCATCCGCCTTGCGGACGCGCACGTCGACCGTCAGGTAGCCGGCCATCTGAAGGGTGGACAGGAGCCCAAACATCGACAGGTCGCTGTCGAAGAGGTTGCGGAAGGCGAGCACGTCCTCGAGGCTGCTCATGGTGAGGGCGAACCCGTCGTCGGGGGTGCCCGCGCTGTACAGCGGGTCCGATTCCGGCACCGGTCCGAAACGGCCTGATGCTGCCGCCTCGGTGAACAGTGCGCGCGGCGGCCCGCCCAGCCCCCAGTACGGCAGGGCTGACAGCTCTTCCCCCACTGACGCGGGGGCACGCAGGTGCAGCGTGGCGGACACCACCCCGTCCACCCTGGCCTGCTCCTTAAGGTAGTCGCCGAAAACGTCCGCCCACTGGGCGGCCAGGGAGAGCAGGACCAAGGGGAGCCAGTCGGGCGTGCACAGGAATCCCGGGGCGTACAGCGGGCACGTGATCGGCAGCTCCAGCTGCTCCGACCACACCCCCTCCTCGTTCTCGGGCCGGTCCTGCCAGGCAAACCAGGACTCGGTCCACTGCTCGCGCCACGTCGCTAGTTCCGCCTCGGCGAAGTGCACGTGGCGCTCGAACTCGGAGCCCCGCGGGACCCGGCCGTGCACCTGATACCCGAAGACGTGGTCGGGAAGGCGGCGGAGCCAGTCGTGACGCGGTGTCTCGTCGCGCGACCCGGTGGCGTCTGTCACCCACATGACCGGATCTGCCTCGGCGGACGGCTGCACGATCTCGACGGTCGTGTTGCGGAGCCGGTAGCGCACCTCGTATCCGAAGTCCGTACGGCCCGAATGGCCTAAGGCGCAGCGGTAGAGAGCCCCGAAGAGCTCCGCGAGCGCGTGCAGGATCCGGGACTTCCCGCCTCCGTTGGGACCGATCAGTACGGCAATGGCCTGCCCCTTGTCGATGGCGCTCTCCAGGTCGAGGGCGAAGTCCCGCAGGCCGCGGTAGTCGGGCAGCCTCAGCTGCAGTAGCTGCATCGGATCCCCCTCAGCCGGACCGGAACGTACGAGCATCGCGAGGCGGCGTGAGTTCCTGCGCAAGCCTGGCGAACCTTCGCCAGGTGTCCTCCAGCCGCTCGGAGATCTGCTGGGCGATCAGGTGCGGCTCTGAAACCTCTCCCGGCTCCTCCTCGCGCAGATCGGCGTATAGGTCGAAGTTGGCTCCGGGCGTACCGAGGAGCGCATCGACGGAGTAGGGCTTGAACGCCGGTGACGCGGTGCGGGTCTCGGGCGGGTGCCCGGGCCGGTAGGCGGCGACGAACGCGTCGAGACTGGAGCCCGGGGAATCGGCGACGGCCGTGTGTCCGGTCCGCGCGTCGTAGACCCAGAGGTGGTGGGTGGCCGGCGATCCGTCGGGGCGGGCCGCGGCCTTTTCGAAGAACAGGACGTTGAGCTTTACCCCTGAGAAGCCTGCAGAGAACCCGATGGGGAGGCGGAGCAGGGTGTGCACGTCGCACTGTTTCAGCAACTGTCTCCGTACCCGTTCCCCGGCGCCCTTCATGAAGAGGACGCCGTCCGGTACGACGACAGCGGCCCGTCCGCCGATCTCCAGCAGGGTGTAGACGTGCTGGATGAAGTTGAGCTGCTGGTGGCTGGTGGCCTCCCAGAAGTCCGGCCGGACGAGGGCGAGGTCCTCGGCGCCATCGAGGTTGGACGCGCCAGTGGACGAGGTCACTGAGCGTCGCTGCCCCACGGGCGGATCAGTGAGGACGAGTGTGGCTCGGCGGCGGGGGCTTACCGCGAGGGAGTCCCGCACCTCGATGGCCGCCCGGTTGCCGTCGAGGCGTTCGACGCCGTGCAAGAACAGGTTCATGGTAGCGAGGCGCGTCGTCGCATCCACCAGCTCCGTCCCCCGGATCGCGCCGTGGGCCAGCTGCTCCCGCTGGGCGGGCGGGACACCCGGCGGGAGGTACCGGGCAATGTGCTCGAAGGACCGCACCAGAAATCCTCCGGTGCCTGCGGCCGGGTCCACGATCGTGTCCTCGACGGTCGGACGGCAGCACGCGACGATGGCGTCGATCAGCTCCCGGTGGGTGAAGTACTGGCCTGCGGCGGTCCGGTGGTCTTGAGCGCACCGGGTGAGGAACGCGTCGAAGACCGGGGCGCGCCACTCCGGCCGCTCGTCCCACCACGGGAGTCCCTCCTTGACCTGTTGAATCAGGTTTTGGAGGTGCAGCGGGCGGCGCAGGCGGTTCTGGGCCTTGTGGAAGATGCGGCCGACTACGCCGCCGCGCTCGCCAAGCTCCGCCAGCAGGGCGCCATAGTGCTGGATCAGTTCCGTGCCCTCGTGCAGCGCGAGCTCGTCCCAAGCGTCGCGCCCCAGGACGTCGACGCGGTTGAGGGGCCGACGCCGCAACTCCTGCGCCGTCTTGAGGAAGAGCAGGTATGTCACCTGCTCTCCGTACTCCAAGGCTGTTAGGCCGTCGTCGGTCAGTGGCGGGAAGGAGGACCAAAGGTGCTCGGCCTTGCGCTCCACCTCAGGTCGGTTGACAGGCCGTCGGGCGGACGTCGTCGGCGGCACGGTCACTGCTCCCTTGAGTCGTACGTCGTTCTCGCTAGTCGGCGCTGCGCCGCGGGGCAGCCTGCCCGCGAGGGCCTGGTCCCGGCAGCCGTCGCGCAGCCGGTCCGCCATTGCCAAGGCTTCCTCGGCCGAGGCCGTAACGGAGGTGAGTCCGCTGTTCCACGCCTCCACGGAGGTGAGGAGCGTGCCTTGTTCGGCGAGTGGAGGCACGGGTACGGGGGTCTGCCGCAGCTGGTCGAGGCCGAGGGAGGTTAGGCCGGCTGTGCTCCGTGCGGCGCCCCGAAGCCAGCTTTGGCCGGGCCCGTTCGCGTACAGGGCGAGCAGCCGGGGGTGCAGGGCGTCCCCGGTCATACGGACCCGTGCCACGTGGTGGTTCGGTACGTACGTGCGATGTGAGGAGCCCTGTTCCCACACCCGGGCGAAGCCGAGGCTGTCGGGCTGTCCGCTCAGCACAAAAAGGACGTCACCGGGGCTCAACCGGGTCGCCTCCGCTCTACGGGCGTCCAGCCGCACCGTCGGTATCCGCTCGTGTGCCCAGCGCTCGCCCCGGAGCTCGGCCGGGCGCAGGGAGCCCACCTCGACCTCGTGCGGGTCGTCGGCACGCCGGCTGTTCGCCACGGGACCGCGTACAACTTCGGCCAGCTCGCCGAGGGTGACCCATCGCCATCCCTCGGGGACGGCGGGCAGGGGAGCGCGGTGGGCGCCTGCGGAAGGCTCCGGGTCCGCGTGCGGCCCGTTCGTGGTGCGGCCGAGGACGCCCCGGTCGATCACGAGAGCGCGGAGGTCTTCCACCCGCCGCAGGATGTCGCGGACGGCGGCTTCCTCCTCGTCGACCCGGGCGAACCAGAAGGCGAGAGAGGTCTTGATCCGCTCCTGCTCTGACCGTGGGGGCAGCGGCAGCCGAACCCGTTCCAGATCCCGTGCCGCGATGTGCCCTATGCCGGCGCCCTGACGTACGGACGACTCGATCTGGCGCCGTACGGCACGGGACGCCCACGCCAACACCAGGTACTCGGGATCGATCAGCCGCTCGTCGATCCTCACCCGCACCATGGTGCCGGGGTACGTCGTGGGCCCGGTGGTCTCGCGGACCAGGGCGGCCCGCCCGATCCGCGCCCCCGGTCCGCCATTGCGGCTCATCAGGATGTCGCCCGGCCGGATCAGATGGTCGGCCGCTTCCGCTGCCGACGCCCACGGACCTTCTCGGGACTCGGCGAGGTCGGCCGTCGCCGACCGCAGCGCGGGCAGGCGCAGGACGGGCACCCCTCCCGGGACGGCCTGACCGGACCGGCCCGCCGCCAGCGGCTCGCGCAACAGCTCGCCCAGCGGAACCTCGGTCCAGCCGGACGGCAGTCCCGCCCTCACGCCAGCACACTCCGCAGCTCGTCCAGCAGGCGGGCCGCACCCTGCTCGCCGAAGGCGCGCAGGAAGCCCGACGTGCCGCCCCTGAGGGTGAAGGGAACGGCGTCGAGAGATGCGGTGGCGAAGTGTCCACCGGCCGCCGTGCCGTCCGCGATGTGCTCCATCCACCAGACCTGGTCGGAGTCGAAGGACCGTCCCCCGCGCTCCTGGTGGTCGATCCACGCGTCGAGCCGTCCGAAGACCTGGTCGCGGTAGGGGCGCGGGCGCGGCTCCAGGCCCGCTTCGTGCCGGACGAGGGCAAGGAGGTCCACGGGCCCCTTCGGTGTCCGCGGCCGACGGGGATCCGACACAGTGACACCGGCGCGTTCGTAGGCGCTCCAGATCCGCTCCGCTGTCAGGCTATGCGGCGGTCGCGCCAGAGACTCGGCCCATGAGCGAAGCATCCGGACGTCCCCCTCAGTCAGGGCCCTTGTTCCGGTGATCAGCTCCCGCGCCGGGCCGTTGCCCGCCCGGAGGAAGGACCGCCAATGCTCCATGACCTCGGCGTCGTCGACCGTTGCGGCAGCGGCCGGTGCCTCGTACGCGTCCTTCTCTCGCCCCCGCTTCCTCATTGTGGAAAATTGACCAGCATGGTGCCGTGTGACGTCGACCGGATCCACGACCACGCAGTGGGTTTTGGCCGACGCGCCGGGGGTGACCGCCTGCAGTTCCGCCGGCGCGATAGGGCGCGTCCCGACAGCAAGCATCTGGAAGTACCGATTTGAGGACTTGACGTCCTGCAGGAACAAGAGGCATTCGACGGGGGCGATGTCCGCACCGGTGAGCGGGCCCACCACGACGATAACCCGCAGTTCGACTGTGTTACGGAACCGCGAGAGCCACAGGTGCGGTGACCCGCCGTTGAGTCTCACCTTCTGGCAAAAGCCAGGCCCCTGCCCGAACACCGTGCACAGCGCTTCGACCACCTCGTCTGCATGCCGGTCGTCGGCCGCGTAGACCACGGTCTTGGGCAGCGCCACATCCTCGGAACCGAGCCACTCCCGCTCGGGGAACATCGACGGCAACCCCTCTTTGAACGCCGTGAGCACGCCGTGGAGCGCTTGGCCGCTCACCACGGAGCGACGGTGACCGAGGGTCTCCTTCGCGTCGAGGTCCAACTCCTCCAGGGTGTCGGCCGCCCACTCCGGTCGCGTGGCGAGGCCGCCAATGCGGTAGATGGTGATGTCCACGGCTCGGCCGTCGGCGACGGCGTCCGCGAAGGTGTAGGAGCTGACCAGATTGCCCTGGAAGACCTTCAGCACCTGGTCCGTCGGGGTAGCCGTCAGGCCGAGCACCGGCGCGTCGAAGTAATCGAACAGCGCGCGCCATCGGGAGGAGACGGACCGGTGACAGTCGTCGGCGATAATGAGGTCGAAGAACTCGGGGGGTAGTTCGGGGCGGTAGCGGACTCCGGACGCCGGTTTACCCCCGGACAGGACGTTGTGAAGCCGCTGCACGGTGCTCACAACGACCTCCTGGGATGGCACGACGTCCGAGCTCAGCCGTTCTACCCGATACGACTCGGTGAACTTCCGGCCGTCTTCGCCAGGACCCGAGTACGCCGCGAAGGTCGCCAGTGCCTGCTTTTCGAGGTCCACCCGGTCAACTAGGAAGAGAATTCGGCGTGCCCGGGCGTGCCGCAGCAGGCGGTAGGCCACGGTGACGGCCGTGACCGCTCGGCCGCCCCCCACAGCGATCTGGACAATGGCCCGGCGCTCGCCACGGCGCAGCGAGCTCTCGAACGCCCGCACCGCGTCGTACTGCCACGACCGTAGAACACTCTGGGCATAGCCATCATCATCGAGGTCCGGAAGACGGCGGCGCACGCGGCCCCGAAACGTCGGCGCCTGGGGATCGGCCACGGCCTCCCGCAGCCAGCGGGCCACGGTATCCGGCTGGTGGAAGCTGAAGATCTCCCGGAAGCGCGGCTCGGGGTCATCCCCGTTCCGAAACAGCACCCGGACGCCGTCGGTAGCGTAGGTGTAGGGCATCCGCTGCTCCGCGGACGCCGTCGACGGGGTGCCAGCCTCACCGGGTCGGGCCAGCGCAGCCCGCAGATCCTTGCCGCGGGGCCGCACCTCAACGGTGCCCACCGGCTGGCCGTCGACGCGGAGCACGTAGTCTCGTCCCGCTGCCTGGTCCGGTTGCGCCGCGCCCCGCACCGCAACCCCTCGCACCAGTAGCTCGTGCGACGCGTCAGAATCATCCCGTACGGCCCATCCTGCCTCGGTCAGCAGATCCGCGACGCGCCACTCCGCCTCCAGGAGGGCTGAACGTGCCTTCAGGGGCGCGTGGGTGGCCGTCTCAGTGGGCGCACGCCGGTCGAAGGACCGCCGCAGCACGGGGGCGTACTCGTCGAGCAGGGCAACCCGGGTGGCCAAGCCAGTCACTTGCTCCCGCACGGGGATCTGCCGGTGCGGTGAGCCTACCGGGGCGTCCTCCCATTCGGCCGGCGGGACGAAGGAGAGCGCGTCACGCACTCCGGTCCGCAGCCGGAAGTACCAGACGCCCAGGTCGAAGCAGCGGCGTACGAGACGTCGGGCACGGGACCGGTCGTCCGGTCCGGCCTCGCCGTCTGGTGTGAGGTCGCCGGAGCGGCGCAGTTCGGCCAGCACGCGGTGCACCGGGCCGTCGCTGGAATCCGGACCGAGCAGCCGGACGGACTCCGCGGTCAGGACCTCCGCGAACTGCCGGGCCTGGGCGAGGGACCGTTTCGGGCGGTCGTGCGCGTCGGCCTCAGCACCCGCGCCGTACACCAGTAGGAGGGGTTCCAGCGGCAGCAGAAAGCCGAAGTTCGCGGAAGCGGCGGCCAGCTCCGCCAGGGCTTCCTCAACAGCCACCTGGTGCACTCGCCCACGTTCCCTTCACTCTTCGTTAGCATCACCGGCGACCGTGGCACGGCGTCGAACAGGCACCCCAAATCTATCGCTTCAGGTCGGGCCTCGGGGCCCGACCTGAAGGGACTGAGGTTCCCCCGAGACGCGGAGGATGGTGATAGAGGGTCAGAGGGTCCTCATGATGGGAACATCGGCAAACGGCATTTCCTGCCAGCTCTCAGGCGCCAACAGGACCAAAGCCCACGCCTGGACCAGGTGCCAGAAGCCACCCCAAATACAGTGGAGCACAGGCGCGACTGTTGGCCGCGGCTTCCGCTCAAGCCACCGCAGGGGCTCAGCTGGTGTACTGTCCACCGACACATCACTGGTGGCGTGGGAGTTGGGGGCTTCGGTGATCGGGTTGAAGATCCCGGAGATCTACTGGGACGACAAGAAGGCTGTGAGCCTGCTGGGTGAGTACTTCACCCGACGACGCTCATGCGGTGATCTGTTTTATTCCGGCGCGTGCTTCGAGCGCCTGGGCGGGGGCGGGGACGCCGAGTACGTCGCGTACTGCTTCGACAGCAACGACCTGGTGGCCATCACCACGCTCAGTGTTTCCCTGGAGCCGCATGGCGCGATCAACTTGCTGACCGACCCAGACGGGCACTGGGCGCGCCTGCTGTCGGTCATCCCTTGTGACGCACGTTTGGAGGATCCCCGAAGCGATGCGCTCATAGTGGAAGGCGGACCGGCCTGGGAATTATGGGAACGCCTGGCCGGCACCAAGCAGTACCCCGGCAAGCCCGACGGCAGCGGCCCGGTTGTCGCAGGCAAATTGCTGGCCCGCAAGCGTCCCCACCTCATCCCCATCTACGACATCCGCATCAAGCAGCTCTTTGAACGACCGAAGACAGACCATTCCTTCTGGGCAGCGCTGGCTGCGGCCCTGCGGGCGGACAACGGCGCCCTCTACGATCAGTTGGTCCATCTCCGCGACAAGGCGGGGATCGGTGAGGACATCGGCATCCTGCGTGTGTTCGACGTCATCGCCTGGATGCATCAAGGACGGCAGGGGCAGGTCCCGACGAGCTGAGCTCTCGAGAGGAGTGCAGCGGGGAGGCGTAGGCGGAGGTCACGAGCTGACAGTCTGATCGACTGCCCCCCAAATTCGATGTGGCTCCGATGACGCATCATGTGGAGTGCGTCGAAACCGCGAGCCCACGACCAAGGGTGTTCGAACGCCACTTCCACTGTGCCCTTGCCGGAAACTTCATCCGTGCAGGTCAAGCCGCATTCCGGTATTCGTGGAGGATGCCGCCGAGGCGATCGTGTCGACGTATGTTGAGGCGGGCTAATGTGTCCGGGTCGTCGATCGGCGGGGGCAAAGGGCTGTAGCGGTCTGGCGTTGGCGATGCCCTGGTGTGGTCGGTGTCCGTTGTAGAAGCGCTCGAACTCGCGCAGGGCGTGGAGGAGGTGTCGCTGGTTCCAGATCAACGTCCGGTCCAGGAGCTCGCGGCGACAGGTTATCCAGCGCTCCGTGATCAAGTTCATTCGTGGCATCTGGATGCCGCTGAGCACGACGTCGATCCCCGCGTCCTTGAGGACGGCGTCGAAGAGGGCGGGGAACTTCCCGTCCCGGTCCCGGATCATGAACCGTGCGCGGCAGCCGAGGCCTTCGAGGTCCATGACGAGGTTCTTCGCCGCTTGTGCTACCCAGGATGCGCGGTGGCGCCCAGGATGCGGATCCCGCGACTGCCGTGTTGGACCACCACGAGCACGTACATCCGTACCCCCGACAGGGTGACTGTTTCCATGACGGCGCAGGCCAGCCCAGCAGGGCATCAGCCTGGCTGCGAAGGAAGGTGGCCCAGGTACTGGAGTTCCGCTCGGGCGCCGGGTCGATGTCCGCCTCCTTCAAGATCTCCCAGACGGTGGACGCGCTCACCCTCACCCCGAGCACGAGCAATTCGCCGTGCAGGCGTCGGTGCCCCCAGCTCGGGTTCTCCTTCGCCAGCCGTAACACCAGGATGCGGTGGAGCGCACGGTGCGTGGTTGTCCCAGGTGTTTGGGCCGGCAGGAGGCGGCATGGCGGCGTGCGACGGGGTCGCGGTGCCAACGCAGCACCGTGTCGGGACGTGAGAGCAGCCGCAGTCTTCGCAGGACGTGCAGTGGCAGCCGGTGCAGCAGCGCCGCCAGGAACGCCCGATCGCTGGGCGTGAACCGGATCTTTTCCTCGCCGAGTTGGCGTTCCAGCACGGTGATCTGGTGGCGCAGGGCAAGGATAGGATCTCCGCGTCCTTGTCCCGGTCGGTCATCGGCAGCAGGCGCAGCATCGCGAACGCGTTCGTTACACCCAGGTAAACCAGTCGCAGCAGCACGATCGATCATCATGACGCTCTGATGGCAACTGTGCGAGAGCGCCAGCTCTAGCTACCGCGGCCAAGATTTCGGGACACCCGAAGAACTGCCCCCACCAGGGCGGATGAGATTCCGGCAGGCGCAGTGCCTCACTGGAACTCAGGAGGGCAGGGGGTGTGAGCTGCTTCCGGCAGGGTGCGGGTGATCCGGTCGCGCATCGGGCGTAGCTCCTGGCCTTGGGAGGTGTCGGGAATCTGTTTTTTGCGTCTGGGGACGAGCAGTAGGAGGTGGTCCCCGGTGGTGTATGCCTCGGCGGGGTCCGCGACGGCGGGGTCGGCGAGGTCGAATCGTGCAGTGGCGGGCCCTGTGCTGGGCTTGAACCACTGGTCCACGGACACGGTCACGTGTACCCGGCCCTGGCCGGCCGGGCGTACCGCGGTCAGGTTGCCTTCTACTACGGCGGTCGCGCAGGCGAGCGCTTCTGGGAAGGTCTGTCCTCGGCCTGTGGTGTCGGCATCCTTTCCAGAGCCGTCGTCGGCGGTGACCGTCACTGTCACGACGATGGCGGCGACGCAGGCGGCTGCCGCTGCGGCGAGTGCCGCGCGGGTACGTCGCTGTTTGCGCGGGGTGTGGATCGCAGTCGGCGGGTCCGTGGGCGCCGCGGTGGGGCCCGGGCGCCCTGCCTCTTCCCCGATCACTGCGAACGCCCGTCGCAGTCGAATCTCCTCAGTCTCGGTCGGTTCGGTCACCGTGGATCACCTCCGTCTCGCGCAGCCGGGTGCGCAGTGCGGCCACGGCCGTGTGCAGGCGGCTTTTGACCGTGCCTTCGGGGACGCCGAGCAGCGTTGCGATGTCACGTACCGGGAGATCGGCGTAGTAGCGCAATGTCAGTATCTGACGCTGGTGAGGGGGCAGGGAGCCGAGTCCGTCCGCCACCGCGAGGGCCGTTGTGCGGTCTTCTTCGGTGTGTTGCGCGACGGGTTGCTGCGTCCAGCGGGCGGCGAGCCGGGCACGCAGCCCGTCGTCGCGCGCGCCGGCCCGGTGCCAGTCCGCGGCGACGCGGGAGGCGACGACGCTGCTCCACGCGGAGGTGTCGCGGACCGCCGCGCGGGCCGGATCGGCGCGTTGTTCCAGCAGCTTCAGCCGTACCTCGTGCACCCCGTCATCGAGGTCGCCCCACGGCACGCCCCCCAAGGCCAGGATCGCGCGCACACGTGAGACGTCCACGTCGGTCCTGTCGGGCGTGCGGGCGTCGGGTGTGTTTCTGTCGGGTCTGCGGGGGTCAGCGGCGTCGGCGCGGCGCCCGATACGGCGTAACGTGCGGCGGCGTCCGGTCATGGGTTCCCTCCCTGTCCCTCCTAGGACGGAGGAGCACCGGGAAACGTTCGGCTCTGCTGGGCGATGAGCGGCTTTCCGGGAGAGCAGGTCCCTTTTCGGGGTTTCGGGGATGCTCTGCCCCGCGTCTGCTACCGCCACGCGGCTGGTCGGCTGTGCACCGGACGACGAAGACGGCTGGGTCGGTGATCGGGCGTGGTCGGCCGAAACCCGTTCCGTCGTGGTCGGAGCGGTCGTAGCGTCGTGCCATGGCCACTGTTGACGACACGGCTTACCGATACGGCGCCGCTGCCCCCGAGGACGCCGAGGCCATCGAGGCCCTGGACGGCTCCTTCACCACCGACACCGTCTTCCAGGTGACCGTCACCGAGGACGGGTTCGCGCTGCGGGAGGTCCCGGTGGACCCGCCCATGACCAAGGTGTTCCCCGAGGACGAGCCGGACGGCGACGACGCGGACGACGTGGATTCCCGCACCTTCGTCGCCCATGGGGCAGTCGGCGACCTGGCGGGCTTCGTCGCCGTCTCGTACTCCGCCTGGAACCGCCGGCTGACCATCGACGACATCGAGATCGCCCCGCAGCACCGGGGCAGGGGGGTCGGCCGCGCGCTGATGGGGCTCGCGGTGGAGTTCGCCCGTGAGCGGGGAGCCGGTCACATCTGGCTGGAGGTCACCAACATCAACGCGCCGGCGATCCACGCGTACCGGCGGATGGGCTTTGCCTTCTGCGGGCTCGACACCGCCCTCTACGAGGGCACCCCCTCCGAGGGTGAGCAGGCGCTCTACATGAGCATGCCCTGTCCCTGAGCCGACAGCAGGCGGCACACGGAGGGGGAGGCCCCGTCGCCCGCGACCGTGGCGGTCAGCAGCCAGGCCGGGGCGCCGTCCGGGGCGGTGGCCCGCTCGTACCACTCCACGCGCGCGTCCAGCAGACGGCAGCCCGCCGCCTGTCGGACGGCGTACCACCTCTGGAAGGGCCGGGACCGCCACACCGTGAGCGGAACGGCCCGCTCGCCGCCGGTGCGGCGGGAGCCGCGACCCACCGCGTGCAGGGCCGCTCCCGCCGCCCCTGGAAGGGTGCGTTCCACCGGTACCCCGAACGCCTCGGCGAAGTGCAGGAGGTACGCCATGCGCTCGGCCTCCGGCGGCGCACCGAGCACTGCCCGGCCCGAGTCGTACCACACCCCCCACTTGATGTTGGAGACCAGCCCGGGGAGCCGGTTCATGTCGCGGGGGATCCAGAACAGCACCACGTCCGAGCGGCGCATCGACTCCTCCTCCCAGGCGATCTGGTCCGCGTACGCCGGGTAGGACCCGTGGGCGGCGGGCTCGGGAAGGAAGACCGCCAGCCGTCCCGGGCCGTCCCAGGCGGCGCGCAGGGCGGCCAGGGCGGCCGGGCGCCAGGACGGCTCCGCGGGATCGGTGGGCGTGGGCCCGCACAGGTACACGGACGCGTCCCAGGACTCGGGCGGCTCCTGGCCGACGTACACCACCTCGACCGAGGCGGGGGTTTCGTTACGGAACTCAGTGGACACGGGACGCTCCGGGGTCGGTCGTGGGGAGGGTAGCGAGGAAGTCCAGCAGGACGGTGTTGAAGGCGTCGGGCCGTTCCAGAAAGCCGAGGTGGCCGGTGTCCGCCAGCTGGGTGTAGCGGGCGCCGGGGACCGTCGCGGCCACCTCGCGGCCCAGGTGGGCGGGGGCCAGCACGTCGTCGGCGAAGCCCACCACCAGCAGGGGCGTGGTGATCCGCGCGTAGGCGGCCAGCCGGTTCGGGGCAGGCGGGCGCGGGCGGTGCGCGGCGGAGGTGCCGCTGAACGCGGCGATCTCGAACAAGTCCAGCCATTCTGCGACCGCGCTCTCGTCCGCCAGGGTCCTGGGGGAGAGGTTCTGCACCAGCCGTACGAACGCCTCGTACTCCGGCGGCAGTCGGCCGCCCGCCTCGGCGTACGCGGCCTCGGCGCGGGCCAGCGCGTCGCCGACCGCGTCGGGCCGTCCCCGCGTGGCGGCCAGCACCGCGCCGCTCGCCAGTTGTGGATCGGCGAGGAGCAGCTCCTGTATCGCCTGGGCACCCAGGGAATGGCCGATCAGCGGGCAGGGTGGCAGCCCCAGCGTGGTGAGGAGCTCCCGTACCGCGGCGGCCAGTTCGCCGGCGGAGGAGTCGCCGGTGTCGTGGTCGAAGGTGATCACCTGGTGGCCCGCCGCGGTCAGGGCGGGCACCTGGTGACGCTCCCAGATCCGGCCACTGCCCCCCCGCGCCGGCGACCAGGACCACCGGCCGCCCCGAACCGTGGACCGTGTACGCCGTCCCGCCACTCACCGGGCCATCCTCCGCAGCGCGGTCTCCACCCACACCGGGCGGCCGGTGTCCAGGCCACGCAGCGCCACATGGACCCAGATGAAGGACGCCCGGGCCAGGATATGCGACCGCATGCCGTCGGGGACCTCGCCGCCCGCCGCCCGGTAGGCGTTTAGGAGCCGGTCGAGGACGTCCGTGCCACCGGCGTACAGCATGTCCACGAAGTCGGCCGCCGGATCACCGATGCCCGCGTTCGCCCAGTCCAGCAGGGCCGACAGCGCCGGGGGGCCGGACGGGTGGGGCTCCACCAGGGTGTGGCCCGGGTGCACGTCCCCGTGGACGAGTACCAGGCGGTCGGGCCACAGGCGGTCGTCGTCCAGCCAGTCCTGCCAGCGGCGCAGTCGGGCGGCGGGCAGCTCCAGTTCGGTCCGGGCACGGGTCAGCTTGTCCGCGATCCGGGAGCGCACGGCCGTGGGGTCGGCCGGGTGCGCACCGGGCAATCCCCCTGTGCCGTCCAGGGGCGTGGAGTGCACCGCGGCCAGGCAGCGGGCAAGCGGCTCAAGGTAGCGGTCCGGGTGGGCCAGCGGGTCCATCGACCAGCCGTAGACCAGGGTGGTCGGGTCCTCACTGCCCGCCGCCTCGCCGGGAAGGCGAGGGTAGGCGACCAGGTCCGGGGTGTGCATCTGCCAGTCGGGCACCGGCACCGGGACCCGATCGCGTACGGCGCTCAGCACGGCGCCCTCCACGGCCAGCTGGTCGGCGGCCTCCGGCCGCCGCGGCCGCCGCAGGATCCAGTGCGTGCCGTCGGTGGCGCGGATGTGGGTGACGCGGAAGTCCCAGCCGCTGTCGTCGGTCCGTGCGGACTCCGGTACGAGTGCCACGCCCAGCCTCCGCGAAGCGAACGCGGCCAGCTCTGCGACCTCCGCTCCCGGAGCCGTGGCGGCGCTCATCGGACGGCCACCACGGCGCCCAGGTGGCGGTCCCGGGTCGCGTTCCGGTCCACCTTGCCTGTGTGCGTCCGCTCCAGCGCGTCGACCGGCACGATCAGGCTGGGCACCAGATGCGGCGGCGCCGTTCTGGTCAGGCGGTCGCGGATGCCCGCGGCGACCTGACCCGGCTCGAGGTCCGGCAGGGGAACGAAGAACGCGGCCAGCGAGGAGTGCCCGGCGCGGTCCACCCTGGCGGCCGCGACCGCCGATACCTGTGCCGTTCGGAAACTCGTCGCTGCTGGTCAGGCGGTGTATCTGTACTCGTTGATCACGCCGCCGAGTATTCGGGTGTGCAGGAGCCGGTGAGTAGGGGAGTGCTTATGGGCTTTGGGTGTTCGTGGGCGAGGGGAGGGAGTTGTGTCCGGGCTTGGTGTGGGCGATGACAGTTGTAGTGCTGGGCGTAGGCGTCGAGGATCTGTCGGGCATGGGTTTCGTTCCATATGAGCAGGTGGTCGAGGACCTCGCGCCGCAGGGTTCCGATGACCCGTTCGCATTGCGCGTTCATCCGGGGCGTTCGAGGCGCTGTCGGCACGACCTCGATGTCATCGGCCGCGAAGACTGCGTCGAAGGGCTCGCTGTACTTCGCGTCCCGGTCGCGAATCAGGAAGCGCAGCGAGTCCCCGGTGAAGGACACCTGCGTACGGTCCTCGACCAGTACGCCGAGCACTACAACGCCGGGCGAGCCCACCGCGGCCTGGACCTACGTCCCCAGATGATGCCCCGCACGTCAACCCTGCCGGCAGCCACGGTCAGGCGCTGCCAGGTACTCGGTGGACTGCTCAACGAGTACTACCCGAGGCTAACCTGTCTGCCTCACCGTCCGCAGGAAACACCCTGCTCAGCAGCCTGATCGGAATATTGACACCCTGCAGGGGGCGGAAACCCCTGACTGCGGTGGCTTGAGGGTTCGCATCAGCCACGTTCTTTCGAAGTGGCGGTCATCGGGGGCAGAGCGCCTTGCCGTTGGCTGTGATGTCAGGGGCGGCGTTCCTCGGCGACGAGAGCGAGTACTCGCTCGCGCTCGTCGCGGCCCCAGGTTTCTTTGGTGGCGAGAACACCGACGAGGCCGATAACGGCGGCGCCGAGGTAGAGCAGAGCGGCGCCGGGCCAGCCGAAGGCGCCCACCAGGGCTGCGGCGAGCAGCGGTGCGAAGCCGCCGATGGCTGCGGCGACTTGGTAGCCGAGAGAGGCTCCTGAGGTGCGTGTGGCGGTGCGGAACTGCTCGGTGAGCAGGGACCCCTGTGTCCCGGTGAGCGAGGCGTGGATGAGCCCGATCCCGATGATGAATACGGCCACGACCAGTGCTGGATGGGCGGTGTTGGTGAGCAGGTACATCGGGAAGGCGAACAGGATCGCTGCCGTGCAGCCCGTGATGTAGAGGGGGCGGCGTCCGATGCGGTCGGTGAGCGCGCCGGCGAGGAAGGTGACCGCGATGGCCAGGATGCTGGCGGCTGTGATGGCGCCGAGAGCAACGGATCGCAGATCGGGGTTGCGGTCGGTGATGTAGTTGAGCAAGTAGGTTGCGGTGGAGTAGTAGGCGAAGGATTCGACCACGCGCAGGGCGATCACGCGCAGGATGCTCCGCCAGTCGTCGCGGAGGGTCGCGAGGAGGGGGTTTTTCTCGGTCTTGCCGTTGGCCTGGGCTTCCTGGAACTCGGGGGATTCGGAGAGCCGGGAGCGCACGATCAGCGCGACGATGACGAGGACGGCGCTGAGCAGGAAAGGTGTTCGCCACTGCCAGTCGCCGTCGAGTGTGGCGCTCCAGGCGAATACGCCGCTGGCGAGTGCGATGCCCAGGGGGTTGCCGGACTGGGGGATGGCGGCGAACATGCCGCGGCGGTGCCACGGGGCGTGTTCGTAGGTCATGGTGATCGCCCCGCCCCATTCGGCGCCGAACGCCAGGCCCTGGATCATGCGGATGGCTACGAGCAGGATCGGTGCGAGCACACCGGCCTGCTCGTAGGTCGGCAGCACGCCGATGAGGAATGTGGCGGTACCCATGACGACCATGGCGGCGACCAGGACGGGCTTGCGGCCGAGTTTGTCGGCGAAGTAGCCGCCGATCGCGCCACCGAGCGGGCGCATGACGAAGCCGACCGCGAGGGTGGCGAACGACAGGAGTGTGCCGACGAACCGGTCGTTTCCGGGGAAGAAGACGGCTCCGAAGTAGAGCGCGGACGCGGTTCCGTAGGCGATGAAGTCGTAGTTCTCGACGCTGGTGCCGACGGCCGCGGCGACTGCGGTCTTGACGCGGTCTTTCGTGCCGAGCACGCTTCGCCGTCCGACAACGGTGCTGGTGGGCATGAGGATTCTCCTTGCGGTTGGTCTCCCGGATCGCGGGTGCGTGATACGGGAGTCCCGGGCCGGCATGGCAGGGCGGGGCTGCTTTCCGGCGGTTCCAGGTATGCCGAGGCGACGCACGGCGGCGTTCGACGGCTTCGTGCGAAGGGGGCGCGGCGGGACCTCGCCCGCCGGCGGTGTCAGGCCGGTGGGGTCAGGGCGTCGAGCGCGTTGAGCTTGGTGACTCTGCGGCGGGTGTCTTCGTCGTCGTCGAAGGTGGCGGCGAGGAACTCGTGGACGATGTTGGGCACGAGTGCGTGGGGGACGAGCCAGGCGCCCATGGCGATGGCGTTGGCATCGTCGTGCTCGACCGCCTGGTGGGCGGAGTAGGGCTCGTGAGCCAGACCGCAGCGGATGCCGGGTAGTTTGTTCGCGGCCATGACGGCTCCTTGACCGGTGCCGCAGACGAGCACGGCCCGATCCGCGGCTCCGGAGAGCACCGGGTCGCAGGTAGCCCGGGTGATGTCGGGAAAGTCGACCGGGTCGGAGTCGTGGGTGCCGCAGTCGACGACCTCGTGGCCCAGGTCCTCGATAGCCCGGTGCACGGCGTCCTTGAGCGGGTACCCGGCATGGTCTGCTCCGAGGGCGACCTTCATCGGCTGGTCCTTTCGAAGAGGGCGGGCTCGAGCGCGGCCCGGTGAGGGATGGATGGTGCGGCAGCCGGCCGGGTGACAGCGAGCGAGGCGGCGGCGAGTGCCGCGCGCAGTCGCCGTTCGAAGGGCAGTGTGTGCGGACTGCGAGGTAGCCGGTGAGGTGTCGCCTACAGCCGTGGTGTCGAGTACTGACATGGGGCGCGGGTATGTGCCCACACGTGCCGCACAACGTGGTAGGCCGGACCGCCGGAACCGAGTGTGCGGACGACCTCGCGCCGGGTACGTCTGGGAGTTCAGCGAGACGGGATCTGGGGATCCTGATGGGGGATGTCCGGTAACGCGGTGAGGGCCGCGTGGTCGTGCTCATCGACGACGAGAAGGTCAAGGTCGGCGACGATGCCGCCTGGTCGCCGCGCTGCGCAGGTGCGTTCGACATCAGTACCGGGAATCGCGTGGTTGGCGTCGGGCGCCACCATGATGCGGTTCCCTGTCGCCTCATCGATGAAGACGACAGCCCGCCCCGAGGAGGTGTCCTCCTCCAGCCGCGCGCTGGTGGCAATGCCCATGCCGTCGCGAGCGAGGAAATCACGCAGGACAGCGCCGTTCGCGGCCTCCACGGCACCCGCCATACGCACTGAGACACCGGTGCGGACGGCGGCGATGGCCGGATGAGCGCCTTTACGCGGAGCCGTCATCGAGGAGTGTGCGCCGATGGTCTCGCCGGGGCTGGGCAGCTGGTCGGGGCGGATGGCTTCGTTCATGTCGATGCTGCCCACAACGGTTGTGCGAGTGCTCATCGGATGCCTCCGCGTGCCCGGTCGACGAAGGAAGTGGCGATGCGTTGTCCGGGTGCGGCGCGGCCGGCGAGGAGGTCGACCAGTCCGCGCACGCCGAGGCGGCCGATCGACGACGCGTCGTTGCGGACCGCGCTGATGGGCGGTGACGCGAACTCGAACCAGTCGAGGTCGTCGAAGGAGACGACCTCGATACGGGAGGCCTGCTCCGCACCGAGCCGCTCGCGCAGCGCGCGGACGGCCCCGAAGGTGGTCAGGCCGTTCGCCCCGAAAACGGCCGTGAAGCGGACACCCCGGTCGATGACGCGGCACATCGCCTCGGCTGCGCCGCTGGCCAGGAAGTCACCGGCGTCGAGCAGCCTGTCGTCGGTGCTGATCCCGTGCTTCTCACGCCCCGCAAGGTAGGCCGCGCGGCGTTCTGCCCCGGTGGAGATCGTGTCGGGGCCGCCGATGAACGCCACGTCGCGGTGTCCGCGCTGCCGCAGCCAGGCCAGGGCATGCCCGACGCCCTCCGCGTTGTCGGTGCCGTACAGCGGGGCGTCAACGCCCTCGATCGTACGGTTGAGGAAGACGAGTGGCAGCCCGGAGGTCAGCGTGGCCGCCAGATGCGACGAGACCGTGCCCTGCGGGGAGAACAGCAAGCCGTCGATGCGTTGCGCGGCGAAGGTCCGCAGGTATGCGTCGGCTTGTTCGGCGTCCTCGTTCGCGTTGGCCAGCAACACGGTGTAGCCGTGGTGGCGCGCTTCTTGCTCCGCGGCGTGGGCGAGTTCGGAGAAGAACGGGTTGCGGATGTCCGAGACGAGCAGCCCCAGCACGTCGGTGCGGGAGCGCCGCAGAGAGCGGGCGGGGCCGTTGGCGATGTAGCCCAGCTCGGCCGCGGCGGCCAGGACGCGGGACCGGGACTCGGGCGAGGTCTGGCTGCTGCCGCTGAGTACCCGGGACGCGGTACCCAGCGAGACCCCGGCTCGTGCCGCGACATCCTTGATCGTGGCCACCGGCTCCACCTCCTTGTGGAAACGTTTCCATGGCGGGAATGCCTCAAAGGTTGCACACAGAACACGAAAGGAGCAAGACCCGTCCGCCTCCTGAAGCGGAAGCGGTGGCAAGTTTTCCGAACCACACAAGAAGCCTGCGGAGTTGAGGTGACCAGGTATGGCCTTGTGTGGGGGCGTATGGCTCCGAGTGGACCGCTACAGCGTGGTACGGCTCGTCGCGGAGAGTTGCCGCACCGCTGGGGGTCAAGGGGTCGCAGGTTCAAATCCTGTCGTCCCGGCCAGCGTTTTCGCAGGTCGGAGGCCATTTCCGCGGGTAGTGGGAGCGTGAAGGGTGTCAATATTCCGATCAGGCTGCTGAGCTGGGCGTTTCCTGTGGACGGGGAGGCAGCCGGGGCGACGTGGTGTGGTACTCGTTGAGCAGTCCGCCGAGCGCCTGGCGGCGCCTGACCGCGACAGCGGGCAGGGGGATGATACTCGGGTCGTCGTCGGGTGCTCGTAGGCCGAGGCTGCGGTGGGCCCGTCTCGCGTTGTAGTGCTCGGCATACTGGTTGAGGACCGCGCGCAGGTGCCGCTCGCCGGTGATGAGGAGTCGGTCGGTGCACTCGGTACGGGCTGTGCGTATCCATCGTTCGGCGAATGCGTTGGACCGGGGGCTTTGCGGCGGAGTCGGGATGACGGCTGTGCCATTGCTGGCGAAGACGGCGTCGAATGCGGCGGTGAACTTGCTGTCTCGGTCACGGATGAGGAACCGGAAGCACCCAGCGCTCTCCTTGAGGTCCATGAGCAGGTTACGTGCGAGTCGGGTGACCCATGCGCCGGTCGGGTGGGCGGTGACGCCCAGGACATGAACGCGCCGGGTGGCGATCTCCATGACGAAAAAGATGTAGAGACGCTTGAGGAAGACGGTCTCCGCGGTGCGGGCGGTAGACCGAGGCGGCGCAGGACGCGTCTGATCGTGGTGGCCGCGGCCCGATGACCGAGCCGCCGCAGTTCGCCTTGGATCCTGACGTACCCCCAGGTCGGGTTCTCTCTCGCCAAACGCTGAATGAGCGCGATCGTCTCCTCCGGCAACGGTGGCCGACCGGGTCCGACCGCCGTCTGGCGCCACTTCCAACGCACCAGACGACGGTGCCAGGCCAGCAGCGTGCCTGGAGTGACCAGCCGATGGCAGCGTAATGCGGGTGGCAGGTGCCGTGCGAGAGCGGAGAGCACGGCACGATCAGCCCATGAGGGCCGCGGGCGCTCGATCTGCCGGCGCAGCACAGCGACCTCATGGCGGAGAGCGAGGATCTCGGCGTTGTTCGCGGGGGCAGACCGGCCCAGTAAGAGGAGGCAACCAAGCAGTCGGCAGAAGATCAGGTAGAGCAGTCGCATACCCACGATCACCGATCATGCCCATACTTGGACGATCGCAAAGCCCCAGGTCAACCACCGTACGCCAATAAAGACACCCTTCACGGGTTGCCGTCGCTACCGTCCGGCGCGTCCTGCGCCGCTCCGGTCTACCGCCCGCGCCGCAGCGCGCTTCCCAGCAGGCCTGGCGTTCCTTCTTGCGCTCCCAGGCTCACACGCTGCTCGCCTGCGATTTCATGGACGTGGAGACCGTCCTCCTGAAGCGTCTCTATGTCTTCTTCGTCATGGAGATTGCCACCCGGCGCGTTCATGTCCTTGGCGTCACCGCCCGCCCTACCGGCGCATGGGTCACCCAACTCGCCCGCAATCTGCTCATGGACCTGGGCGACAGGGGTGGGTGCTTCCGGTTGCTCATCCATGACCGGCACAGCAAGTTCACGGCCGCATTCGACGCCGTCTTTGCCGGCAACGGCACAGTCGTCATCCTGACGCCACCGCAAAGCTTACGGTCCAACGCGTTCGCCGAACGATGGATACGCACAGCCCGCGCAGAGTGCACCGACCGACTCCTCATCACCGGCGAACGCCACCTGCGTACGGTCCTCACCACCTTGCTCTTCCCCGCAATCACCCAGTTCAGCGGCATTACGGTCTTATTCGGTTGGGCTCGGGCTGGTTCGCTGCTTGGCCAGGCAATCGCCATCAGGTGATCCCGACACCTTGCTACTCGATGAACGTCGGGATGGAGCAACCGCTCGCGGCGCAGGAGCGCGTTGACCAACCACGGGCCGGCGCTCACGGGTCAGCCTTCGGAGGGACGCGGGGCGCGCAGTTGCGCCCGTTCCTTCAGCTCCTCCTCGTCGACCAGCGTGAGCATCGGCTGACCCGGCGCGCACAGCATGGTCACCACGAACTTGGTTGGTGCGCCCGACAGGGCGTTGCCGTCCTGGTAGTGGATCACGTCACCGCCTGGCTCCCAGAACGTCCCACCAGCCTCGACCACACGCTCCGGTTCACCCTCGAGCTCGAACCGGAGCGCGCCCTCCATCACGTAGCCGAACGACGGGCCCGAGTGGCGATGTGGAGGGAGCCCGGGGTGACCGGGAGGCCACTCGACGAGGATGGTCATTCCCGAACCACCTTCGGGAAAGAAGGGTGGAGTGACTTCCTGCAGCAACTTGACCTCGGGCGGCAAGGAGACTTCGTGGGCGCTCCCGTGCTCTGGGTTCTTCGCGGACATGTACCAGACCTCCGTAAGCCTGCCCGGGATGAACGATCTTGCGTCGGTTACCCCGGACCGGTGTGTCGACCCACTCGTTCGGCGGTGACCAAGTTCGCCGGTTCCTGGCTCACACTCGCTTCGCGATGAGGACAAGCCACAGCCCGCATCCGTGACACGCCGTGTGCCTTCTGCCTCGTCCGCACGGTCTCGACACCACCGTGCCTCCCATCGGCGGCCGCCGCAATCCGGGAGCCAGCGGCTTCGAGACCGCATCGCGCCGTGTCATCGGCGGGCATCCAGTGCCGCATCAGGCACTGGCTTGTTGTGGTGTGACGCGCCGCTCGGGTGCTGGCGCAGGCGGTGCGTCACCACGTGAAGTCGGCCTGTGTGCGTGTCAGCTTTTTGTGGCGTGTGGTTGGGGCCATGTGGTGTGGGTGGTGTGGTCGTGGAAGTCGGCTCGCAGGGTCAGTTTGCCGCCGAGGGCGGTGATGTAAGCGGCCATGGTGTCGATCTGCGGGGTGCTGGCTCCGTTTTCGATCTGTGCGATCCGGGCCTGGCTGACTCCCAGTTCCCGGGCCAGCGCCCGCTGGCTCATCCCCCGGCTGCGCCGGGCCTTTTTCAGGAATGCCCCCCAGATGTGGGTGGTGGTCTTGTCAGGCGGTGCCCCGTCGGTGTGCTTGGCCGGGTGTGTGGCGTGGTCAGTCCGCATAGTTCTGCGGTGGCGGCGGTCATCAGGTCGACTGCTCCTGGTCCCTGGTGGCAGCTTGTGGCGACGAGGTGGCGACGAGGAGATCTCGCACCTGCCGGGCCCGGGTGAGTGCACGGTCGGGTACGGGGATCCAGCCGAAGGCGTCGTGGAGGTAGCGCTCCAGTACGGCCCGCTCGTCGCGGCCGCCGGTGGCGCGGACCAGTTCGAGTTCGGTGATCTCGCACACGGACACTCGGCCCTCGTCCAGGATGCCCGCCCAGTGTCGTTCCACGGCGGGGGTTGCGGAACAGGCGGTTGCAGGCGCTGGTGTCGATCAGATAGGACTCGCTCACGCCGGGCGGGCCTCGCCGAAGGCGCCGCCCTCACCCGCGAGCTCGCTCAGCCGCTGCCGGGCCGCGCGACGCTGGTAGATCGCACCGACCGCAATATCCACCGCCTTGGCCACGACCTCGGTGTCATCCTCGGTGTGCAGGAGTTGCTTGGCCTCGGCGAGGCGCTCCTCGTCGATTTCAATGGTGATCTTGGCCATCATGTCCTCCCTGAACGCCTGGGCATCTTCGCAACGATAAAAAATCCCTTATTGGAGGGGCTGGCGCAGGTGTCGCGCGGTCGACGTCAAGGCGCCTCGGCTGGGATGCCCCCGCGTCGGCTCCCATGGGCGGGGAGGGAAGCTCGGGTCCACGCGGTCGAAGTCGCCGGACCGTGGTCCGCGTCATTCGAAGGAGGGATACGTCACCCGACTGCGCCCGGGCGACGCCGACTGGCGCGTGCTGCCACCGCCCGCGCCACCGCCGCTCGTGTCCGCGCCGCCGTCGTCGTCGTCCGAGCCGCCGCCCCCGCTGCCGCCGGCACCCCCAGCACAAGCAGCTCGCCGTGCAGGCGCCGGTAGCCCCAGTTCGGGTTCTCCTTCGCCAGTCGCAGCACCAGGGTGCGGATGGAGCGCACGGTGCACGGTCGTCCCGGGCGTTTGGGGCGGCAGGAGGAGGCATGGCGGTGTGCGACGAGGCTGCGGTGCCAACGCAGTACCGTGTCGGGGCGGACGAGCAGCCGTAACTGTCGCAGGACGTGCAGTGGCAGCCGGTGAAGCAGCGCCGCCACGAACGCCCGATCGCTTGGCGAGAAATGGATCTTGTCCTTGCCGAGTTGGCGTTCCAGCACGGTGATCCGGTGGCGCAGAGCGAGGATCTCTGTGTCCTTATCCCGGTCGGTCATCGGCAACAGGCGAAGCATGGCGAACGCGTTCGACACACCAAAGTAAGCCAGCGTCGATTACCGGCTGCGCAAGAGGGCCGACTCGGGCGACGAGGCCGACGGTCGTCAGTCCAGGTGCAGGCTTCCGGCCAGGGCGGATGACATTCTCGACAGGTGCAGGTGCAGGTGCAGGTGCAGGTGCAGGTGCAGGTGAGGCAGCCGTCATCGGTGTGCTCAGGTTCCTCTTCGAGTGGCACGGTCGCCAATTGGCAGTAGGGGGTGTCCTGGGCAGTGAAGTCAGTGGTCCGCTGTGCCTGCTTCCGTGACCCACTTCATGGGCTGGCCTGTTATGGCGGCGATCATGTCGTAGTCCTGGTCGTAGTGCAGCACGGTCACCGCATGTCGTTCGGCTGCTGCGGCGATCAGCAGGTCGGGCATGGACAGTGCGCGGTGGTTGCCTTTGGTGATGGCCTGTCGCTGGATGTCTTTGGCCCGGTCCCACACTTCGTCGGGCATCGGCAGGTAGTCGAAGCCGGACAGGAACCAGTGCAGGCGCTTCGCGTCGTTGTCGTTGCGTGCGGAGTACATCACCTCCATCTCGACCGGTCCGCACACAGCCAGTACGCCATCCTCGTGGAGTGGGTCGAGGACTTCGGCCACGTTCGGCTTGCGCCATCGCTGGAGGGCGGAGTTGTCGATCAGGAAGCGCTCACTCACGCCACGTTCCTGCTGTCGGGCTCCGTCCGGCTGTCGTAGGTCAGGTCCAGGTCACCGGACTTGATCGCGTCGATGCCCTCCTGTCGCAGCCGACGCTTGACAGCTTCCTCCATGGCCATGCGCACAGCCTTGGCCTTCGTCTTCACGCCGTACAGGCGCATGGCGTGTTCCACCATCTCATCGTCGAGATCGATCATGGTGCGAGACATCGAAAACTCCTCTCGTGGGGGATGGCGGCCTTCAAAATGATAGCAGTATGAGGCGTTGAAGTGGTGTCGTTTGAGGGGCGATGGTCGTGTGGGTGTCGTTGCGGCCTTGCGTGGGCGCAAAGCCGCATAGCGGGCTCCGTTCGATGACCAAGTCTGTGGCCTGGGCGTAGATGGTGGGCGGGTGTGATTTCAAGCTGGTGATGTCGGAAGAGGGGCGATCGGATTCGGGGCGGCTGCACCTTCCCCCGCGGGCGTTGTGTGGGGTGTGCGGTTCATGGCGGCGTCCGGGGCGGCGGATGGTCATGGTGTTGACGTGAAGTGTTGTGGTGGCAGGAGGGGTGTGTTCGGGAGTCGGGCTTTGGGACGGTGTTCTCTCACTGATACCGATCGTTGCTGAGAGTTGCCACGCCTGAGGGTCAAGGGGTCGCAGGTTCAAATCCTGTCGTCCCGACCAGCATTTTCGCAGGTCAGAGGCCGTTTCCGCGAGTAGCGGAGGCGGCCTTTGCCGTATCTGGGCAGGGAGCGATGGGGAGCCCTCGTGCTCCCAACTCGCGGACGTGTCAACGGTGTCCGGTTCGTCCGTCACCCGATCCGGTAGACCTGCGGCGCCGTACCGAGCCCCTGTGCGTCGTCGTCAACCGCAGGCCCCTGAGGTCACCCCGTCGATCTGGATGCTCTCTGCACCGAGAGGCATTAGTCGGCGCGCGGTGTAGTCCCGCTTCGCGGTGATGAACCTGCGGTGCCGGGCCAGCAAGGTGCCGGGGGCGACAGGGAACACCTCGCGCCAGTGGCGTCGGGGTATCGGCCCGGACAGGGCGGCAAACCAGAACCGGTCGGCGAGCTCGTAGCGGACTGGTCCGGCCAGCTGGCGACGCAGGACCGCGTTCTCGTGCCGCGGCGCCAGAAGTTCCGTGTCCTTCGCCGTCCCGCGACGGAGGAGAACTGATGGAACGGTCAGCAGTTTCCGGGTCACGTTGTACAGCAAGGACGCGATCACGGAGGACATGGTCCCAGCGGACTGGCCGTACCACTCCCACCTGCGACGACGACTTTTCGAGCGGACAGGGTGGCGGAGCCGTAAGGCATCACCAGAATCTGCATGGCGATGATAAAAATCGACGTCGTGTAGAGTTTGAGGTGAGGGAGCAACCAGGCTCCTTCCGAGTCCCAGATGGAGGAACAATGCAGCAGCAGAAGTGGCTCATCACCGGCGTCAGCACGGGCCTCGGACGTGCCTTCGCCCAGGCGGCCCTGGCCACCGGGCACACCGTCGTCGGCACGGTCCGCTCCGAGGAGGACCTGCGGGCCTTCGAGGGGCTTAAGCCCGGGCACACTCACGGCCGCATCCTGGACGTGACGGACGACCACGCCGTCTCGAATGTGATCACGGAGGTAGAGCAGAGCATCGGTCCCTTGGATGTCGTCATCGCCAACGCCGGCTACGGCCTGGAGGGCACCTTCGAGGAGACGCCGCTGGCCGAGGTGCGGCGGCAATTCGAGGTCAACGTATTCGGGGCAGCGGCCACCCTGCGCGCAGCACTGCCCCACATGCGCCGACGCCGCCGCGGACACCTGATGGCCGTCACCTCCATGGGCGGGCTCATGGCCGTGCCCGGCATGTCCGCCTACTGCGGCAGCAAGTTCGCCCTGGAAGGCATCCTCGAAGCACTGGGCAAGGAGGTCGCACAGTTCGGGATCCACGTGACGGCGATCGAGCCCGGCTCCTTCCGCACCGACTGGGCCGGACGGTCCATGACACGCACCGCGCAGTCCATCGACGACTACGACGAGCTGTTCACCCCCATCCGCGAAGCGCGGCAGAAGGCCAGCGGGAACCAACTGGGCAACCCGGCCAAGGCCGGGGAAGCCGTCGTGCACATCACGACGGTGGACCAGCCGCCGGCCCACCTCGTCCTGGGCTCGGACGCGCTACGACTGGTCGCCGCTGCGCGCACGGCCGTAGACGAGGACATCCGCGCATGGGAGACGCTCTCCCGTACGACCGACTTCGACGAGGGCGCTCAGCTCTGATGCCCGGCCACCACCCCGTGCGGAACCGGCGCGCCACCGAGCGCAAGGGCGATGTCCGAGAGCGGGCCATTCTCGACACCTGCGAAGCTCTGCTCGCGCAAAAGGGCTACGACGCCATGACCGTCGGCGACATCGCCCAGGGCGCCGGCATCACACGCGGCGCCCTGTACTTCTACTTCGGCTCCAAACAAGAAGTGGTCACGGCACTCGTGGCCCGGACCGTTGAACACCTGTGGGAGCGATCCCGGGCCACTGCGCAGGCCGACGAGCCGCGCCAGGCCATCGCAGAAGCCATGCAGCGCACGGTAGAGCTGTGGAACGAGCACGGCCTGGTCATGCGCACGGCGAT
Organism: Streptomyces javensis; assembly: GCF_039525925.1. Classification (NCBI taxonomy): domain Bacteria; kingdom Bacillati; phylum Actinomycetota; class Actinomycetes; order Kitasatosporales; family Streptomycetaceae; genus Streptomyces; species Streptomyces javensis. Next base: position 14,501 of record NZ_BAAAIF010000031.1, on the reverse strand, counting down.
CGACCTGTCCCTGACCGTGCCGGAGATCGGCGAGCTGTGGAGCCGTACAGCCGACTTGTTCATCACAGCCATCACCGCTGTCCTGGAACGAGCCGGCGTTCAGCCCGGCACCGAACCGGAACAAGCGTCGGCGATGGCACGCGCCCTGTGCTGGATGATCGAGCGGACCTTCTACCACGCCTCGCAGGAGTCCCGCGAGAATTTGCAAAAGGCATCCTCGACCTGCGAACACATCTGGCTGGTCAGCGCCGGGCTGACCGTCTGATACATCTGGCATGGACGGTGGAGCATAAGACGTTGTCCTATGTGGGTGTGTGAGTAGGGGAGTTGGGTAGGCCGACCGTTCTGTCCCCGCGCACAAGCAGGAGCAGTGGGGTCGGTAGCCACTACCGCCCTGGAACGACGAGTACGAGTGGTGAGCGATTAGCATGACTGAACCCCCTGCCCCTGCGGGCAAGTACATCTTCGGGCCCGGAGTTGCGGAAAAGCACACAGAACGGCAAGCAAATGGCTGCGTCTCCGTCGTGTGGGGCGTTTGCGCTCTGAGCGTCAGCGCGTACACCGCATGGAAGCTGTCGGCGCACTACCAGCTGTCGACCGTACTCCGCGCCGTGTTGGTAGCGGCAACAGCGCTCGTCGTCGGTGGGGGCGCCGCGCTGATCTCCGGCCTGGTGGCGCGGCGCGGAACGGAGGACAAGCGGGTCGCACAGCTCCGCGCGGGGTACGGAATCGAGGAGAGCGGCAGCGATCCGCAAGAGGACGCCGAGCGATGAGCAACCGTGGAGGACTGCGCTGCTCGGGCCCAGCTTCGTAACTGCCGCGCGGGACAGAGCGCAGATGGCCTCCCGGGGGCATCATCTCGCCTTCCTGCGGCAACTGGAAGCCGCCTGCCTCGCCGCCGACGAGCTCGCCGAGGCGGTGGAAGCCTCTTTTCTCCAGCACCCGGACGCTGAAGTGATCCTGAGCTTCCGCGGCCTCGGGGTCCAGCTCGGCGCCCGGGTGCTTGCCGAGATCGGAGACGATCGACAGGGGTTCGCCGACGCCCGGAGCCTCAAGGCTTACGCCGGATCGGTACCCATCACCCGTGCGTCAGGCAAGAGACATCACGTCGGACGCCGCGTGGTGAAGAACGACCGACTCAACCAGGGGCGGCTACCTGTGGGCCTTCTCGGCCTTGCGATCCTCGCCCGGAGCCACTGCCTCCAGACCGGCGAACCGTTCGACGAACACGTCGCGTTCCTCTCCGAACCGGCCACAGCCGCTTGACACGTTGGCATCGTGAGATGTCTGGGCTGAACCGTGCCGAAGGTCCGCGATCCGCACACTGCCGACCTGTGGACGTGGCTGATCATCGCCGCCCACACCCAACTGGGGGTTCCGCCACCTCCGCGTGAAGACCGCCCGTCCCGCCGACGTGCCCAGACCCTTCAAGTCCGGCCCCGGACGCCCACCAGGCTCGAAGAACCGCGGGCCAGCCCCACGTCACAAGCCTGGTAGGACCATGAAACGAATGGAAACCCTCACCGGACACGTTCGCCTGAAACAGCGGCAAGCTTAATGATCAAGCTTAGATGACACCGACTGCCTCGGCGCGGTGAACGACCGCCGCCGCGACCACGGCGCGAGGCAGGCTCGCTGACCAGCACGTTTCTTTCAGCTACCACATGGGGGGCCGGGGTCCTGCTTGCCTTTTTCCTCGTGCCGCCCGTAATCGTTGAGCAGTAGTTGCGTGGTGATGTTGATGTGCTGGCTGAGTGCCTCGACGACGCCTGGTACATCCCGGGCGATGGCGTGATCGCAGATCATCTGGTGTTCTGCGGCGACATCGCGGTGGCTGTGCTCGGCCGGTGTGCGGGCCCAGCAGCGGTAGACCTCGGCGGCATCGCGCAGCTGGGTGGCGATGTCCCGCAGCTGTCGGTTGGGGCATCCCTCCAGCAGGACGCGGTGGAAGCGGGCGTGGGCGTTCAGCCAGTGTTCGCTGAGGGCTCCGTCGTCGCTGAAGTACGGAGTGCGGGCGAGATGGTGGTGTGCCGCGAGCAGATCGGACTCCCACTCGATGGTGCCGGCCGCGACGGACTCCCGGACCACGTGGATTTCGATGAATACGCGGGCCTCGGTCAGCTCCTGAAGGCGCTCGGGGGAGACGGTGACGACCCGGAACCCTCGCTGTGGCGCGAAGGTCGCCAGCCCCTGGCCGACCAGCCGGGGCAGCGCCTCCCGTATTACCCCGCTGCTGGCGCCGTAGCTGTCCTTCAGGGCTTCCACGCGCAGACGTGAACCGGGTTCGTGTCGTCCGTTGAGGATGTCCGCGCGCAGCCGCTGGTAGATCTCCTCGGCGCGGGTCATGGAGCTGGTAGTCGCCATGTCGCAGATTCTAGCGCGCTTAGATATTCCAAAAAAATCTCGAGATTTTCTTGACGTGTCGACTGGGAGGGGCGTTGACTCTGGTCATCCAGAAGCAGGAAGACCGGAGGCGGCGCGCGATGCGGACGACGACCAGAGCAGGACGGATGTGCCTGGTGACCGGGGAGGCGGTGATCGATGTCGAGCAGGCCAGTGCAGGCCGGTTCCCGGCTGATCCGCTGGCAGTGTTCGAGGAGTGGGACGCCTTCCGGTCCTGGGCCGCCGCGCTGGAGGCTGCCGGTGTCCAGACGTCGGCGGGGCCGGACGGCGGTGTCTCGCCGACACCGCGGCAGGTGTTCGCGATCGGGCTGAACTACCGCGACCACGCCGAGGAGGCCGGCCTGGCGGCGCCTGAGTCCCCGTCGGTCTTCACCAAGTTCGCCACGTCCCTCACCGGCCCCGACACGCGGCTGCGGCTGCCCGGCGGCCGCGTCGACTGGGAGGCCGAGCTGGTGGTGGTGATGGGGCGCCGGGCAGAGCACGTTACGCCCAAGGACGCCTGGTCCTACGTGGCCGGGCTGACCGTGGGGCAGGACTACTCCGAGCGCGATGTGCAGTCCGTGGGCCCCGTGCCGCAGTTCTCTCTCGGCAAGTCCTTCCCCGGATTCGCGCCGACCGGCCCGGTGCTGGTCACGGCCGACGAGTTCGCCGATCCGGACGACCTGGCGATCGAGTGCCTCGTCAACGGGGAGAGCGTCCAGAAGTCACGCACCTCTTCGATGATCTTCCCGGTCCCGGAACTGATCGCACGGCTGTCCGCGGTGTGCCCGCTGCTGCCGGGCGACCTGATCTTCACCGGCACCCCCTCAGGAGTGGGACACGCCCGCACCCCCCAGCGCTACCTGCGGCCGGGAGACGAGGTCGTCACCCGTATCGAGGGCATCGGACAGCTCCGGCAGACCTGCGTCGCCGCCTGAGAGAGGGGCACCCCATGGCTTTGCACAGGCTTCAGTCACTCACCGTCGGAGTGCCGGATGTGGCAGGGGCGGCCGACTACTACGCCGACTTCGGACTCGAGCAGATGGCACCCGGACGGTTCGCCACCGTCGAGGGCGGTGAGCAGTTCTTCCTCGAGTACTCTCCCGTCCGGCGGCTGCTGGGGATGGCGGTCGCCGCCGACGACGGCGACGACCTGGACCGGATCGCCGCGAACCTGGAACGGCTCCAGCTGCCGTGCGAACGCGACACCGGCTCCCTGCGCACCAGGGAACCCATCGCCGATGTATCGGTCGAGGTCCGTGTCGCACCCCGGCTGACCCGGATCACCGTCCCGGCCACCCCGTACAACGGCCCCGGACGCCCGGACCGCGCCGGCACCCGGGCACCCGTGCTCTCCCGCACCGGCCCAGTCCGGCCCCTGGCCCTCGGCCACGTCGTCATCGGTTCGGTGGAGCAGGAGTCGACCCAGCGGTTCTTCACCGAAGGGCTCGGTTTCAAGGTCAGCGATGTCGTCCCCGGCACGGCCGCGTTCCTGCGCTGCTCCACCGACCACCACAACGTCCTGGTGCAGCAGGCGCCACTGAACTTCCTGCACCACACCTCGTGGCAGGTGACGGATGTCGACGAGGTGGGCCGGGGCGCCACGCGCATGCTCACCGAGCACCCGGAACGCCATGTGTGGGGGCTCGGCCGCCATCACATCGGGTCGAACTTCTTCTGGTACCTCAAGGATCCGGCCGGCAACTTCAGTGAGTACTACGCCGACATGGACTGCATCGTCGACGACCAGCTGTGGACGCCACGCTCCTTCGAGGGCATGCAGGCGCTCTACACCTGGGGGCCTCCGCCGCCGCCGTCGTTCCTCGCTCCCGAAGACCTGGCCGCGCTGATGGCCGGCGCCCATAAGGCCAATAACTGAGAGCGCTCGACACCGTAAACCGCGGCGAGGCGCGTTGCCCCGCCCGCATCACACGGATGAGGTCCCGAGCCGCATTCCTGCGCCGACCCGCCGTCGACGAGCCGCACGTAAGACACCTCCGCCCCTTTCCCGCAGCGCCGCGGTCAGCAGTCGCGACGGGTGAGACTGTTGAAATCGGAGCCGGAACATTGAGCACACCAGCCTTCGTCCGTCGGCGCGGCCAACCGTCCCCGGGCCCTTCATCGCCGTCAGGCACCGCACTCGCCGTGGGCCTGGCTGTGATGACGCTGGAGGGCTTCGACCTCGTCGCCTACGGTGCGACCACTCCGCTGCTGCTGGGCTACCGTCCCTGGCACCTCTCCGTCGCCTTCGTCGGCCTGCTCGGCAGCCTCACCCCCATCGGCATGCTCATCGGCTCCCTGCTGGTCGGCCAGTTCACCGACCGGTTCGGCCGCCGCCGAACGACCCTGATCAGTATCGCGGTGGTCAGTGCCGGGATGTTCGCCTGCGCCGTGGCACCCCTTCCCTCACTGTTCGGCGCCGGCCGATTCGTCGTCGGGCTCGGTGTCGGTGCGATCTACCCGGCGATGGCCCCACTGATCTTCGAACTGGCCCCGGACAGGCGAAAGAACCTTTACTCGGGCATCGTCCAGTGTGGGACCGCCATCGGCGGTTCGTTCGCGGCCCTCGTCGCCAACACACTGCTGAGTGGGCAGAGTTTCCACCAGGAGTACCTGGTCGGCGGCATCGCCGGTCTGCTTCTGCTGCCCATGGCCTTCGTCTGGCTGCCCGAGTCCACGGAGTACCACCAGGCGGTCAGCGCGTCGGCCCCCGACCTCGGCAACCGTGGTGTCCGGCTGGTGTTCAGACCGCCCTACCGCGGCACCACCCTGATGTTCTGCGCCATGGCGGCCCTGTCGTTCTTGCTCATCTTCGGCATGAACACCTGGCTGCCGCGGCTGATGCAGACGGCGGACTATCCGTTGCAGGACTCCCAGACCTTCCTCGTGCTGCTGAACCTCGGTGCCACCGTCGGTGGGCTCGCGATGGCGCTGCTGGCTGACCGTGCCGGATCGAGGGGCCCGATCACGGCCAGTTTCGTCCTCGGAGCCGCCGCGATCGTCGCCATGAGCGCCCAACTGCCGCTGCCGGTGCTCTACGGCATCGTGATAGTCGGCGGCTGCGGCGCGGTCGGCGTCCAGGGGCTGATCAACGTGTACATCTCACGTTCCTACCCGGTGACCGCGAGGGCCAGCGCGGTGGGTGTCGCGCTCGGGGTGGGCCGCATCGGCGCCATCGCCGGCCCCACGTTCGGCGGCTGGATCCTCGCGGCCGGCCTGGAACCCCGCTGGAACTTCGTCCTCTTCGCCGTCCCCGCCGTCCTCGGTGCGGCCCTCGCCCTGGCTGTCGGCGGACGGACATCCCGGAGTCAGGGCCGTCTCGCCCCCGCGCCGCGCGCCAAAGAGCCGACGGCCGGACACACAAAATGAAAGAGCGCATCATGGACACCTACGACATCGCCGTCGTCGGCTGCGGCCCGGTCGGACTGGCTCTCGCACGACTGTTGGCCATGAAGGGGCTCCGGGTCGCCGCCATCGACCCCAACCGGCTCGTCTGCCAGCATCCGCGCGCCACGCATCTCGACGACGAGACCATGCGCCTTCTACAGACCCTCGGCGCGCAGGACATGGAACACCGGTTCCTGCGCCAAGCCGCCTGGACACTCCACCGGGAGGACGGGCGGGCCTTCCTCCAGCAGACGCTGCCCGAGGAGGAGTCCGACCAGGGGTGGCGCACCGACTACCAGTTCCACCAACCCGACTTCGAGTCGCGGCTGCGGGGTCTGCTGGCGGCCGACGCGAACGCGGACCTATGGTTCGGCTGGACGGCCACCGCGATCGAGCAGGACGACAAAGCGGTGCGGCTCACGCTGCTCGACCGGTCGACCGGAGCCGAAACCACTCTCACGGCCGGGTACGCCGTCGGCTCCGACGGCGCCAACTCCTTCGTCCGGCAGGCGATGAACGCCGAAGTCGAGGACCTCCACGGCACTCAGCGTTCCCTCATCGTCGACATCCACCCCTTCGAACACCCTGCACAGCTCCCGGCGGACAGCGGATTCATCTGGTGCGAGGGGAAGCGGCCCGTGACCTACGTCCCGATCTTCCCGCCCATGCTCCGCTTCGAGTTCATGCTGCTCGACGAGGACGACGCGGCAGAGCTCGAACGACCGCAGTCGGTGTACGACCTGCTGAGCCGCTGGCTGGAACCGGGCAGCTACCGCATCATGCGTACTGACACCTACGAATGGCACGCCCGGCTCGTGCACGGCTGGCGGTCCGACCGTCTGCTGCTCGCCGGCGATGCCGCGCACGAAATGCCTCCCATGCTCGGCCAGGGCATGTGCTCCGGGCTGCGCGATGCCGCGAACGTGGCGTGGAAGCTCGCCGCCGTGGTCAAGGGCGAAAGTCCCCAAGCACTGCTCGACACCTACGAAAGCGAGCGGGCTGCGCACGTACGCCCTTACATTGAGGAATCCGCTCGGCAGTCCAACCTGATCGAAGCCCTCGGAATGGGCGCGTTCCCGGAGCTGAACGGAACGCAGACGATCGAGAGGTACCGGCCGCTGCTAGGGCCAGGCGTGGTTGTCCAGCCCGGCGGAGCCATCGGGCAACTGAGCCCGCAGCCACGCGGCGCGAACGGGGAGAAGCTGGACGATGTGAGCGGATACGGCTTCACCGTCGTGGGGAAGCCGGAGGTCACCTCCGCCGTGTCCGCGGATGTGCGGCAGCTATGGCGCCAGCTCGGCGTAGTGGCCGTCCCGGAGACGGGGCCGGCCATCGACCGCTGGCTGGCCGAACACGCGGCGGCAGCGGCAATCATCCGTCCGGATCGCTACACCTTCGCGCTCGTCGCCGACACGGCGGAACTGGAGCGGGCCACCCGCGACCTGGCGCGGACGGCATCGGTACAGGAGGTGGGCGCGTGAAGGAGTACGCGGCCGGAATGACGTGGGGGGAGGGCCCCCGCTGGCAGCGCGGTGCACTGTGGCTGTCCGACACCCAGGGCGGGAAGCTGTGGACCGACCACGACGGCCCCTGGCGCGGCATCCCGCTGGATGCCATCCCCAACGGCCTTTGGTTCCTGCCGGACGGGCGGCTGGTCGGGGCCATGATGCATCAACGGCGTATCGGCGTGTGGACCGGTGAGCGATTCGACACCTACGCGGACCTGAGCGCGGTGGCCACCGGTCCGCTCGGCGACATGGTCGGCGACCCGCACGGCAACCTCTACGTGGATGACGTCGGCTTCGCCGCGCACGCCGGTGAGCCATTGCGACCGGGCCGGCTGCTGCGCGTTGCCGCGGACGGAGCGGTACACGTGGCCGCCGAAGACGTTGAGTTCCCCAACGGGCTGGCCTTCGCCGGCGACGGCCGCACCCTGGTTGTCGCCGAGACCACCCGGCAACGACTGACCGCCTTCACCGTCGCGGACGACGGTGCCCTCACGGACCGTCGCACCTACGCCGACCTCGCCCACCTGATCGGCGACGACGTCCGGCCGGACGGAATCTGGTCGACCCAAGACGGAGTCTGGGTGGCCACCACGACCGGACACGCCGTCGCCCTGGTGCGGGAGAACGAGCTGGTCACCTCGATCGGCACCGGGACGCTGCTGCCGATCGCATGCTGCGGCGACGGCGGGAACCGGCTCTTCGTCACCCTCGCCGACACCCACGGCCTCTCCCTGGGCGAGGCCATGGCCACAAAGTCAGTGCACACGACGGTCGCACTGCTCGAAGTACCGAAGGCGGGGGACACCTCATGAGCACCAAACCACCGGACTGGACCCCGACGACACAGGCTGTCGAAGACGCCCGGATCACCGACTTCGCACGGTTCGCCTCACAGCACGCAGGACGTGACCTGAGCGGTGACTACCACAAGCTGTGGGCGTGGTCGGTTGACGACGTGAGCGGCTTCTGGGCCGCGGTGTGGGACTACTTCCGTCTGCCCGAGCGCCCAGCGGGACCCGCGCTGGCGACCGAGGCCATGCCGGGAAGCGTGTGGTTCCCCGGCAGCACGCTGAACTACACGGCCGAGGTGTTCCGCGACCGGACCGGCACCGACACCGCCGTCATCACGGTGACCGAGGACACCGGCCCGGTGGCCATCACCTGGCACCAACTGCGCCGCCAGGTCGCCTCACTCGCGCAGGCACTCACCGGACTTGGCGTGCGCATGGGTGACCGGGTGGTGGGGTACCTCCCCAACGGGGTGCAGGCCATCACAGCCTTCCTCGCCACCGCCAGCCTGGGCGCGACCTGGGCGGTGTGCGGTCAGGACTACACCGCGGCCGCGGCCGAAGCACGGTTCACACAGCTCCGGCCGACCGTGCTGATCGCCGGGACCGGCTGTCTCCACGGCGGGAAGCACATCGACCGCTGCCCCGACGTACAAGCCCTGCGCGACGCACTGCCGACCCTGGCGGCGACCATCGTTGTAGGGGACGCGACACGGGTGCCCGACGCCCTTGAGTGGTCCGCGCTCACCGAGCACGACGCCGACTTCGCACCCCGCACCGTCCCGTTCGACCATCCGCTGTGGGTCGTGTTCTCCTCGGGCACGACCGGACGGCCGAAGGGCATCGTGCACGGGCACGGCGGGGTCGTGCTCGAGCAGCTCAAAAACCTGGGCCTCCAGCTTGGCCTGCGCGCCGGGGACCGCCTGCTGTGGCACACCACGCCGAGCTGGATGATGTGGAACGTCTTGGTCGCTGGTCTGCTGCTGGGTGCCACAGCCGTGTGTTACGAGGGCAGCCCGACGTATCCCGATACCGATGCGCTCTGGCAGCTCGCGGCCGGCCTGGAGGTGAAGGTCCTGGGTACCAGCCCCGGCTACCTGGCGGCGTGTCGCAAGGCTGGCGTGCGGATCACCGACCACTGTCCGGCCTCGCTCGAGCGCCTGGGCGTCACCGGCTCGACGTTCCCCGGCGACCTGGAGCACTGGGTCGCCGGCGAGCTCGGGCCCCGGGCACAGGTGGTGTGTACCAGCGGCGGCACCGATGTGGTCACCGCGTTCATCGGTGCCACCCCCACCACTCCGGTCTGGGCCGGGGAGCTGTCCGCCCCCTGCCTGGGCGTGTCCGTGGAAGCCTTCGGCCCGGACGGGAAGCCGGTGCGGGGCGAGGTGGGGGAACTGGTAGTACTCCGGCCAATGCCGTCGATGCCGCTCTTCTTCTGGGACGATCCGGACGGCTGTCGCTACCGCAACGCCTACTTCGACGTATACCCGGGAGTGTGGCGGCACGGCGACTGGATCACCATCACCGATCAGGGCTCGGTGATCATGCATGGCCGGTCCGACGCGACCCTGAACCGCCACGGCATACGCATGGGCAGCAGCGACATATACGGTCCGGTGGAGGAGCTCAAGGAGATCGCAGAAGCTCTCGTCGTCGGGATCGAGCAGGACGGCGGCGACTACTGGATGCCGTTGTTCGTCACCACCACCGACGGCATCGACGTCGACGACGTGCTGCGCGAGAAGATCCGCAACGCCATACGCCACGGAGCCTCCCCCCGCCACGTACCCGACGAGATCATCCAAGCCCCCGGTATCCCGCACACCCGCACCGGCAAGAAACTCGAAGTCCCCGTGAAACGTCTGCTGCGCGGAGACGCTCAGGACACCGCGGTCGACCCCGGCAGCGTCGACAGACCAGAACTCATCGACTGGTACGCACGGATCGGCGCCGCTCACCGTACGCGACGTGGCACCGCTCCCGGTTCCGCTCCGTCCCGATCAGCGAACGGCAGACCCTAGAGCATTGAACGCTGCCCCGGGCTGCCTGACGCCGAGGCCAGCAGCATCGTTCCTGATGGCGGGGCCAGTCTGTCCGAGACCTGCCTACCGCCTCCGATCACCGCCACAAGGCACGACGAAGGAGCCCTGCCATGACCTACATCGCCTTGGAAGAAGCTTTCATCATCCCGGAGTTGTTCTCGCGCCAACCCTCGTCGCCCCAGAAGATCCAGGTCAGCGACCAGTACGTCAAGGACTGGGGACGACGCCTGGGTGACTTTGAGGAGCACCGTCTTCCCGACATGGACGCACACGGCATCGACATTCAGATCCTGTCGCTGAGCGTCCCCGGCATCCAAGCCGACACCGACGCCGGCGCCGCCGTCGACAACGCCCAGTTCGCCAACGACTTCCTCGCCCGGACCATCGCCCGCCACCCCACCCGCTTCAGGGGGTTCGCCGCCCTGCCCCTTCAGGACCCTGCCGCCGCCGTGGCCGAACTCCAGCGCTGCGTCGAGCAGCTCGGATTCAAAGGTGCCTTGGTCAACGACCACACGCAGGGCCGATACTTGGACGATCCCGCATATGAGGAACTGTGGAGCGCGTTGGAAGAGCTCCGTGTGCCGTTGTATCTGCACCCCGGTTCGCTGCCCTGCGACGACTGGCACGTGATGCGCGGACGGCCCGAGATGTACGGGGCCAGCTGGAGCTGGCAGGCCGAAACCGGCGGCCACGCCATGCGGCTGATCTATGCCGGAGTGTTCGACCGGCACCCCGCCGCAACCCTGATCCTCGGGCACCTCGGCGAGTTCCTGCCGTTCCAACTCTCCCGCATCGACTCGCGCTACCGCTCGCTCCGGGTCGACGAACCGCTCCAGCGGATGCCGTCGCAGTACTTCGGGAGCAACATCCTGATCACCACGAGCGGGGTACTGGCCCCGGAGGCCGTACAAGCCGCCGTGCTGACCATCGGGGCCGACGCGGTCATGTTCGCGGTCGACTACCCGTACGAGGTTACGGCCGACGCGGTGGCCTCGATCGAGAAGGCTGACCTTCCATCCCAGGTGAAGGAGAAGGTTGCCCATCTGAACGCCAGGCGTGTGCTGCGCATCTGACCGCATCGCCTCGTCGGCAAGGTCGCCCAGCTCGGGCAGGGGGTCTGGTCCGGAGAAGACGGCGTGGCGGGCGAGCCGCTCGGCAGCCGCGGGATGCTCGCCGAACAGGAGCGCCAGACCCCGCCGGTGCGACTCCCTGTTCTGCTGCTTCGGCTGGGCATCGCACCTTCCCCGGCGCGTGATCGGATGTCAGTTGGAGTCCGGGGCCGAGCCCGGGTCATCCCCGTACTGGGGCAGGAGGGCCGCGATCTCGGCTGCCGGGCGGGCTGTGTGCAGGCTGAGCAGGTCGGCGATCAGGTCGTCCAGGGGTGGCCAGGGAATGTTCCCGTGGTCGTTGTAGAGGCTGACCAGGCCGTGCAGCGCGGTCCAGAGCATGAGGCCGGCCTGCCACTGCTGCTCCGCCGAGGGCTGCCTGCGCTCTCCCTCGGCGGCGGCCGCCAGGGAGGTCACGACGGCCTCGAGCAGTTCGGCCCCGGCGCCGTGCGCTGATCCGGGGACAAGGTCGTCCGGCATCCGCCCGCCGAAGAGAGTGCGGTAATGGCCGGGCTGGCCGACTCCCCAGCGCACGTAGGCCGCGCACCGGGCGACGAGGTCGACCAGTGGATCCGGGGCTGACTCCGCGGCCTGGTCCATCAAACGGGCCAGTTCCTCATAGCGCAGCCGCAGCACGTGCTGGATCAGTGCGCTCAGGTCGGGGAAGTGGCTGTAAATGCTGGCAGGTGCCACCCCGACCTCACGCGCTACCTGCCGCAGCGTCAGCGTCTCCGGCTGATCAAGGGTGGACAGCAGCTTCGCCGCGGCGTCTACGAGCTGGGCCTTGAGAACCTGCCCCTGCCCGCGCGGATTGCGGCGACGGGGAGCGGAGCGCTCCTGAGACGACATCTTCGCCCCCTTCTGACCAGTGCGAACAGTTGGGCAACAGATGTTCACCGTACAGGCGGGGCAGCTCACGCCCTTGACATCACTAACCAACGGTTGTTTACTCAAGTAACCAACAGTTGTTCAGTTAGAGGATGAATGATCATGCGCATAGCCGTACTCGGAGCGTCAGGGCGGACCGGCGGCGCGCTCGTCGATAAAGCGCTGGAACGGGGACACGAGGTCGTGGCCCTGGTTCGCACGCCGGCCAAGGTCACCGTGTCCGCGTCGCGGCAGGTCGAGGTCCGGAAGGCGGATGTCACCGACCCGCAGGGCTTCCCCGACCTGACCGACGTCGACGTGACCGTCTCTGCCATCGGTATCGGTAAGGGTGACGGCCCGGGCGCACTGGTCGCCGGGGCCAGGGTGCTCGCGGAGGCCGGCGTCCGAACGGTGTGGCTCGGCGCACTGGGCTCGGGCGTGTCGAGTCGATCGGGTGGGCTGATCTATGCGGGGGTGATGCGGATGTTCGTCGGCTCGGAGCTGGCCGAGAAGGTCGAGGCCGACCGGATCGCCCTGGATGCCGGCGCTACGGTGTTCCACGCCCCGGACGTCACCGATGGCCCTCTCAGCCCTACCCGTCACATCGTGCCACTGGCGGACCTGCGGCGTCCGCTGCTACCGCCCCGAATCTCCCGGGCCACGCTGGCCTCCTTGTTGCTGGACGAGGCGGAGACGGGCCGGCACGGTACCGGAATCGTCGTACCCCTGAGTTAGTCATCGGTTGACGCGACAGCCCCCGTTGTCCACGGGGGCGGGAGCGAACCGCCATCGGCAACCGCGATCGTGGTTGTGCGGACGGCCACGCCCGGCACCGACGCGTGACAGGGGGCTGCCCCTCGTCCGGCACGCCGAGGCCAACGAGCACCGGCCGTCGCGGTACCCCGAACAAAATCGCCTGGGCGCATCAGGCATCGCCTGGTGCGAGTAACTACATCGGAAGGTCATCATGAACAACTTCTCAGGGAAAATCGGACTCGTGACGGGTGCTGGAAGCGGAATCGGCCGCGCGACGGCGATCGAGCTGGCCCGGCAGGGTGCCACCGTCACCGTCACCGACATCAACGAGGCCACAGCCGTCGAGACCACCGAAATGATCAGGAAGGACGGCGGAGAGGCACTGGCGCTCAGTGTCGACATCGCCGACGAGGACGCGGTGCGGACGGCCGTCGAACGCACGGTCGAGGCGTACGGCGGCCTCGACTTCGCCGTGAACAACGCCGGCCTGGACTCACACCACCGGCAGCTCGACCAGATGCCCCTGGAGGAGTTCGAGCGCGTGACCCACGTCAACCTGGGTGGGACCTTCCTCTGCATGAAGTACGAGCTACCCGCTCTGCGGAGCCGCGGCGGCGGCGCGATCGTCAACGTCGCCTCCAACGGCGGCCTGTACGCGATCCCGACCGCCCCCGCCTACGTGGCAGCCAAGCACGGCATCGTCGGGCTCACCAAGGTCGCCGCCGTGGACTATGCGCCGCACAACATCCGCGTCAACGCCGTCTGCCCCGGCCCGACCCGTACACCCGGCTTCGAAAGGGTGGCGGCCGGAACCGACTTGATCGCGATGCAGGAGGCGATCACCCCACTCGGCCGGATGGCCACATCGGAAGAGGCCGCCGCAGCCGCGGTCTGGCTCTGCTCGGACGCCGCGTCCTACATCACCGGGATCGCCCTGTCGGTCGACGGCGGACGGCGGGCATGAGGTCATCGCGGTCGAGGAGTACACGGCCACGGCCGCCGAAGCCCTCAGCCTGCCCCGGCCTCGGAACATCCGCGCCACACAAGGACGGAGCCGCCGTCAGCGACCCGACGACGGCTCATGAACGATCGAGGCTAACGCTTGTCACAGCATTCCCTGATCATTAGGGGGTGTGTCGATGGCGAGGCGGGGGCGTCATCGCAGGCTGGAGTTCGAGGTGGAGTAACTGGCGCCTGCCGGCAGCCGGGGTGGGCACCGTGGACGCCTGCAAGCAGCTCGGGTTCGGGCAGAAGACCGGGCACCGGTGGCGGACACGGAACGGAGGTCTCCAACGGGCGTCCAGCTCGCGGCAGAAGAAGTCGATGCGTGCGCCATGGCCGCGATCAGCGCCGTGGGAGCTGCCAACAGGGCTGTGAACCTGGCGGAGACGCTGGGAATCGACAAGCTCTTCCGGATCGGCAAGGACGAGGAGTGATCTCCGAGTGCCCTCCTCGCCGGGCCGCACGAGTCACCGGGCGCCGCCGGAAGACGCACTGAACGTCGAAACGCAGAACCGATGAGACGGTCGTGCTTCGTCATGGAGATCGCCACCCGGCGTGTCCATGTCCTAGCTTGATCTTTAACGTCTGGCGTCGAATGGTGCGTCGAACTTGATCACTCGGTTCGGTATCCGGCATACATCGAAGCGGCCTTCGTCTGAACAT
>NZ_BAAAIF010000030.1:0-114650 GCF_039525925.1 Streptomyces javensis | reverse complement strand
CGCCGCCCCGGGCCGCGAGGCCGCGCGGCTCCCCGCCGGGCGGCGCCGCGCCCGGTCCGCCCAGCGCACGGTGCACGTCCAGATCGGGCGGCTGGAGGTCACCGCCGCCACCCCGCCCGGCGCCGACCGCGCCACGGGCGCCCGCACCGGAACGACGGGACGGCGCGCGCCCGCGCTGAGCCTGGAGGACTACCTGGCACGCGGCGAGAAGAGGGACTGACACCATGAGCAACGGACTCGCCTTCGCGACCGTCACCCAGGCCCTCGCGCTGCTGATCGCGAACAATCTGCGGCCCGAGATCGACATCGCGGTCACGGTGGACACCCGTAGGCCCCCGGCCGAGCCACCCACCGAACCGACCATCAACATCTTCCTCTACCAGGTCACCCCGAACGCCTCGATGCGCGCCACCGACCTGCCCACCCGCGCCTCGGACGGCACCCTGCTCAAGCGACCGGCCGCGGCGATGGATCTGCACTACCTGATCAGCGCGTACGGCGAGGAGTCCGAACTGGTCGGGCAGCGCCTGATCGGCACCGTGGTGCGCATCCTGCACGAGATCCCGATGCTGCCGAAGGACGTGATCGAGGAGGCCGCCCGGCGCTCGTATCTGACGGGCAGCGACCTGGTCGAGGCGGTGCAGCGGGTGCGCTTCACCCCGACGCAGATGGACGTGGACGAGACCTCGAAGCTCTGGGGGATGCTCTACCAGACCCCGTATGTGCTGTCGGTCTGCTACCAGGGCTCGTTGGTCCTGATCGAGGGGCGCGAGCGCCCGGTCCCGGCGAAGCCGGTGGAACGGCCCACGGTGCGGGTGCTGCCCTTCGGCGCCCCGGGGGCGCCGGAGCCACCCATCCTGCCGGGGGCGGAAGGGGAACGGCCCGGGGAACCCGCCGAGGCGGAGGGGGAGGGGAAGGCGGCGGGGGAGGCCGAGACCCCGACGCCCGCCCGGCCCGTCAAGAAGCGCCCCGCCGCCACGAAGACGGCCGCGGCCAAGACCGCCAAAGCCGCCAGGACCGCCAAGGCGGCGGCCACCAAATCGGCCGCGGCCAAGACCACGAAGTCCGCCGCCGCCAAGTCGGCCGCCTCACCCACCCGTGCACGCAAGTCCACGCCCCGGCGCCGCGGTGGCCGCTCCGAGGACACGGAGAGCTGAGGCACCCGGTGGGGGAGAAGGGGGTGGACGACACCATGGGCACGCGAAACGGCCGCGCATCGGCGGCGCCTGACGCCGTCGCCGACGGCGCGGACGCCATCGAGGGTGGGGACGCCGTCGCGGGTGCGGACTCGGACGCGGGTGGGGACGCCGCTGCGGGCGAGGACTTCGTCGCGGGCGCAGACTCCAGCGCGGGGGCCGCTCCCTTCGCGGCCGAGTCCGTCGCGGCCGAGGACGGGCAGGCCCTGGCCGCCGCCGTCGAGGCGGTACTGGACCGCGTCGACGCCCATGCCCGCCGCGCCACCACCAACGGCTCCCGGCCCGGCCACCCCCGCCACGATGCCACTGGGCCCGGCGCCGTACACCCCGATGCCACGGGCTCTGGCGCCGCCCGCACAGGCGCCGCTGGTCCCAGCGCCGTTCGCCCCGGCCCCGCCTCCGGTGCTGCCGCCCCCGGCGCCGCCACCACTGACGAGCCCATCGCTCCGGCCGACGACGGCCAAGGCCGCGACCGCCGTACGTCCCAAGGGCCCACATGCCCAAGGGCGACCGTGGCAGACGCTACACGGGACCCGTCGGCCGAGCCCGAGCCCGGAACCTCGGACGCCACCCCCGCCACCGCCGCCCAGCCGCCCCGCACCGAAGACCACGAGCAACATCCCACCACCGCACGCCCCCACCCCACCCCGAAGGCGATCCCCGGCCCCGCCACCCTCGACGCGCTCGTGGCCTGCTTCGGGCTCAGCACCTTCGAGCGCCAGCTCGTCCTGCTGGCGGCGGCCGCCGAGCTGGACCCCACCACCGCCGCGCGGTGTGCCGCCGCCAGTGGCGATCCGGCCCGTGCGTACCCCACCTTCTCGCTCGCCCTCGCCGCGCTCGACAAGCCGCACTGGAGCGCGCTCACCCCCGTGTCCCCGCTCCGCCGCTGGCGGCTGGTGGACCTCGACGACGAGACCCGCCTCACCACATCGCGCCTCCGCATCGACGAGCGGATCCTGCACTTCCTGGCCGGGTCGCCCTACCTCGACGCCCGGCTGCACGGGCTGCTGCGCCGTGCGCAGCCCCCGCGGACCCTGCCCCCCTCGTACGACCGGGCGGCGGACCAGGTGGCCGCGGGCTGGAACGAGTCGCGTCCGGAGGCGCCGTTGCGCGTGGAGCTCGTCGGCGGCGATCTGACCACCCGTACCGACATCGCCGCCGAGGCCGCCCGCCGCACCGGACTCGCGCTGTACGTCATGGCGTCGGACGACGTCCCCACCGACGCGGCCGAACGCGACCGCCTGGCCCGCCTCTGGCAGCGCGAGGCCGTACTGCTGCCCGCGGCACTCCTGTTGGAAGTCGGCGAGATGGACCGGGAGCAGACGGCCGCCACGGACGCGTTCATCGAGGGCGCCGCCGTGCCCCTCGTGGTCTCCAGCGAGGACCCGCGCCGGACCGGCCGCCCGCGCGGTGAGCGCGTCGCCGTGCCCGGGCTGGACGACGACGAACAACTTGCCCTCTGGACGGACGCCTTCGCCGACATCCCGCGGATCGAGGAGGCCCATCTGCGGTCGCTGGTCGCCCAGTTCCAGCTGCCACCCCACATCATCCGCTCCGCGGCCGCCGCCGTACGCCGTGACCTCCCCGACGCCGATGCCGATATGGACGCGCTCGACCCCACCGACCTCGCCTGGCGAGCCGGGCTCATCGAGGCGCGCATCGGCCTGGACGAGCTGGGGCGCCGGATCGAACCCGAGGCCGCCTGGGACGATCTGGTGCTCGCCGACCACCAGGCGCGGATCCTGCGCGAGATCGTCGCCCACGTACGGCAGCGCGCCACCGTCCACCAGGAGTGGGGCTTCGCTGCGACGCTCCGCCGCGGCCTGGGCGTCACCGCCCTCTTCGCGGGCGGCTCCGGCACCGGCAAGACCCTCGCCGCCGAGGTGATGGCCAAGGAGCTCGGTCTGGATCTCTTCATCATCGACCTCTCCCAGGTGGTCAGCAAATACATCGGAGAGACCGAGAAGAACCTGCGCAAGGTCTTCGACGCCGCCGAGCGCGGTGGCGCACTGCTCCTCTTCGACGAGGCGGACGCGCTGTTCGGCAAGCGCAGCGAGGTCAAGGACAGCCACGACCGGTACGCCAACCTGGAGGTCAGCTATCTGCTGATGCGCATGGAGGCGTACCGGGGCCTGGCCATCCTCACCACCAACATGAAGAAGGCCCTCGACCCGGCCTTCATGCGCCGGATCCGCTTCGTCGTGGACTTCCCCTTCCCCGGCGAGAGCGAGCGCGCCGAGATCTGGCGCCGGATGCTCCCCGCCCGGGCGCCGATGAAGGACATCGACCCCGAACGCCTCGCCCAACTCACCGTGGCGGGCGGCTCGATCCGCAACATCGCGCTCTCCGGCGCCTTCCTCGCCGCCGAGGAGGGCGACCGCCTCCAGATGCGCCACATGCTGGCGGCGGCGCGCACCGAGTACCAGAAGCTGGACCGTTCGCTCACACCCTCGGAGGTCACCGGATGGGTCTGAACGAGGAGCCGCGCACGGTCCGTGTGGACATCGGCGAGCTGGCACTGACCGGCTTCGACGCGGGGATCGACCCGGACCAGGTCGGGGTGGCATTCCAGACAGAGCTGACCCGCCTCGTACAGGAGCGCGGCGTACCGTTGGCGGCGACCGGGGCCGACCGCGCCCTCGACGTCCTGTCCGACCTGCCCCCGCTCCCCGCCACCACCTCCCCGGCCCGGCTGGGCGAGGCCCTGGCCCGGGCCGTGCACGCGGGCCTGTCCGGAAGGGGGCGGGAGGGGACATGAGCAACACACCGTCCACCACCCAGGACGACCGCGCGTCCCAGTCCGCCAAGCGCCGCAAGCGCAAGGAGCGGACCGGCAAGGCCCGTGCGCCCGAGCCCAAGGACATCGTCAGCGGCGCCGGACAGCCCCTCGACCCGAGCGTCCGGCGCGACCTCGAGGAACAGCTCGGACACGACCTCGGCCAGGTCCGCCTGCACACCGACCGCGATGCGGGCCACCTCACCGAACTGCTGGGCGCGGACGCGGTGGCGGTCGGCCAGGACATCTTCTTCCGCGAGAACACCTACCGCCCCGGCACGACGGACGGCCAACGCCTCCTCGCCCACGAACTGCTCCACACCGTCCAGAACCCCCACGGCCTCGGCACCCTGCGCGCGGGCCGCGACCTGGGCGCGGTGAGCCTGCCGCAGGACGCGATG
Source organism: Streptomyces javensis (assembly GCF_039525925.1). Taxonomy (NCBI): domain Bacteria; kingdom Bacillati; phylum Actinomycetota; class Actinomycetes; order Kitasatosporales; family Streptomycetaceae; genus Streptomyces; species Streptomyces javensis. The sequence goes on along the minus strand of NZ_BAAAIF010000030.1, from coordinate 110,277 downwards.
GAGCGCGAGGCGGAGGGCACGGCGCGGGAACTGGTCCGCGGCGGGCAACCGGAAGCGGGCGTGGCGCCGGAGAAGTCCACGACCCCGGGCTGGCTCCGCTACGCCACGGTCGACGCCGACCGCAACCGCATGGAGAAGCTCGACCCGGCCACCCTGGTCGACCGCCTCGCCAACAGCGTCGTCCGCTCCCTGCGCGGCGACCCCGAGGACCGCTCCAAGCGCACCCGTATGCAACTGGCGCGGATGCCGGACGAGGTGCAGGACGCCGTCCTCGACCGCCTGGAGACCAGGCTGCTCAGCTCGGAGCACGAGCGGGTGCTCGACTTCGTGGACGAGATCGAGGCGGACGACAACCTGGAGCGGGAGTCGCTGGCCGCCCCGGACGTCGAACCGGACCCGGTCGAGGAGCTGCTGTTCGAGCGCGAGACACGGCGGCGGAGGGCGGAGGAGCACCGCGAGGAGGAGCAGCGCCCGGCGCCCGCACCGGGTCCGGAGAAGGACGGGCCCGCGGGGGAGGACGCGCCGGGCAGTACGCCGCAGAACGGTGGGGGCGCGCCCGAGAAGGAGGGCCAGAGGCCGGGCGCTGACGCGGGACACCAGGGCGGAAGCCCCGCGTCGGATGGGAAGTCCGGCGGTTCGGCCTCAGCAGCCGCCGCTCAGCCCCAACCCCAGTCCCAACAGCCGTCCGGCGGTGAGCGGAAGGACGAGGGCTCCGAGAAGGGCAAGGAAGGAAAGGAAGACAAGGAGAGCGAGGGGAAGGAAGGGCAGGAGCAGCAGGGTGTCGCGACGCCGAGCAAGGAGGAGTCGGCGGCCAAGAACCGCCCGGGCGCGGTCGATTCGCTCGTGGCGGGTCAGCAGCTGAAGCAGCAGGACAAGCGGGACGCGGACAAGCCCACCGGTTCGCCGATGGCGTCCGGCAAGGACACCCAGTGGCCCGGCGCCTTCTCCACGCTCGACGGTGTACGGGCCCAGGATCTCGACGGTCCGGAGGAGCGGGCCGACGAGGATCCGTTCGGCTCCGGCAGTGAGTCGGAGGTCGAGGTCGGGGGCGCGGAGAAGAGCGCCTGGGACATCAAGCTCCAGCCGGAGGACTTCCTGCCCGAGCAGGACCTCGACGTGTCCGGCGTACCGACCGCGGACCAGCTCGACCCCGCCTCGTCCGCCGGCGCCCCCGTTCCGTCCTTCCCCGCCCCTCCGCTGACCAAGGCCGACAAGGTGCAGGCCGAACGGGACGCGGAGGACGCCGAGGACGAGGCGGAGGACGCTGAACCCGAGGAGGACCCCGGAGACTCGGCCGCCGACGCGGAGCCGTCGACGGAGGCGGACGAGGGCACGGCGGCCGCAGGCGAGGGGCTCGGCGGCCTCGCCGTGGAACAGGCCGCCGAGAGCCGACCGGGACCAGCCACGACCCGCGACCCGAAGAGCGGCGCCGACCCCAAGGACGGGCCCGTCGTCGCGCAGACGACGGTGCAGGAGGCCGCGGGCAGGTCGGAGGACGGCAGCGAAGCCACCGAACAGGCCACCAAGGAGGAGAAGGGCACACCCGCGGCGGGTGACGCGCCGGGCGGTGCGCAGGAGAAGGCGTCCCAGCAGGCGGTGGGCGGTCAGACGGTGCAGGAGCCCGCGGCCGAGGCGGAGCAGAAGAAGGCGGACGCGGCACCGGCGGCCAGGAGCGAACCCACGGCGGACGCCAAGTCGCCCTCACCGGCGCGGGACACCCAGGTCACGGGCGGGTCCAACGCGGATACGCCCGGCGGGGCGAGCAGTGGGGCGCAGAGCGGGCAGGGCGCGCCGGCGGGGCGTACGGAGGCCCCGGCGGCGGAGCCGGCGCCGTCCGCGCCGGAACCGAAGAAGTCCGCCGAGCCCGCGCCGCCGGCACCCAAGTCCGCGTCGGGAGCAAAGCCCACAGCGCCCAAGTCGGCACCGGCCCCCAAGACACCGCGTGGCGGTGGCGGAGGGGCGGGTGGAGGCGGTGGCGGCGGCAAGGCATCCGCCCCCGCCAAGGGCAAGAAGAAGGACTCCGGACCGGCCCCGAACCTCTCCCAAGTGTCCCCGGAAGCGGGCCTATCCACGGCCTCCAGGCTGAAGCCCCACGTGGCGTTGCAGGCCATGACGGGCGTGAGCGGCTCGGTCAACCGCACCGTCGGCGACGAACACAAGGCCCTGGCCGCGGCCCCACCCTCGATGCAGCGCCCGGCGGGCGCCCCGCAGACCCTCCAGGGCAAGCCGAAAACCGACGCCCCGGCCCAGTACTCGCAGGATCCGGCGCAGAAGTCCGAGGCGCCGGAGAAGGAGGACGCCAAGGTCGAGGGCGCCAAGGAGCCCAAGGGCCAGATCGAGGCGGAGAAGGCCGAGGAGCCCGGCGGCTGGGACACGTTCAAGATGGCCCTGGGCTTCATCGGCGGCAAGATCGTGAACGCGGCCGCGAGCCTCTTCGGCGCCGACAAGCCCGTAGTGGACCCGCAGGCGCTGGCCGCCAAGTTCGCCGGGCTGCCGACCAAGGACGAGGCGCTCAAGCAGGCCCAGGCGGGCAACGCGCCGGGCGTACAGATGCGGGGCGCTGCCGACCAGACGGCTGGTGAGCAGGGCTCGGCCGTCGACACCAAGGGCCAGGAAACCGTCGCTACGGGCCGCGACGACGCGGGCCGGGGGATGGGCGAGGACCAGGTCTATCCCAACGCTCCCAAGGAGCGGATGGAGGCGAAGGTCCCCGGCCAGCAGGGCGGCGGAGGCGGCGGTGCGCCCGGGGGCGGCGCGGCGACGGGTGCCGTGCCTCCCGAGGCCGCGTCGGAGGTGGCCGAGCACGAACGCGGACCGCAGTTCCAGGCCGCGTTCTCCGATGGCCAGAAGAGCATGTCCGAGGGGCGGCAGACCAAGGACCGCGACTTCAGGAACGGTCAGCAGCAGCACAAGCAGCAGGTCAACGCGGAGATCGCGACCAACACCAAGAGTCAGGCGAGCGAGCGTCAGAAGGCGATGACGGAGGTCACCGCCAAGCGTCAGGACTGGCGCACGGAGCAGGACAAGGAGCTCCAGTCACTCGGCGACAAGAAGACCGAGCGCCACGAGAAGATCCGCAAGGACGTCAAGGACAAGGAAGAGAAGACCGACAAGGACGTCGACAAGGAGAAGGACGACAGCGACAAGAAGATCCAGGACAAGAGCGACCAGGCCGAAAAGGACGCCGAGAAGAAGCGCGACGACAGTGTCGAGGAATCGGGCAACTGGGTCAGCAAGGCCTTCGACTGGATCAAAGACAAGGTCATCGAGATCAAGAACGCGATCGTCCGCGTCATCAGGGAGGCGCGGGACGCGGTCATCGGCTTCATCAAGAACTTCAAGGAGACCGTCGAACGCTGGATCAACGACGCTCGTAAGGCGATCGTTGACGCGATCAAGAACTTTATCAACGACCTGATCGAGTTCGCCAAGGCGATGGTGCGGGCCGTCATCGACCTGGCCAAGCGCATCCGGAACTTCATCGCCGGCCTGATCAACGCCGCGATCGCCCTGGTCAACAAGCTCGCCACGATGCTCAAGCAGGCCATCACCGACCTGCTGAACGCCCTCGGCAAGCTGCTGAGCAGCATCCTGGACGTCCTGAAGAAGATGCTGCTGGACGTCGTCAAGGCCGTCGTGGACGCGGTCAAGGCGGTCCTGGACTTCGCCTCCAAGCTCTTGGGTGCGCTCGGCGACTTCATGCTCATCGCGGTCGACTTCCTCACCGACCCGGGCGGCTGGCTGAGCGGGGCGAAGAACTCGGCGGTGGACGGCGCGAAGAACCACCTCTTCCGCGAGGTGAAGTCGGCCGTCAAGGAATGGTTCCAGTCCAAGATCCAGGAAATCATCGGCGTTCCCAAGGCGATCCTAGACAGGCTGTTCAAGGGCGGCTTCACGCTGGAGCAGATCGTCAAGGAGACGTGGGACGCGATCGTCCCCCAACTCCCCTTCATCATCGGCGAGATCGTCATCACCAAGGTCATCGCCAAGTTGATCCCGGGTGCGGGCTGGGTGATGGCCGTCATCGACGCCATCCGCACGGCCATCGGCGCGCTCGGCGCGATCCTGCGCGCAGTGGGCGCGGTCCTCGACTGGCTGAAGCTCGTCCGCATGGGCGGCGCGGGAATTCTCTTCGCGAAGGCCGTCGCGGCGGGCATCGTGGCGCTCCTCGAATTGGCCTACCAAGCGCTGCTGTCGGGGATCGGCAAGTACGTCGCGAAGGTGGGCCGACGCTTCAAGGCCATCGCGGCGAAGCTGGGCCGGGGCAAGGGTGGCAGGGGCGGAGCTGGAGGGAAGGGCGGCGCGGACGGGGAGGGCGCGGAGGGCCGGGGCAGCAAGCCGAAGCCCGACGAGAAGCCCGAACAACCGAACTCACCGAGGACGAGTACTCCCGCAACACACCCGACTACGCGCCCCACGACGACAACGACCACGAAGCCGAAGCCCACAACGCAGTCGCAGCCCAAACCGACCAGGGCCGACACTCCAGGCAGGCCCAGGCCCGGCCCCGCTGATACCAAGCGGCCCACCAGCGCCAAGGACAAGAACGGCCACCCGAAGACCGAGGAAGACGAACGGCCCGACACCCGCCCAACCCCAACGGCCAAGCCCAAGCCCAAGCCGGAACCCCCGGCGAAGCCCAAGCCCGAGACGCAGACCAAGCCCAAGCCGGATAAGGACGGCACCCCGGGCAGCCCCAAGGACGACAAGGGCCCGGAGGACAGGCCCAAGAACGACGACAAACCCCCAACCAAGGACCCCAAGGATCAGGACCCCACCAAGCCCAAGCCGGACAAGGACGACGACAAGCCCACCAGGCCGAAGAAAGACGACGGCAAGAAGCCCAAGCCGGACAAGGACGGTGACAAGCCAAGCCCCCGAAAGCCCAAACCCAACAAGGACAGCCCCGGCAGGCGACCAAACAAGAAGGGCCCTGACAGGCGCAAACCCCACCCCGACAAGAGCGGCCCGGGCAGGCCCAAGTCCAAGCAGGAAAAGGACAGGCACAAAAAGGAAGAGGACTCGAGAGAGTCCAAGGGGGATCGGCTGGATGAGATCATCGCCCGGATTCGGCCACGCATTAATGAAAAGCTTCTCCCTGGAATTGTTGAGAAAGATCTCCAGGAGATGCTTGACAGGCTTCAGTCTTGGTATCGACTTACCGGCCTCGAAAAACGTGGCGGGAAAAACTTTTCGGTGATCGCTTCGCTGAACCCGGACCGAATTTCTAACACGGGCCACGAAGAAGAAGAGCACATCGTCGCTCACGACCAGAACGCGTACAAAACCTATGTGAACTACCTGGAGGAGCAGAAAGACCCGGATCTCCCATCACCCGTGGCGCCTGATTTCAACGACGACCAATTGGCTAGTAATTTCGAGGCTAAATACCTCAACAGGCTGTGGGCAAAGAAGCACGGAGAATGGATAAGTCAGGATGCGCACTTGCAGATTCCCAAGCCGTTTCAGTACATCTTGCAGAACGACCTGAACCAGCGTCACCCCAAGGGGCGGTGGGTTCGCATGCACATGCTTCCAGCGGCACTCGGAGGGCCGGCCAAGGGGTCAAACCTTGTCCCCGCGAGAAGCACGGTGAATAATCCTGAATTCTATCAGAAAATCGAGAAGTTCGCGGAGGCGCGAATCGCAGAAGAAGATGATACTCGCGACGACAAGCTAACCATGATCTCTTATAAAATTAACCTAACGTACCACAAGGCAGAGATAGAGGGATTTCCTCGGACCATTGAGGCAGAATGGAAAACATATGACTATGATCGAAGTAAAAAGGACTGGGATGAGGTGACGCCTGTCGCGCCGCATAAGCATGACTCGGGGATTCTTGAACCTCCACCGACGCGCGAAGGTGACGCACCCGAGGTATACCTTAATTCTTATGACGCGATGAAACTGCGGAAGCTGTTGGGGATCAGCAAGGAGTTCGCCAGCGCCATAACAAAGGTTCGCAATAACGGAACGAAGCCACAATCTGTCGCTGAGGTGATCGAGCGCATCGAGAATGACCCGGAAATCACTCTCGCTGGCGAAGCATTCAATGAAGGGAAGGCCTTGCTGGTGCAAGAGCAGAATCGCATCAATTGGGGAACCCATAGGAGGAGGTGAAGGTTAATGCGAAATTTGAGTGGTATCGAGTCGGACCTCTTCCGCGCCTATCGTGAAATAGAGAGTGCGGTGCAGTTGCGCAGCCAGTATGTAAACCTTGGAGAGTTGGGTATGGAATTCCATCAAAGGCCGACTCTCTTTGCTGGCCTGCCGGGGTGGGAAGACGTCATACTCAGTCAAGACCTCTGTCAGAACACCCCTCGCGTCACGGAAATAAAGGCCTACTGGAGCACTGTCGCCCCACTTCCCGAGCTCCAAGGAGAATTCTGCGTGGGTGACGTCTTCACCGACCTTATTCAACCTCCACCTGAGCCGCTCTGGGAAGGAAGCCCACCCGAGGACAGGGCCTTCTTCTCTTCGATCCGGGTAGTTGATGACGCTCCTGTTATAGGAACCGGGCACTGGGCTGGCATAAGGATTCTTCCGCACACGGACCCCCTTGAGATGTGGTTCTACGATCCGCAGCTCGTGCGCATACCGGAGGCGGAGAAGCCATACTTTCGAATCGATCTCACATATCCTGAATATCTCCGGAATCTCGCCATCACCAAGGGCGCTCTGGGGTGGCAGTACTTGTTCACGGAAACAGTACCCCTCAATTCTCCCGGTCTCCGGGAGACAATGGTGCGATTGCAGGACATGATGGAGATTCTGCCCACGCTCTTTCCTGGCTGGGATTATGGGCCGATTTCCGAAAGGTTGGAGGCCCGTCTATGACCCGCTACGCCGACATCCCCAAACCCATCCGCTCCGGAATCGTCCTGGTCGACCCCGAGCGGGGGACGCCGCAGCGCATCATCGTGTTGCAGTTCAATCCGGACACGCTGGAGCGGTCATTGGCTCCCCAATCCGCCGGCGACCAAGCCGACAGCGGCGGAGGCGGCAGCGGAAGCGGGGACAAAAACGAGGCGCTGCGCCTCAAGGGCCCCGCCCAGGAGACGTGGAAGTTCACCGCGGAGATCGACGCGACCGATCAGTTCGAGGTGGCCGCGCCCGACGGGATACACCCGCAGCTCGCGACGCTCGAAATGCTCGTGCAGCCGACCACGGCCAAGTTGCGGGACGCCATGCGGCTCTCCAAAAAGGGGACCATCGAGATCAGTCCCATCGAGATGCCGCTGACCCTCTTCACCTGGGGGAGTAAGCGGGTCATGCCCGTGCGGATAACGGAACTTTCGATCAACGAATCGGCATTCGACGTCAACCTCAACCCCATCCGGGCATCCCTCAGCATCGGGCTGAAGGTGCTCACCGTCAGCGACCTGCCCGCCGGCCACCGTGGGGCCGAGCTCTACCTCGCGCATCTCGCGCAGAAGGAACGGCTCGCGGCGGCCGCGCGCGGAGGGGCGCTCAGCGCGCTCGGGTTGAACAGCGGGGACATCGGGCTGGGGAGGGTGTAACAAGACATGGCACAGCCACAGCCTTACGAGAGCGCGCTCGACGCGATTCCGGGGGCGCACCCCTACCCCCGCTCCAGCCGGTACCACGACGCCGAGATCGGGATTCACACGCAGCCCGACGGTACGCCCGTCCGGTACGTCAAGCGGCGGCTGCTGCCGCCCCTCGGTGAGGCTGGGGTGGACGAGGACACCGCCACCCACACCGTCAGCAGTGGCGAGCGCCCCGACCACCTCGGTCAGCGCTACTTCGGCGACCCCGCCGCCTGGTGGCGGATCGCCGACGCCAACCCCGTCCTCGACCCCCGCGAGCTGACCGCCGAGCCTGGCGAGGAGATAGCGATACCGGACGGGTACGCGGGAGGCGGAGGCGGTGGGCGTCATGGCTGATGAGCCCGTCGGGCAGGGGCCCATCCACCTCGAATTACGGATGGGGCCCAAGCTCACCCGCCCCGTGCCCCCCGAGGTCACCGACGCGCTGCTGTCCGCGCAGATCACCACCACCGCGGGCGAACGCAGCGGCTTCCAGATGGCGTTCGACCTCACCAAAAGGGGCGCGATCATCGATCGGCTGCTCCCCGAGGGGTTCTTCGACCCCCGCACCCGCGTCATCGTCACGGCCGCCGTCAAGGGCACGCCGATCGTCCTCCTCGACGGGCTCATCGTGCGCCACGAGGTGGGGGCCAGCAATCAGCCGGGGCAGACCACCCTCACCGTCACCGGCGAGGACCTCACCCTCCTCATGGACCTCGAGGAGCGGGCCGACCGTTACCCCAACCTCTCACCCTGGCAGCGCGTCACCCGCATCCTCACCAAGTACACCGACTACGGCATCGAGGCCGACGTCGTCAAAGAGAAGATCCTCCAGCCGCCCAACGCACAGCGCCGCGTGGACTACCAGACCGGCACCGACCTCCAGTACGTCACCGATCTCGCCCACGCCAACGGCTATGTCTTCTACCTCATCCCCGGGCCCGTGGCCGGCGTCTCCACCGCCTACTGGGGGCCCGAGAAGCGCGTCGGCACGGCCCAGCACGCCCTCACCGTCAACATGGACGTCAACTCCACCGTCGACCAGCTGACGTTCGCCTACGACGGGACCGCCCGCGAGGAGCCCCAGGCCCGTGTGCAGGACCCCGCCACCCGCACCTCCACCCTCCTCGCCCAGCCCGACATCAGCCCTCTCCGGCCGCCCCTCGGCAAACGGGCCACCCCGGCCCTCAAGCGCAAGACGCTCTCCGGCACCGCCAAGAAGGACCGGGCGCAGGCCGAGGCCGAGGCGCTGGCTAGGGCCGCCACCACCGCCGACGCCATCTCCGGTTCCGGCTCGCTGGACGTCAACCGGCATGGGTACATCCTCCAGCCACGCCAGCTCGTCGGCGTCCGGGGAGCCGGGGTCACCTACGACGGGGAGTACTACGTCAAGACCGTCACCCACCACCTCCGGCCCGGCTCCTTCCAGCAGAACTTCACGCTCACCCGCGAAGGGCTCATCGCCCGGAGCGACACCGTTCGGCCCTAAGCCCTCAAGGAGCCCCTATGGCGGCCACGCCCAACAACCGCTTCCTCGGCAAATTCCGGGGCCGGGTGCGGGACAACCAGGACCCGCTCGGCATCGGCCGGATCACCGTCGAGGTGCCCGATGTCCTCGGCGATGAGCCGTCGACCTGGGCCATGCCCTGCTTCCCCTTCACCGGGGAGCAGCAGCGGCCCGCCGGGCAATACGTCGTGCCGTCCGTCGGGGCGGGGGTCTGGGTGGAGTTCGAGCAGGGCGACCCCAGCTTCCCCATCTGGACGGGGTGCTGGTTCGGGGCGCGGGACCAGCTCCCGGAGGACGCGCGGTCCGATCCGGCCACCGCGCACCCCGTCGTCATCCAGACACCGGGGAAGCACAAGATCGTGATGTCCGACGTTCCGGCCGAGGGCATTCTGCTCCAGGCTCCCGGTGGCGCGTACATAAGGATCGACGCGACCGGGGTGCACATGGACAACGGCCAGGGGGCTTCCGTCTCCCTCTTCGGGGACCAAGTCGACCTGAACAAGGGCCGGTTGACCGTGCCCAAGAAGCGATAGCCACAAGAAGCGATAGCCACAAGAAGCGATTGTCAGCAGCGAACGCAGCGAACGGGGAGGGACAAGCGACGTGTCCGGGAATTCCGGGAACCTCGTCAGCCATACCGCCGTGATCAGTTGCCCGCACGGCGGACGCGTACAGGCGGCATCCGGTGCGTCGTCGTCCGGTGTGCGGCTCGACGGGCAGCCCATGCCATCCGCCGACGACGTCTTCACGGTCGTCGGCTGCCCGCACACCGTCGACCGCGTCCCGCTGCCGTGCACCACCGTCCGGTGGACTCCGGACCGCGACACAGTGCTGATCGACGGCGTGCCCGTCCTGCTCGACACCTCCTCGGCACAGTGCTTCAGCGCGGGGCTCGTGCCGCAGGGGCCACCCGTCGTCTCCGCCGCGCGGCAAGGGGTGAGGTGCGGATGAGGACACCGACAGGCAGGACACCGACAGGCAGGACACGGACCGGCAGAACACACACCGTACGGACCGACATCGCCTTCCCGTTCCGTATCGACCGGCGCGGGCGCACCGCGCACGCCGACCACGACGACCACATACGCGATCTGATCGAGCAGTTGCTCTTCACCAGCCCCGGCGAACGCGTCATGCGGCCGGACTTCGGCTGCGGGCTGCTCGACCTCGTCTTCACGCCCAACAGCCCCGAACTGGCCTCCGCCGTCGGGCTGTCCGTCCAGGCGTCGCTCCAGCGCTGGCTCGGCGAGCTGATCGAGGTGGAGTCCCTGGACGTGGTCAGCGAGGAGAACGTCGTACGCGTCCATCTGCGGTATGTGGTGCGCGCCACCGCAAGCCTGCGCGATGAGGTGTTCGAGGGGAGGGGCGCCGCGTGAGCCACCCCTCCACCGCGTCACGGCGCGATCGCATCAGGGCCGCCCACCTCAACGGGGTCGACGCCGTCGAGGTCGGCGACGACGGCGTCACCCTCACCGTCACCTTCCTGGGCAAGGCCCCGCACGGCCTGTGCCCGGAGAACGTACGCGTCGACGGCGGCCGCCGGATCACCGGCATCGAGGTCATGGAGATCTCCGTCGAGCGCGAGGAGGACCCCGAGCTCGACGACAAGCTGTACGTCACCGTGGACCGGGCCGGGGACACCTCCACCTACCGGCTCTCCCTCGTGGACACCGACCCCTACGGGCGCCCCGGCACCGAGCCCTTCCCCGGCTTCGACCAGCGGTACTACTCCGCCGAGTTCACCTTCCGGCCAGACTGCCCCACCCTCTTCGACTGCCAGGACGAGACCCCGCCCCTCCCCGCCGCCCTCCACCCCGCTCCCGTCATCGACTACACCGCCCGCGACTACGACACCCTCCGCCAGGTCGTCCTGGACCGGCTCCGCCTCACCACCCCCGAGTGGGTCGAGCGCAACGCCGCCGACCTCGGCATCACCCTGGTCGAGCTGCTCGCCTACACCGCGGACCAGATCAGCTACCAGCAGGACGCGGTGGCCACCGAGGCGTATCTCGACACCGCCCGCCGCCGGGTGTCCGTACGCCGCCACGTACGGCTCATCGACTATCCGATGCACGACGGCTGCAACGCCCGCGCCTTCGTCACCGTGGAGACGGTCGAGCCGCTGACGCTGAGCCCGGGGGAGTACCGCTTCGCCGCCGTGGACATCCGTACGCTCGGCCCGCTGGACCGGCCGGACATCGGGGCCGTGCTGGACGACCGGGAGCTCGCCGTGCTCGATGAGCGCGGATCGGTGGAGGTGTTCGAGCCCGTCGTCACCGATCGACCCCTCCACCTGCGGCCGGAACACCACCGCATCCGCCTGTGGACCTGGGGCGGCGAGGTGTGCTCGCTGCCGGTGGGCGCCACGTCCGCGACCCTGCGCGACGCGTGGGCCGACGAGGAGTGCCGGGCCCGCGTGCTTGATCTGCGCCCCGGCGATCTGCTGCTCTTCGAGGAGGTGCGGGGGCCGCGTTCCGGGATGCCCGGCGACGCCGACCCGTCGCACCGGCAGGCCGTGCGCCTCACCTCCGTCACCCCCGCCGTCGACCGGCTCGCCGAGCAGCCGGTGCTCGAGGTCACCTGGGCGCGGGAGGACGCGCTGGCCTTCCCGCTGTGCCTGGCCACCCGGGGCGGTCCGGACTGCGCGCCCGTCGAGGACGTGAGCGTGGCGCGCGGCAATGTGGTGCTGGTCGACCACGGCCGCTCTCTGACCTTCTGCTGCGGCACACCGGAAACCCTCACCGTGCCGCCCGTACCCGCCGTCGCCGGGTCCTGTGACCCACCCGCCTTCGGCTGCTTCGACAAGGACGCCGGGAACGCCCCCGCGCGGCTCATCGACTTCCTGCTGGAGCGGGCCCGCCACGGGCGGCAGCTCACCCCCGACGACGTACGGGAGCTGATCACCACCGTCGGCCTGGAAGCGACCGGCCGGGCCGGGATCGGTCTGGAGGCGGCCGGGCAGCGGCGCGAGAAGGTCGTGCCCGGCACCGCGTACGCCCAGGCCGAGGCCCTGCGGACACTTCTCGCCCAGTCCGTCTACCCCGGGATCGTGCCGCGCTTCCGGCCCGTACTGCACCAGGCGCCCGTCACCCAGGCCGTGCCCTTCCCCGATCCGCGCCATATCGCGGCCGGGCAGGCCGAGCACCTGGCCGCCGTCCCGGGGCGGGTGCGGGAGCGGCTGACGGAGCTGTGGCGCAGTGCCCGGGACCGCGACGGGCTCTCGGACGAGGAGATCGCCGAGCTGGCCGTCCTGTTCGGGCCGCGGGTCCTGGAGCGCCTCGAACTGGCCCGCCACCCCGTCCGCGCGCTGCGCGAGCTGCTGCACCGCTGCGACCGGCTGCTCGACGCCAAGCTGGGGCGCCTGGCCGCACTGACCGCCAGGGCCCGGGCGGGCACCGTCCTGGACGGGCGCATCGCCTGGGAGATCGCGCACAGCTGGGGCCGGGCGTACGCCGCCGGGCTGCGCCCGGAAGATCCGGTGCTGCACGGTCCGGCCGCCGCGCTCGTCCAGGATCCACGGGCCGCGCTTCCCGCCGTGACGATCGAGGACGGCGACGAGACCTGGACACCGCGCCGCGATCTGCTCACCTCCCGCCCCCGGGACCGCCACTTCGTCGGCGAGCTGGAGGACGACGGCCGCATCGCGCTGCGCTTTGGCGACGGCCGGTACGGCGCGGTGCCGAGGCCCGGGGCACGCCTCGCGGTCCACTACCGGACCGGCGGTGGCACGGCGGGCAACGTCGGCCCCGAGGCCATCAACCACCTGGTGCTGTGCCGGGATCCGGAACGCCCGGAAAAGGCTGCCAGCGGACGGCCCCTGCCCGTGGCCGGGGTGCGCAATCCGCTGCCCGCCGTCGGCGGCACCGAGCCCGAGCCGGTCGAACAGGTCCGCCAGCTCGCCCCGCTCGATCTGAGGCGCACCCGGCACCGGGCCATCACCGCCGAGGACTACGCGGCGCTCGCCGCCGAACTGCCCGGGGTGCAACGCGCGGCGGCGGAGATCCGCTGGACCGGCAGTGTGCGGGAGGCGCATGTCGCCATCGACGCGTACGGGACCGGGGCACCGCCCCCCGCCCTCCTGGACGCGGTCGCGCACGCCCTGGAGGGCTACCGCCGGATCGGACACGACCTGGTGGTCGGCCCGGCCCGCGCCGTGCCGCTGGACATCGCGCTCGAGGTGTGCGCCGCGCCCGGACACCAGCACGGGCAGATCCTCGCCGAGCTGTACCGGGCGCTGGGGAGCCGTCGGCTCTCCGGCGGGCGGCTCGGCTTCTTCCACCCCGACGCGCTGACCTTCGGCGAACCGGTGCGGCTCAGCCGGCTGGTGGCGGTCGCCGCGGCGGTGCCGGGGGTGCGACGCGTCGAGGTCAGCCGGCTGCGGCGGCTGTGGCACGAGGGGCTGGAGGGGCCGAAGGAGCCCGATGACGGCACCTCGTACGAGACATCACACGGCGAGGCGCTGGAGGAGGGCATCCTGCGCATCGGCCCCCTGGAGATCGCCCAATGCGACAACGACCCCGAACGGCCCGAGAACGGCCGCCTGGTCATCGAGCTGAAGGGGGCCCGATGAGCGACCACCCCGACCACCCCGACCACTCCGACCACGTCAACTCCGGTGGCCGCGGCTGCGGTTGCAGTTGCGGCGGCCACGACGAGCGCCGGGCCGCCCCGGGTATCCCGCACAACCCGCCCGGCCGCACCGCCCTGGACTATCGCGTCGGCGACTACGGCTCGTTCCTGGCCGCCATGCTCGACCGGCTCGCCTCGCCCGCCTACCCCGCGCTGCGCGGCCTGACCGTACGCACCCCGGACGACCCGGCCATCGGGCTGCTGGACGCCTGGGCGGTCCTGGGCGACCTGCTGACCTTCCACTCCGAGCGGATCGCCGACGAGGGCTATCTGCGCACCGCCCGCGACCCCCGCTCGCTCGCCCTGCTGGGCCGGCTGGTGGGGCATGTGCCACGGCCGGGCGTGGCCGCCGACACCCACCTCGCGTACACCCTGGACCGGGATCCGCGCGCCGAGGACGTGGTGGTGACGATTCCGCGCGGGGCCATCAGCCACAGCGTCCCGGCGGCCTCCGACGAGGAGTCGCAAACCTTCGAGACCAGCGAGGAGCTGACGGCCCGCTGGGCGTGGAACGAACTGGCGGTGCGCCGCCGCCGGCCCGCCCTGATCGGCCCCGACGACCTGCGGCGCCGCTCCGAGCTGCTGGTGTCCGGAACCTCGCTCGGGCTGACCGTCGGCGACAAGCTGCTCCTCGTCTTCGGCGGGACGGCGGAGTCCGGGGGCGGCGGCAAGCGGCTGCTGCTGCCGGTGGCGCGGGTGACCGTCGACCGTGAGGAGGACGTGACGGCGATCGGGCTGCCGGAGTCCGCCCCGCCGTCCCTCAAGGAGCTGGTGGACGAGGTACGGCGGTGGATCACCGACCCGGAGGCGGACGAGGACCCGGACGACCGGGGGGACGCCGAGCCCACGCCGGACCACCCCGATCCGCGTCCCGTCAGCCGCCTGATCGAGGAGTTCGACGCGCAGGTGCTGGCGCCGCTGCGGGGCGACCTGGACGGGATCACCACGCCCGGACAGCTCGCCCGGCGGCTCGCCGAACCGCATGACCGGCTGGCGGAGGCGCAGGTGCTGGCCGCCCCGTACGAGGAGGTGGCCGCCTGGTTCGAGCGGCTGGAAGCGGTGGTCGGTGAACTGCGCGAGCGTGCGGCGGAGTTGGACGCCGCCGGGTCCGGCGAGGTGCGGCTGCGGTCCCAGCTCGCCGAGGACCGGCCCGCGGCCGGCAGCGCGACCGGAAGCCACGGCTCCGCCACCGGGACCCAAGGCTCCGCCACCGGGACCCACGGCTCCGCCACCGGGACCCACGGCTCCGCCACCGGGACCCACGGCTCCGCCACCGGGACCCACGGCCCCGCCCACGGCACCGCCGCCCTGCGCGCGCTCGGCGCCGTCCTGCCCGCCCTGCGCACCCGTGTCGTACGGCCCCCGTCCGGCGCCCGCGCCACGGCGGCGCACGATCCGGGGCGGCTCTTCGGGCCCGGCTCCGACCTGGCCGCCGGGCTGCTCTCCGCCCTCGACCCGAGGGTGGGGAGCGGGATGTACGCCGCGTGGCGCCGGGCCGCCCCGCCCGCCACCGCCCCGCCCGGGACCCTCCCGCTGCTGCGCGAGCTGCTGGCGCTGCGGGTGACGGCCGCGCCCTTCGGGGCGATGGCGCCGCTCAAGCCGGTGCAGGACGACCGGGGCCGGGTCATCCGGCAGACCGACTGGCCGTTGACCGGCGGGGAGTTGACCGCCGTACGGATCGTGTACGACACGGCGGGCAAGGTGCCGGTGAAGGCGGAGTTCCAGCACATCGAGACCGGGACGTCATGGCAGCGCAGCGAGAATCTGCCCAACACCATCTCGTTCACGCTGGGCCCCGGCCAGATCCAGCTGTCCACCCGCACCGGCCAGGACCATGACCTGGGCTGGCTCCGGGGCCGTCCCACCGACTCGCAGGAGCCCGGTGTCACCGCCACCCTGCTGCCCGGACTGCCCGCGCTCACCCTGTTCGTGTCCCGGCCCGCCGAGGACGGGCGGGTGCATGTGGTCGTGGACAACGGGGACACCCAGCAGTGGATGCTGAGCCGTGGCGAACCCCCGAAGCAGATCACTTACGGGTCCTACGAACTGACGCTGCGGTTCACCCCCGGCAGTGAGCCCCCGGCCGTCGAGATCGGCATCGCCACCGTGCCCGAGCCCACCAACCGCTATGTGCTGCCACTGGATTCGGTCCAGGACTCCATCACGGTCGGCAGCTGGGTGGCCGTCGAGCGCCCCCGCAAGGGTTCCGGCGAGCCGGACGGCATCCCGGGCGACAAGAAGCTCGCCTCCCTCACCACCCGTGTCGTCGCCGTGCGCACCGCCGCGTACACCAACTACGGCATCACCGGCCGCGGCACCCAGCTGACCCTCGCCGACCCGTGGCTCGACGAACACGATGTGCTGCTCTCCGCCATCCGCGACACCACCGTGCACGCGGGCGGTGAGCCGCTGCGACCGGCGGACGAGCTGCTGGGCGAGGATGTGCACGGCAACGAGATCGAGCTCGCCGAGCTGTACGACGGGCTGCGGCCCGGCCGCCGGATCGTCGTCTCCGGTGAGCGCGCCGACCTCCCGGGTCCGGCCGGTCCGGGCGCCCCGACCGGGGTCCGGGGCACGGAACTGGCGGTGATCGCCGCCGTGGACCAGCGCGTCGACCCCGATCTGCCCGGCGACCATGTGCACACCACTCTCACCCTCACCGCCGATCTGGCCTACCGTTACCGCCGCGAGACGGTCCGCGTCCAGGGCAACGTCGTGCCCGCCACGCACGGCGAGAGTCGGGACGAGCCCATCGGCAGCGGCGACCCGGCCGTGGCCAACCAGACCTTCACGCTGTGGCAGTCGCCGCTGACCTGGCTCCCCGCGGACAACCCCCTGGGCGCCGCCCCCGCCCTCGAGATCCGCGTCGACGGGCTGCTGTGGCACCGGGTGGACAGCCTCGCCGGACGCGGACCCCGTGAGCGCGTCTACGTCACCGGGACCACCGGCGACGGGCGGACCACGGTGACCTTCGGCGACGGGGCGCACGGCGCCCGGCTGCCCGGCGGCCACGAGAACGTACGGGCCCGCTACCGCTTCGGCACCGGCGAGGCCGCCAACGTGCCCGCGGACCGCATCACCCAGGCCCTCACCCGGCCCCTCGGCGTCACCGCCGTCACCAATCCGCAGCCCGCCACCGGCGGCGCGGACGGCGACGGCCCGGGCCTGACCCGCCGCACCGTCCCGCTCGCGGTCTCCGCGCTCGACCGGCTGGTCTCCGTCCAGGATTACGAGGACTTCGCCCGGTCCCGCGCGGGCATCGGCCGGGCCGCCGCCCGCGAACTCTTCGACGGTCGGCGCAGGGTGCTCCATGTGACCGTGGCCGGGGTGGACGACGCGCCGATCGGCGCGGACGCGGAGGTGCTGCGCGCCCTGCGCGCCTCGCTGGCCGCGTACGGGGACACCCGGCTGCCGGTCCGGGTGGATGTGCGGGAACTGGTGCTGCTGGTGCTGGTGGCACGGGTGAAGGTGGCGCCGGACCACTCCTGGGAGCTGGTCGAACCCCGGCTGCGCCAGGCCCTGCTGCGCGAACTCGGCTATCCGGGACGTGAGTTGGGACAGCCCGCCGCGCTCTCCGAGGTGCTGGCCACCGCCCAGTCGGTGCCCGGAGTGGACTATGTGGACGTGGACGCCTTCACCGGCGTCCCGGCCGCCGGTACCCCGCGGGAACTGGCCGATCTGGCCGCCCGGCTCACCGAGCCCGGCGCCGTGGTCCCCGCCCGGCCCGCCGAGTACGCCGAGGACACCTACCGGGTCACCGCCACCGACGGCGAGACGCTCACCGACATCGCCGGACGCCACGGCATCCCGCTCGCCGAACTGCTGCGCCTCAACCCCGACATCACCGACACCCGCCGCCTGGCCGAGGGCCGCTCGGTGTCCGTGTTCCGCGGCATCCGCCCGGCGCGGCTCGCGATCTTCTCACCCGATGTGCCGGACACGCTGATCCTCACGGAGGTCACCTCATGAGCAGGGAGCCGGACGGGCTCGCCGAACTGCTTCCGCAGTGGCATCGCCTCAGGGACGCCGAGGCGGGCGAGCCCCTGCGCGCCCTGCTCGCCGTGCTCGCCGAGCAGGTCGATCGGGTGCGGGACGGGGTTGAGCACAGTTACGACGACTGGTTCGTGGAGACCGCCACCGCATGGGTGCTGCCGTATCTGGGCGATCTGGTGGGCTACCGCCCGCTGCCCGGCTACGAGCGGGTGCTGGCCACCGGACTGCGCGACGGCGGACCGCCGGACGCCTCCCTGGCGCGGCTGGCCGAGGCGCTGGCGCCGCGCCGGGACGTGGCCGCCACCGTGGCCTACCGGCGGCGCAAGGGCACGCTCGCGCTGCTGGAGGAGCTCTCCGCGTCGGTGGCCGGATGGCCCGCCCGCGCCGTCGAACTCTCCCGGCTCACCGCACACCAGCAGCCGGTCAAGCTCTACGGCGGGACCGGCGGCGCGGCGGCGGACCCGCGCAGGCTCTCCCGGGGCCGGCTCGCCGAGCTGCGGGACGGGGCGGCGCTGGACCTGGCGGGCGGGCCGTTCGGGACGGTGGCGCGCTCGGTGGACGTACGGCGCGCGGGCTCCCGCCGCAGACAGGGCGGCCACACCCCGGCCGGGGTCGGGCTGTTCGTGTGGCGGCTGAAGCCGTACCGCGTGACCAGGGCGCCCGCGTACTGCATCGACCGGGCCCGCAACCTCTATACCTTCTCGATCCTCGGCAATGACACCCCGCTGGTGACCCGCCCCGAACCCGAGCCGTCGGCCTCGCACATCGCGTCCATCGACAACGTGCCCGCCTACATCCGTCGCCGTCAGCTCGCCGACCATCTCCTCGACGACTACGGACCGGGCAAGAGCTTCACCATCTGGCGGGACGGCCACGACGAGCCCGTACCGCCTTCGGACATCGTGGTGGCCGATCTGACGGACTGGCGCTACCGGGCCAAGCGCGGCCAGGTGGTCATCGACCCCGAGCTCGGCCGGATCGCCTTCGGCTCGCGCACCGCGCCCCGCCACGGCGTCTGGGTCACCTACCACTACGCGTACCCCGACGACATGGGCGGCGGGGAGTACGACCGGGACGACCGCGAGACCTCCCCGACCGCGGAGGTCTACCGGGTCGGCCCGGGGTGCGCGTACCAGCGGATCATGGACGCGTACCGGCAGTGGCGGCACGACCGGCGGGGCGGGCGATGCGGCCCGGAGGGCATCATCGAGATCACCCACAGCGGTGCCTACCAGGAGCAGCTGGACTTCGACCTGGACCCGGGCGACCGGCTCGAACTGCGCGCCGCCGAGGGCACCCGGCCGGTGATCCGGCTGCTGGACTGGTACAGCAACCGCCCCGACGCGCTCAACATCCGGGCCCGGGAGGAGCAGGGAAACACCGGTGGCGAGGCGCCGCGCATCGTGCTGGACGGGCTGCTGATCGCGGGACGCGGGCTCAATGTCACCGGGCCGGTCGGCGCCGTGGTGCTGCGCCACTGCACCCTCGTCCCCGGCTGGTCCCTGGAGCCGGAGTGCGAGCCGCGCTCGCCCGACGAGCCCAGCCTGGTCCTGGAGCGCACCACCGCGTGTGTCCAGATCGAGCGCAGCGTTCTCGGCACCATCGAGGTGATCGGCGAGGAGGTGCGCACCGATCCGCTCGCCCTCCACATCCGCGACTCCATCCTGGACGCCACCGGACACGACCGCCCGGCGCTGTCCGCCCCGGACTGCCGCCACGCCCACGCCGTACTGCACGCCCACCGCACCACCGTCATCGGCGAAGTGCACACCCACGCCGTGCGGATCGGTGAGAACAGCCTCTTCACCGGGCGGATGCACGTGGCCCGGCGCGGTGTCGGATGTCTGCGGTTCAGCTATGTGCCGCCGGGCTCGCGCACCCCGCGCCGCCACCGCTGCCAGCCGGATCTGGTGGGGGCGGAGCAGGCGTGGCGGGTGCGGCCGCTGTTCAGCGGCGAGCGCTACGGCACCCCGGTGTACGGGCAGTTGGCGGCCGGATGCGCGGAGGAGATCCGCCGGGGCGCCGAGGACGGCGCCGAGCTGGGCGCCTTCCACGACCTGTACCAGCCGCAGCGCGAGGACAGCCTGTGGGCACGGCTCGCGGAGTACGCGCCGGCGGGCACGGACGCGGGAGTCATCGCTGTGACGTGAACCGATGTGCCACCGACACCGATGCCCCGACCCGCGCCCGCCAGACTTCCGAACCTTCCGAGGGGGACCCCTTCCATGCACGCCGACCTCTCCCGACTCACCTTCCGGCCCGAACGGCGCTACTCCGCCGTCGTCGCCCAGCAGGGCCGCGTACAGCTCGACGCCGACGCCAACGAGCAGACCGCGATCCAGCTCCACCAGGCCCGTACGCTCGCCGCCGACCTGATCGGGCAGCACGGCGGCCCGTCCGGGGACGCCGGATTCCACATCCGGTTCAAGGGCGGCAGCCGCGATCTGGACGACCTGATCATCGAGGGCGGCCGCTACTACGTGGACGGCATCCTGTGCGACGCGACCCGGCCGCTGCCCGGCGCGGCCGTCGACGACGAGGCGGCGGACGGGGCCTCCGGCACGGAGGGCGAGGCCGACCCGCCCGAGCCCGACGAGCCGCCCGCCACCTGGACCTACTGGGACCAGCCCGACGCCTACCGGGACCCGGAGCGGCCGGGCGACCGGCTGCCGGAGCAGCGTCCGTTCCTGGTCGCCCTGAAGGTGTGGGAGCGGTCGGTGACCGCCGCCGAGGACCCGGCGCTGCGCGAAGTGGCCCTCGGGTCGGCGATGCCGGACACGGCGGCGCGGGTCAAGGTGGTCTGGCAGGTGCTGCCGGTGGAGAGCACGGCGCTGGAGCTGGAGAACCCGGGAGGGGCGAGCAAGGAGCAGGTGGGCAAGGCGTTCGAGGCGTGGGTGCGGAAGGCCACGGCGCCCGGGTCCCGGCTGGCGGCGCGCGCCGAGCGGCCGGAACACGCGGACCAGGACCCCTGCCTGGTCCGCCCGGACGCCCGTTACCGGGGGCCGGAGAACCAGCTGTACCGGGTGGAGATCCACGAGGGCGGCACGGCGAAGGAGGCCACCTTCAAATGGTCCCGGGAGAACGGCTCGGTGGTCTTCCCGGTCGATGAACTCGACGGCACCTGGGTCGAGTTGGCGTCGCTGGGCAGCGACGACAAGCTGGACCTGGGCGTCGGGGACCTGGTGGAGTTCGTGGACACCGCCTACACCAGCCGGGGCGAACCGCTGCCGCTGCTGCGGGTGGAGGAGGTCGACCTGCCGGGGCGGCGGGTGCGGCTGTCCGGTGAGCCCGAGCCGGGCGTCGGCCGCCGCCCCGAGCTGCGGCCGTTCCTGCGCCGCTGGGACCACCGGGAGACCGCCCGGCGCCCCCGCAAGGGCGCGGCGGCGCGGCTGAAGCGCGGTGCGCTCAAGGTCGAGGAGGGCCGCTGGCTGCCGCTGGAGGACGGGGTCGAGGTGTACTTCGCCCCCGACGGCGCCTACCGCTCCGGGGACCACTGGCTGATCCCGGCCCGCACCGCAACGGGCGGCGTGGAGTGGCCGGTGAACGCGGCCCGCAAACCGCTCCTCCGGGCCCCGGACGGGATCCAGGCGCACTACGCGCCCCTGGCGTGGGTGACCGCCGAGCAGGCGGAGCTGGACCTGCGGATGGTGTTCGGGCCGCTGGCCGTGCCCGCCCCGGCCGCGGACGCGTCGGCGCTCGCGGCGGAGGCCGAGGCGGCGGCCGAGACCAGGGCCAGGGAGGACGCCGAACCGGAAGCGTAGCCCCGGTGCGGAGCCGATTGAGTTCCGTGCCCGTGGCATCCGTACATCACCATGCCTCATCCCTAAGGAGCACACCACCATGGCCACGCCGCTCACCGCCGACCGTCTGCTCAAGGCGCTTCGCGACGAGGGACTGGAAGTCCATGAGTACCGCGACTGGCGGACTCACAACCGCAACAGCAAGGGCCCCTGGGGGCCGGTCAACGGTGTGATGATCCATCACACCGTCACCAAGGGCACGGACTCCTCCGTGGAGCTGTGTTACGAGGGGCACTCCTCGCTGCCGGGGCCGCTGTGCCACGGCGTCATCGACAAGGCGGGCGCGGTCCACCTGGTCGGCAACGGCCGCGCCAACCACGCGGGCCTGGGCGACAGCGATGTGCTCAGAGCCGTCGTCAACGAATCCGCGCTGCCCCCCGACAACGAGGCCGACACCGACGGCAACCGCCACTTCTACGGCTTCGAGTGCATCAACCTCGGCGACGGCGAGGACCCCTGGCCGGAGGCGCAGAAGCTGGCGATCGAGAAGGTGTCCGCGGCCATCTGCCGCGCCCACGGCTGGACCCAGCGCTCGGTGATCGGCCATCTGGAGTGGCAGCCGGGCAAGGTCGACCCGCGTGGTTTCACGATGGACAGCATGCGCAGCCGCGTCGCCAAGCGGCTCGGCGCCAAACCGGACGGCCCGGCACCCAAGCCACCGGCGACCTACGAGCCGTTCCCGGGCGCCGACTTCTTCCGCGACGGCCGTGAAAGCAAGATCATCACGGCGATGGGCAAGCGGCTGGTGGCCGAGGGCTGCGGACGCTACGAGGAGGGCCCGAGCCCGGAGTGGACCGAGGCGGACCGCAAGTCCTACGCGGCCTGGCAGCGCAAGCTGGGCTACTCCGGCGATGACGCGGACGGCGTCCCCGGCAAGACCAGCTGGGACAAGCTGCGCGTGCCGAACGTCTGACCGCGGGGTCCAGGGGCGAAGCCCCTGCCACGCGGCGGAGCCGCATATCGACGCCGCGGGAAGGAGCGGGCAGGGGAACCCGCGGGCCGGTGGCGGCTTCCCCTGCCCCCGGGGGCGGAGCGAGGAGCGGGTCAGCCGTCCTCGCTCCCGCCCCCGGGGCGGCCCGCGTCCAGCAGCGGGTCGATACCCGCCCGGAGGAAGCGCAGCAGGGTGTCGTCCGGCGTGGCGGCCAGCGCCGGTGAGCGGATGGCCAGGCGCAGCAGGGTGATGCCCATCAGCCACGCCGCCATCAACTCGGCCCGCAGCTCGGCGTCCTCGCCCTCCAGACGCCGAGCGAACCCCTCCGAGAACACCTCGGTGATTTCCTCGCGGAACCGCCCGACGGTCTCCTCCCGGCTGGAGGAGCGCAGCTTGGTCAGCAGCGGATGCGGGGCCTCCTCCTCGGTGGGCCCCGTGGAGACCACATCGCAGATCCACGCCGACACCTCGTCCAGCGGCAGATGGCGCAGCGGCTCGAACATGCCGGTGCTGGCCGACACGGCGTCGAACAGCGCCTCCTTTGAGCCGAAATAGCGGTAGACCAGGGCGGCGTCCACCCCCGCGTCCTTGGCGATGTCGCGCACGCTGGTGCCGTCGTAGCCGTACCTGGCGAACCGCAGCGCCGCGGCCCCCAGCAGGGCGCTGCGCGTGCCCGCCGCGTCGTATCTGCGGGCGCGGCGAGGGTGGTCGTCGCACCCTCCTGTGTCGCTTGCCCGGTTCACTCGTCGTACCTCCGCCTGGACCGTGCCGTACATGCTGCCGGTTCAGCCTCGCATGTCCAGAAGTCATCCACTGTTGTCATCACTTGTTGACCAAGCTGTGGGTCGGCGCGTTATGTTTTGTCAACGCGTGGTGACTTTGGTCGCCGCAGCGCGCGATCCCGGCCGGACGACGGTGTCCGGCCCGCTCGTCTCCCGACCGGGCGGCCCCGTGCCGCCCTCGCCACGCATCCGCATCTGACCCCCAGCAGAAGTGGTGATTCCCTGTGCAGATACGACGCGTCGCGGTGGTGGGCACCGGCTATGTCGGACTGACCACCGGCGCCTGTCTGGCCACCCTCGGCCATCGAGTGGTGTGCGCGGACACCGACCACCAGAAGGTCGAACGGCTCCGGCGCGGACAGGTCGACATCCTCGAGCCCCGGCTGCCCGAACTCGTCCGCGAGGGACTGGACTCCGGGCGGCTCGCGTTCATCCGCGACACCCGGGCCGCGGTCGCCGGCGCCGACGTGGTGTTCCTGTGCCTGCCGACCCCGATGGGCGTCGGTGGCGCCGCCGACCTGGCCGCCGTCGAGGCGGTGGCGGACCAGATCCGCGACGCGCTGCCGAGCGGCAGCGTGGTGGTCAACAAGTCCACCGTGCCCGTGGGCACCGCCGAGCGCGTCGCCGCGCTGCTGGACCGCCCCGACGTGACCGTGGTGTCCAACCCGGAGTTCCTCCGCGAGGGTTACGCGGTGCGCGACTTCCTCCACCCCGACCGCATCGTGGTCGGCGCCGCGGACCGGGACGCGGCGCGGCGGGTGGCGGACCTGTACGCCGGTCTTGACGCCCCGCTGGTGCTCACCGATGCCGCGGGCGCCGAACTCGCCAAGTACGCGGCCAACTTCTTCCTGGCCATGAAGCTCTCCTTCGCCAACAACCTCGCCACGCTCTGCGAGCACTTCGGCGCCGATGTGGACGATGTGCTCACGGGCATCGGCCACGACCCCCGCATCGGCTCGGCCTTCCTCAAACCTGGCCCCGGCTGGGGCGGCTCCTGCCTGCCCAAGGACACCCACGCCCTGCTGACGATCTGCCAGGAGTCGGGCGTGGACTTCCCGCTGCTGGGCGCCACCATCGAGACCAACGTCGAACACCAGCGGCGGCTCGTGGAGCGCGTGGTGGCCGGATGCACCCCGGGCGACGGCTCGCTGCGCGGCGTACGGCTGGCGGTGCTGGGCCTGGCCTTCAAGGCGGGCACCTCCGATCTGCGCGACTCACCGGCCCTGGCCATCGCCCGGCTGCTCAAGGAGCGGGGCGCCGACCTCCACGCCTACGACCCCGCGCTCAGCGAGACCCGCCCCGACCTCAGCGATCTGCTCACCCTCGCGGACACCCCAGAGGAGGCCCTCCGCGGAGCGCGCGCCTGTCTGGTGCTCACCGAGTGGCCGGAGTTCCGCGCCCTCGACTGGAAGCGCGCCGCCGGACTGCTCGGGTCCCCGGTGGTCTACGACTTCCGCAACCTCCTGGACCCCGACCGGCTGCGCCGCGCCGGACTCAGCTGTGAGGGCATCGGCCGCACGCCCGCGATGGCGCGCTGACCGCCCCGCCCGCCCCTTCCTCGCCGTACGAGACCCTTCCCACAGAAAGGCCCCTGCGTTGCGGGTCATGTTCACTACGCTCGGCAGCCCCTCCCACGGCCGCGCCCAGCTTCCCCTGGCCCGGGCCCTCGCGGCGGCAGGCCATGAGGTGCTGGTGGCCACCACCCCGACCCTCGCCGCCGTCTTCGCATCGGACGATGTGCGGGTGACGACGTGCCTCGACGACCTCTCCCCGGCATCCTTCCTCGGCCCCGCGATGGCCGAGGAGGCCGGCCCGGACGGTCCGCCGGACATGGCCCGGATGGACGCTGCGGAACGGCAGGCTTTCCTGCTGCGAGTCGTCGCCAAGGTCCTGTCCGGCCCGATGGCCACAACGCTCTTGGACGCCCTGCTCCCCGTGGCACGCGACTTCCGGCCCGACCTCATCCTGCGCGACGGCATGGACCTCGGCTCCTGCCTCATCGCCGAAACCCTCGGTATACCGCAGCTGCCCACCCCTTCCGGGAGCAGCAACACCTTCAACCCGGACAAGGTGCTGCCGCACCTCAACGCCCTGCGACAGCAGCACGGGCTGTCCACGTCCCAAGACCCGCTGTCGGTGGTCCCGCACGGGCGGATCGACTGCGTACCCCCGGCCTTCTCCTTCGCCCAGCACCTGCCGACGTCCCTGGCCTACCGGCAGACGGTGGACGTGGACCGCGGTGCCGTGCTGCCGCGCTGGGTCGCCGAACTGCCCACCGACCGGCCCCTGATGTTCGCCGCCATCGGCACCGCGATCCCCATGCTCCGCGACAAGGCGCGCGAGGCGGGCGCCTCCGCGTCGCCCATGCCGATGCCGGACCCGGTGCAGACGCTGCGGACCATGATCCAGGCGGTGTCCCGGCTGGAGGAGTGCACCGTCATCCTCGCCACCGGGGGCATCCCCGTGGACACCGACGGGGTGCCGCCGCATGTGCACATCACCGATCGGCTGCCCCAGCCGCTGCTGCTGGAATCCGTGGACCTCTTCCTCACTCACGGCGGCTTCAACAGCATCCGCGAATCGCTGCGCACGGCGACACCGATGGCGGTGCTGCCCCAGTTCGGCGACCAGCCCGGCAACGCACAGCGGGTCGAGGAGCTCGGCCTCGGCCGGCGTATCACCGACCCCACACCGGAGGGCATCACCGCCGTCTGCCGCGAGGTGCTGGCCGACGACGGCTGCCGGGCCCGGGCCCGCCGGGCGCGGCTGGAGATGCTGGCGCTGCCGGAGATCGAGAGCGCCGTCCCCGACCTGGAGAAGCTCGCCGGATAACCCCCGGCTCCGGAGCCCGGGCCCCCGGCGCCCGGGCTCCGGGCCCCGCTCTTCCCCGCGGGTATCCAGCCCCCGCTACGTCCCCCACGCGCGGCAGAGAAGGTTCGCAGGTACGTATGTCGTCCTCATCCACCACCACCGAGCCCACCGAGCCCCAGACCCCCGCCCGGCTGACCCACCGCCAGGTCGTCACCGTGCTGTCCGGGCTGGTGCTCGGCATGTTCCTGGCCGCGCTCGACCAGACCGTGGTCTCCTCGGCGCTGCGCACCATCGCCGACGATCTGCACGGCCTCACCGCCCAGGCGTGGGTGACCACCGCCTATCTCGTCACCGGCACCATCGTCACCCCGCTGTACGGAAAGCTCTCCGACATCTACGGCCGCCGCCCGGTCTATCTGTCCGCGATCGTGCTGTTCACCTTCGGGTCGCTGCTGTGCGGATTCGCCACGTCCATCCATCAGCTCGCGGCGTTCCGGGCGGTGCAGGGCCTCGGCGGTGGCGGGCTGATGTCCCTCGCCATGACGATCATCGCCGACATCACCTCGCCACGGGAGCGCGGCCGCTACCAGGGCTACATCACGGCGGTGTTCGCCGGGTCCAGTGTCATCGGCCCCCTGGTGGGCGGGGTGTTCGCCGGGCGCGCCACGCTGCTGGGGATCGACGGATGGCGCTGGATCTTCCTGGTCAACGTGCCGCTGGCGGCCCTCGCCATCGTGGTGATCCTGCGTGTGCTGCACATACCCCACCAGCCCGTACGGCACCGGCTCGACTACGGCGGGGCGCTCACGCTCGCGGTCGGGATCGTGCCGCTGCTCGTCGTGGCCGAACAGGGGCGGAGCTGGGGCTGGGCCTCGCCCCGGGCGCTGGTGATGTACGCGGTGGGAGTGGCCGGGTTGATCTGCTTCGTCCTGCTGGAGCGGCGGATGGCGGATGCCGCGCTGCTGCCGGTCAGGCTGTTCCGCATCCGCGCGTTCCGGTTGGGCACCGTGCTGCACTTCACCGTGGGCATCACCATGTTCGGCGCCATGACGACCCTTCCGCTCTATCTCCAGCTGGCCAAGGGCATGAGCCCGATGGGGGCGGGCCTGGCCACGCTGCCCACCATGGCGGCGAATGTCACGGTGACCCTGGTGGTGGGCCGGCTGATGTCACGGACGGGCCGGTTCAAAATCCATCTGGCGGCGGGCGTCGGCTCCCTCACCGTCGCCATGCTGGTGTTCGCCACGCTGAGGGACGACAGCCCGCTGTGGTACGTGGCCATCGGCATGGTGTTCATGGGGGCGGGCCTGGGCGCCGCGATGCAGACGATCACCACGCTCGCCCAGTCCGAGGTGCCCGGGCGGGACATGGGGGCGGCCACCGCGTCGGTGAACTTCTTCCGTTCCAACGGCGGCACGGTGGGCGCCGCCGCCTTCCTGTCCATCCTCTTCTCCCTGGCCGGTTCGCGGATCAGCGACCGCCTGGCGGTGGCCTCCGAGGACGCCTCGTTCCGCAGGCTGGCCGGGGAACCGGCGAACGCGGAGGCGCTGAAGGGCGTCGTACGGCCCGACGGCAGCGTGAACCTGGAGGACTCGGCCTTCCTCCACCACCTCGATCCGGCCGTGGCGCAGCCGTTCCTGGAGGGCTATGTCAGCGCCCTGCGCGTGGTCTTCCTCACCGGGGCCGCGGTGGGCCTGATCGCCTTTGTGATCGCCGCCTGGCGGGTGCCGAACACCCAGCTCTCCGCCGACTGACTGACGTGGTCGGCGGGAGCGGGTGGGGACACCGGGGCGGTGGCGAGAGGACCACCGCACGGCCCGTGTGCAGCCGGGGCTACCAGGGCGCCGGAGTGCCGTCCCAGGAGAAGAACCCGCCGGTGGGCCCGGTGTCCGGGAGCAGGGCGAGCCGGACCGCGCCCGCCGCCCCCTCGGCCGGGTCCCCGTCGCTCTCGGCGGCACGGGCGTTCAGATCGGTCCTGCGCAGCCCCGGGGCCAGCGCGTTGACCTTGAAGCCCTCGGAGGCCAGGGCCTGTGCGGTGTAGAGGGTGAGAGCGTTCAGAGCCGTCTTGGAGGAGCGATAGGCCGCGCCCGACCCGGCGGACACGGCGAACGGGTGCTCCGGGTCCGCGCTCCAGGTCAGCGAGCCGGTGCCACTGGAGACATTGACGATCCGGGGCGCGTCCGAGCGGCGCAGGGCCGGGAGGAAGGCGTTGGTGACGGCGAGGACACCGAAGACGTTGGTCTCATAGGTCCGGCGGAAGTCCTCGAGATCGGCCTCGGGCGCCGTGGAGCCGCCCGCCATGATGCCCGCGTTGTTGACCAGGATGTCCAGCCGTTCCAGCTGGGCGGCGGCCGTGGCGATGCTGTCCGCGTCGGTCACGTCGAGCACCATCAGCCGGGCGTCGCCGCCGATCTCCCGGGCGGCCCGCCGCCCCCGCTCGGCGTCGCGCGAGCCCACGTACACGGTGAGCCCCTCGGCACCGAGCTGCCGTGCGATTTCCCTGCCGATGCCCTTGTTGGCACCGGTGACCAGTGCTGTGCGATTGTTCATGCCACCAAGGGTTGCCCGGCCACGCTCACCCTGCCAGGGACAACCTGTCCCAGGCAGTACCGTCAGCCGAAGGAGGCAGCATGCCGAGGCAGGAGCTGGCCCGCTTCCTGCGGGACCGCCGCGAGGGGCTGCGCCCCCAGGACATCGGCCTGCCCGCCGACCCCCACCGCCGTACGCCCGGGCTGCGGCGGGAGGAGGTGGCGGAGCTGGCCCATATGTCGGTCGACTACTACACCCGTCTGGAGCAGGCCCGTGGCCCCCGGCCCTCGCCCCGCATCCTGGACGGACTGGCGGCGGCGCTGCTGCTCGCGCCCGCCGAGCGCAGCCATCTGTTCCGGCTCGCCGGGACGAGCGCGCCCCCGGGCGCCCGGGCGGTGCGGCGGGTCCGCCCGCATGTGGCCCAGATGCTGCGGCGGCTGCCCGACACCGCGGCGATCGTCACCGACGCGGTCTACGACGTGGTCGCCTGGAACCCGCTGGCGCAGGCCCTGCTCGGCGACGGCCTCGGCCGGGACAGCAACCTCGCCCGCCGCCGCTTCCTCGGCCGGGGCCACGCGTACGAGAGCTCCAGCGCCGAGGAGTTCGGGCACATCGTGGTCGCCCGGCTGCGCCGGGCCGCCGACCGCTACCCCCGGGACCCGGCGCTCACCGCGCTGCTGGGCGAACTGCGCGCCGGCAGCGAGGAGTTCCGGCAGATCTGGGAGGAGCGTCCGGTGCACGCCCCCGGCCACCGGACCAAGACCATCGACCACCCCACGGCCGGGCCACTCCGGCTGAACTGCGACGTCCTGCTCGTCCCCGAGGACGACCAGGAGGTGGTCCTGATCACGGCCGACCCGGGGTCCCCCTCCGCCCGTACGATCCGCGGGCTCGCGGTCGCGGTGGCGGACAGGATGAGCACGATGGATGCGTCAGTTCCGTGAATTGCCGAACAACAGGCGGTACACAACGAGCAGAACGAAGGCGCCACCGATCGCCGCGCCCCAGGTGGCGGGGTCGAAGAAATCCTTCTCGACCGGGCGGTCGAAGAACTTCGCGGATATCCAGCCGCCGACGAACGCGCCCGCGATGCCGGTGACCGTGGTGCCGACCAGCCCGCCCGGGTCGCGCCCGGGGAGGAGGATCTTGGCGATGACTCCGGCCAGCAGGCCGAGGATGATCCAGCTCACGATGCCCACGTTGTTCGTCCCCTTCGTCGTGCTGTTGTGCGGTGCCGGGGTGAGTGAGCCCGGTCGATGACGTGTTCAGTCGGTTGTGCGGGTGTACGGGCGTCAACGAAGACGCGGTTCGCTCGGCGGTGGTTGCGAGCGGCTTGATCTTCCTGATGCCCGGGGAGTGGTGGGCCATGCCTGAACGGGATGTGAGGACCGTGCGGGGATCCGGTCAGCCGTAGGACAGATTGGAGCAGGGGTCGTCGTCGGCGGAGCGGGCGTCGTCGGCCACATGGGAGGACGGTGTGGAGGGCGCGGAGGGGGTGGAGGCGTCGGGGGAGGGCGCGGTGAGGTACGTACGGCCCAGGGTGAGGCTGATCCCCGGGGTGGTGGCGGGGCGCAGTCCGGCGCCGGGGAAGAGCTTGGCCACCGTCTGGGCCCGGTCCCGCTCGCCGGGGCCGTAGCCGACCACGGTGGTGGCGTGGTCCTGGGTGCCGGCGTTGGTGGCGCCGGTCACGGTGAAGCCGTGGCTCCTGAGCGTGTCCGCGGCGCGTGCGGCGAGGCCCGAGGTGGTGGTGCCGTTGTAGACGGCGACGCTGATGCCCGCGCCCGACACGGTGGACGTGGCACTCGGCGTGGCGGGGTCCCGGGGCTCGTCCTTCTTCCCGCCGGCCGCCTTCCCGTCGATGGTGCGGTCGGCCCTGACGTCCGCCCAGAGCCGGTCGGCGTCGGGCTGGACGATGGCGACCCGTTCGCCCTGGTAGCGCCAGGGGATGGTGACGAACTTGGTGTTGTGCAGATCGATGTCCTTCATCGACATGGCGAACGACATCAGCTTCTTCGCGGAGCCGAGCCCCGGGTCCACGGTCATGGACTTGGTGGCCGCGTCGGCCAGCGGATACAGCGTGGTCGGGTCGATTCCCCGGCTCTTGACCTTCTTGAGCAGGGCGGAGATGAACGCCTGCTGCCGCCGGATCCGCCCGATGTCGGAGCCGTCGCCGATCCCGTGGCGGATGCGCACGTAGTCCAGCGCCTTCTGCCCGGAGACCGTCTGGACCCCCTTGCTGAAGATGCGCTTGCCGCGGGTGGCCCGGCTGGGGCTCAGATCGCGCTCGTAGACGTCCTCTGGCACGCACACCTGGACCCCGCCGACCGCGGAGGTCATCCGGGAGAAGCCCTCGAAGTCGATGACCATGGTGTGGTCCATGCGCAGCCCGGTCAGCTTCTCGACGGTGTTCTGGGTGCAGGCCGGATTGCCCTGGGCGGTCTCGCCCACGGAGAACGCCGAGTTGAACATGGCGTTCCGTTGTGTCCTGGTCCATTTGCCGTCGGGCAGCCGGCACGGCGGGATGTCGACCAGGGTGTCGCGGGGTATCGACACCCCGACCGCGTGCTTGCCATCGGCGTAGACGTGCAGCAGCAGGGCGGTGTCCGAACGGCCCACGTCTCCGGTGCCGCCGCCCAGTTCGCTGTTGTCGCCCGACCGGGTGTCCGAGCCGATGACCAGCACGTTCTGACCGGCGGCGTTCCCCTCCGGCCGGTTGTCGGAGAGGCCGTCCGCCCCGAAGGTGGTGATGTTCCCGTTCAGCTTGAAGTAGAGCCAGCCCACTCCGCCGCCGAGCAGCACGAGGAACGACACCACGATCACCAGGGCGATCCGCAGCGGGCGGCGCCCCTTGGGCTGGCGCCCCGCGTCCGTCCGTTCCGTGGTGGCGCTCCTCGTCGTCTCCCCGTCTCTGCCTGTCATGCGCGTCCTTCGTCCGGCGGCTGTTCGGAAGAGAAGACGGTCGATGCTGGCCTGAGGTTCTATCGATGCGCAAGGGTATGTTTCACGGCGTGTGGTACGACACGTCCCCGCGATGCCGGAGATGTGGGGCGGTCAGCGGGCCAGGGAGACGGCGAACGGCCGGAATCCTTGGCGGCGCAGCACATGCGGCACCAGCAGCACGAGGGCTTCGGTGGCACGGGCGGTGGTGATGTCGCCCAGGTCCACGACCCACTCGGGCTTCCAGCCGAGGTCGGCGAGGAGGCCCGCCGTGATGGCCTTGGCGTCCGCGTCATCGCCGGAGAGATAGGCGGTGGGCGGGGTGGACAGCTCGGCGGGGGCCGTCATGACCGGGAAGAGCATGGTGTTGAGGGTCTTGACCACCCGGGTCGTGGGCAGGGCCCGCTGGAGCCGTTCGGCCAGGCTGCCGCCGGAATAGCACAGGTCCGACGGGAGTCCGTCGGGGGTGTGCCGGGTGGCGTTGGAGACGTCGACGAGGATCTTGCCCGCCAGCTCGGTGTGCAGGGCGGAGAGGCGTTCCAGGGCGGTGTCGCCCGGGGTGGCGTTGATGACGATGTCGGTGGTGGCGGCGGTGGTGCGCTGGTCGGCGTGGCGGATCGCGGGGACGGCGCCGGTCTCGTCGGCCGGGGTCTCCCGGGGCGGCCGCCGGTGGCCGAGAGTGATCTGGTGGCCGGCGGTGGCGAGTGTGCGGGCGAGACCGCTGCCGACGCGTCCGGTGCCGAGGATGCCGATGGTGGTCATGCGAATGAACTCCTTGCCGGGGCGGGCGGTCAGACGATGGACGACAGGACGGAGACGGCCTCGGCGTGGATGCCGGGGGCGGTGGCCAGGAAGTCACGACTGGCCAGGTCCCAGGGATTGCCCCGGGTGTCGGTGACGGTCCCACCGGCCTCGGCGACCAGCAGCGCGCCGGCCACCAGGCCCGAGCGCACATCGGAGAACTGCCAGAACGCGTCCATGCGTCCGGCGGCCACCTGGATCAGCTGGAGGGTGGCGGGTACGGAGACCCGTACGACGAGGCCGTGGATCAGCATCCGGGTGACCGACGCGCCGATCCGGTGGAAGGTGCGCTCGTCCTCGCCCGGCCGGGCCTGGCCCGTGCCGACCAGGGCCGCGCCCAGGTCCGTCTTGGCCGACACCCGCAGGGGCGCGCCGTTCAGCCGGGCCCCGTCACGGGCCACCGCGGTGTACCAGTCACCGGTCAGCGGAAGGTGGACGACGGTGAGCACCGGGTGGTTGTCGCGGACGAGGGTGGCGGTCACGGCCCAGTCGGACATGCCGTGCACATGGTTGATGTTGCCCTCGGCCGGGTCGACGATCCACCACTCGCCCGGCGGCAGCGCGCCGCCCTCCAGCTCGTCCTCGGCCCAGCGCGCACCCGGCCGGGCGGCCATCAGCGGCGCCTTCAGGACGTCGAGGACCGCGTCGTCGTTGGCGTGGATCTCCGCGACGATCTCGTCGAGCGCCACCCCGCGGGCCTGTGGGGTGTGGCGCTCCCGCAGCAGGTCACCGGCGGCGCGGACGGCCGTGGTGACCCGGCTGAGCAACGCGGCGTCGACGCCGCTGTCGATGGTGGTGGTGCCGGTGGACGTGGACATGAGTGCTCCCGCGGATGGTGAAAGAGGGGAGGCTTGGCGCGCGCTTCGCCGTCTGTGCCTCGACCGTAGGCACCCTCGTCGATGACGGCAATTGCACATATGGCACTGCTGGGTTTACCCGCGTGCAACGGAAAACGGCGGGCCGACGAGCGACGCCCGGGCCGAAGCGTTCGCTTCGGCCCGGGCGGATGGCCACGTCGGAGGGGATCAGCCGATGGCGGGGACGGGTTCGCGGGGCGACCCCGCAGGCTCCTCCTTGGGAGCGAGGTCGTCGGTGGCCGTGTCATCGGGGTTGAAGGGCAGGTCGCCCCGGAGCACGGCCCGGGTCCTGGCCTCGTCCAGCTGCCCCTCCCAGCGGGCCACCGCCAGCGTGGCGACACCATTGCCCACCAGGCTGGTCAGCGCCCGCGCCTCGGACATGAACCGGTCGATGCCGAAGATCAGCGCGAGGGCCGCCACCGGGACATGGGGGACGGCGCTGAGCGTGGCGGCCAGGGCGACGAAGCCCGAACCGGTCACCCCCGCCGCGCCCTTGGAGGTGAGCAGCATGACGGCGAGCATGGTCAGCTGCTGGCCGAGGCTGAGATCCACCCCCACGGCCTGGGCGAGGAACACCGACCCCATGGTGAGGTAGATGGCCGTTCCGTCGAGGTTGAAGGAGTACCCGGCGGGCAGGGTGATGCCCACGACCGGCTTCGAGGCGCCCGCGTGCTCCAGCTTGGCCATCATGCGCGGCAGCACCGGTTCGGTGGACGAGGTGCCGAGCACAATCAGCAGCTCCTCCTTGATGTAGCGCAGGAACGGCAGCAGGCGCAGTCCGCCCAGGCGCATCACGGTGCCGAGGACCACCAGGACGAAGAAGAGGGCGGTCAGCCAGAACGACCCGACCAGCAGCGCCAGATGGCGCAGGGTGCCCAGGCCGTAGTTGCCGATGGTGAAGGCCATCGAGCCGAAGGCGCCGATCGGGGCCAGCCGCATGATCCAGCGGATGAGCCGGAACAGCACCGTGGAGAGCTTCTCGACGCCCGCGGTGATGCTCGCCCCGGCCTCGCCACTGGCCTGTAGACCGAAGCCGAACAGGACCGCCACGAGCAGCACCGGCAGGATCTCCTCGCCGGTCAGCGCGGAGACGAGGGTGTCCGGGATGGTGCTGAGGACGAAGTCCGCGAAGCTCTCATGGGCCTGGGTCGCCTCGGCAGGGAGACCGTCGGTGCTGAGGGTGGAGACATCGACGTGCAGTCCGCTGCCGGGCCGTACGACGTTGACCACGACCAGCCCGATGACCAGGGCGATGGTGGTCAGGATCTCGAAGTAGACCAGCGCCTTGAGGCTCACCCGGCCGACCGTTCTGCGGTCGCTCATGGCCGCGATACCGTGGACGACCGTACAGAAGATGATCGGCGCGATCATCATCCGCACCAGCGCGACGAATCCGTCTCCCAACGGTTTCAGCTCCGCCCCGAAGGAGGGCCACAGCGAACCGACGACGACCCCGGCGAGGACCGCGAGCAGGCACTGGACATAGAGGCGGGACAGCAGCAGGCGGATGCGGCCGGGCCGGTCGGGGGCGGCGACGGTGCCCGGCGCTGCGGCGTTGCGGCTCATACGGGGCGTCCTTCCGGGACGGGAACGAGAAGTTCGGCTCGGGCGATGCGCCGGGCGGCGCGGTGCAGGAGCACCGTGGGGGACGCGCCGTCCGGTGCGGGGACGGCTCGGGCGGTGATGACGCCCGCGGGGGTGCCCAGCCGCAGCGTGCCGTCGGCGGTCTGCCGGGTGACGCGGTGGGCGAGGGTACCGGGGGTCGCGGCGGCCGTCGCCAGGGCGACGGCGGAGGTGAGGCCGATCGCCGGATGCGGGGCGTGCATGGAGACCATGCGCACGGCCACGTCGTACTGGTCCTGGGTGACCTGTGGGCCGTGAGTGGTGCGATATGTTACGGGGCCGCCGACGACACCGACCTTGGGCACCGCGTGGCTGACCGGGGCGTCCTCGCGTACCAGCCCCATCGCGAGCGCCGCCTTGCGGCGCAGCACGGTGAGCGCGGGCACCACGGCGGCGAACGCAGCCAGGGACTCGGAGCCGTCGAGGCCGAACGCCTTGGCGTCGAAGAGCGCGGCGGGCGCGCCCGCGTCCACGAGCGAGGCTTCGACGGGGCCGTCCGGCCCGGTCAGGGTGTCCAGGGGACGGCCGGTGGGCAAGGCGTGGCCGGTGGTGGACCCGGCCGGGTCCTGGAACCCCAGCAGCACCGGCACCCCGAGCGCGTCGGTGCCGGGCACCACGGCGGTGCCCTCGTCGGGCGCGGTCCGGCCGGGGGTGGGGATGGTGCCGGTGAGGCGGGCCCCGGTGTTCACGTTGAGCATGCGGACGGTGGTGGTGTCCGAGGTGATCGGCACCAGTCCGCGGTGGACGGCGTACAGCGCGACCGCGGTGGCGCAGTTGCCGCAGTTGCTGGTCCACTCCACCCGCTCATCGCCGATGCCCACCTGCGCGAAGGCGTAGGAGACATCCACGCCCGCCACGTCGGACAGCTGGACGATCGCGGCCTTGGAGGTGGTGGACGAGGCGCCGCCCACTCCGTCGATCTGGCGCGGGTCGGCCGCGTTGAAGGCGGCGAGCAGCAGGGTGTCGGCATCCACTCCGGTGGCCACCACATCGTGGTGGTCGAAGATCCAGCACTTGCTGGTACCCCCGCGGATCATCTCGCCCTGTAGACGCAACACAACGGACTCCCCATGGCCGTGGAATCGACACCCCGCCGACGGCTCCTCCGTGGGCGGTGGCATCCACGGTGTGTTACCGCAGCGTGAAGTACAATCTCGGAAATCTGTGGGGGTATTAAGCAGAACTGAAGGCTTGAGGTGATGCCGTGCTGGACGTCCGGCGCATTCTGCTCTTCGCCGAGGTGGCCCGGCGTGGCTCCGTGACGGCCACCGCGCGCGCCCTGAACTACACGCCATCAGCGGTGTCCCAGCAGGTCAGCCGGTTGGAGACGGAGGCCGGCCAGCCGCTGCTCGACCGCCACGCACGGGGTGTCACCCTCACCGACGCCGGGCGCGCCCTGGCCGACCGCGGGGAGCGGATCGCCCGTGAGCTGAAGGCCGCGGAGAGTGAGCTCGCCGACTTCGCGGGGCTCCGCGCGGGCACTCTGCGCATCGGCACCTTCCCCACCGTCGGCGCCTCGCTGCTGCCGCCCGCCGTGATCGCCTTCCGCGACACCCACCCGGACGTGCGGCTGACCGTGCGCAGCGCCCGTATCGCGGGACTGTGGTCGATGCTGGAGAGCCGGGAGATCGAGATGTCGCTGATGTGGGACTACGACTGGTGCCGCATCGACCGCGAGGACGTGGACATCACCCCGCTCCTGGACGATCCGCCCGCCCTCCTGGTCGGCGACCGCCACCCGCTGGCCACCCGTACCGACGCCACGCTCGCCGATCTCGCCGGCGATTCGTGGATCACCCGTGCCGACCGCCATCCGGTGGCCGAGGCCCTGGTGCGCGGCTGCCGGGCGGTCGGCTTCGAACCGCAGATCGCCTATGAGGCCCACGATTACCAGGAGGCGCAGGCGATGGTGGCCGCCGGTCTGGGCGTGGCGCTGGCCCCCACCCTGGCCCTGGAGGGCATCCGCCCCGGCGTCAGCGTGCTGCCGCTGCGGCCGCCCGCGCCGGTGCGCCGCATCCTGCTCGTGCGCATGGCCGACCACGCCCTCACTCCCGCCGCCGGGGCGTTCCTCGGCTCGCTGCGGGAGAGCGCCGCGGCGCGGCGGACCGACGCCATGGACGCGGGTGGGCGGGCAGTGGTGCCGGATCCTCGCACCGGCTCATGACGGGCTCCCCGGTGACGGGCTCTCACAGCAAGGAGATCACCCGCCTGCGGTCCTCCATGGCCCGGCGGGCGAGCCGGGAGGCGGGGGCGAGGCGGTCGTACTCATGGATGGCCCCGCTGTGCAGATGCAGTTCGGTGGGGATGTCGGCGTCGGCGAGCCGCTGTGCGTAGCTGACGGCCTCGGCGCGGAAGATGTCGAGCTCGCCGACTTCGACATAGGCCGGTGCCAGGCCCTCGACGGTGGCGACACGCGCGGGCGCCACCTGCGGCGGGACATCGTCGGTCCCGAACGCCGCACCCAGCAGGGCATGCCAGCCGGTCCAGTTGTCGTCCCAGGTCCAGGCCACATACGGGGTCAGCCGGGGATCCGGGGCGAGAGTGCGGTCGTCCAGCATGGGGTACAGCAGTGCCTGGCGGGCGAGCGGAACGCCCCGGTCACGGGCGAGGATGGCCACTCCGGCGGCGAGCCCGCCCCCGGCGCTGTCGCCCATGACGGCGATGCGGTGGGGATCGACCCTCAGCTCGGGCGCCTGGTCGCCCAGCCAGGCCAGCGCGGCGAACACATCCTCCACAGGGCCGGTGCCGGTGGCCGCGTCGGGGGCCAGACGGTAGTCCACGGACACGAACGGCACCCCGGTGGCCTGGACATACCCGGCCACCACGGAGTCATAGAGATCGACGCTTCCGGCGATCATCCCTCCGCCATGGGCGTAGACGACCGCGGAGCCCGGCGCGGACTCGGCCTTCTCGTACCAGCGGACGAGGATCTCCGCCCCGTCCGCGGACCGCACCTTGTGCGAGGACGCCTTCACCAGCGGATAGCCGGACGGGTACGCCGGGAGCAGTGAGGCCATCCACCGCATCGAGGCCGTGCCCCTGGCACGCAGCGTCCGCCAGTCGTCGCGCTCGGGCGGGGGAGTGGGGTCGCTCTGTTCGGCGAGGGCCTGGAGAACCGCGGCGAGCTCAGGGTCGAGGGTGAAGGCCATGGTCGACTCCGTTCGAGGACGGCGGGGCCGCTGCCCCAACTGTCCTCCCAGACTGCCGAGTTGCACTCGAGGCCCGGTACAGAGGCCGGGTGAACGGGACGAAGCCTCCCGGGGATTGGCCCCTCGGGGACGAAGACCCTCAGGGACGAAGACCTCAGGGAGGAAGACCTCAGGGACGGGCGCCCCGCTCGCCGCGGTGCGCCCGCCCCTGACCCTCGGCTCTCCCGATCATCGCTTTCCCCGCCTCCGCTTCCGTACTCCCGGGAAACGTGGGCTTGCGACAAGGTGTCGGATCCTTGACCGCCTCACCCGGGTCGCAGCGAGTCCCTCAGCTTCCTGGCCGCCTCGGTCTCGGCGATGTACTTGCCGGGGTTGGCCGCGCCGAGCTCCTCGTACAGCACCACCGCCTGCTCGACCGCGGTCAGGGCCTCCTCGCGGCGCCCGTCCGCCACCAGCAGCGCCGCCTGCCGGTACGCGGCCATGGCCAGCAGCGGGCGGTAGGTGCCGGGCACGGCGGCATCGAGCCGCTGGTAGATCTCGCGCGCCTCCCGCCATGCGTCGGCACCCGCGCCGGGCCGGCCCGCGGACTGCGACAGGGCGCCCAGATTGCCCAACGCCCAGGCCAGATTGGGCAGATCCGCACGGCGACGGTAGACCGCCACCGCCTCCCGTCCGGCCGTCACCGCCTCCTCGTGGCGGCCCGCGTGCTGGAGATACATCCCCAGAAACACCAGCATCTTCGCCATCTCCGTCTCGAAGGCGGGGTTGGCCGCGGCCAGGACCCGGTAGGCGGCCACCGCACGCCGCTGCGCCTCCGCGGCCTCCGCGGGGCGGCCGGCCTCGTAGAACCGGGCCGCCAGGTTTCCCAGCGCCCAGGCCACATGCTCCTCGTCCCCGATGGCCCGGTACTCGGCGACGCCCTCCTGGCCGATCGTGATCGCCTCGTCATGGCGCCCGGCCCGGGACAGATACATCCCGAGGACGACCAGCGTCTGGGCCACGTCCCGGCGGGCCGGGGCGGACACCGCGGCGAGCTGGAGATACGCGTCGCGTGCCTGGAACTGGACCTCGACGGCCTCGGCGTGCCGACCGGCGTTCGTCAGCACGGCGGCGCGCTGCCGGAACGTGTTCGCGAGCAGATGCATACGGGGGAGGTCGGCGGGCCGGGGGACGTAGTCGGCGGTCCGCCAGTAGTGGACCGCGGCGGGACCACCGTCCGCCCGGGTGGTGTAGAGCTTGCCGTTGTCCGGCCGGAACACCGCCAGTTCGGCCTTGCCGTCACCGTCGTAGTCGGCCGGTACGGGGATGTCGCCGGGCCGTCCCCAGGGCAGTGAGCGCGGCGCGGCGCCGGACGACGGCCGGATCTGCCAGGAGCCCTCGGCGGCCGACCAGGTGGCCTCGTCGGCCACGCCGTCCCCGTCGTAGTCGGCCCGCACCGGCATGGGCGCGACGGGCTGCGCGGCACCGGCGGGCGCGGTGAAGTACCAGTACCAGATGGTGAGTTGGAGCGCGCTCAGCCGGTCCAGCTTCAGACCGCCCTCCCGCGCCGAGGTCGGCTCGACGGTGACCGTCCAGGTCGTGGCGGGGCTGCGGCCCCAGTAGGACGGCCGGGGATCCGCGGGGTCGGTCGGGTCGCTCCGGTCGAACGTGGCCTCCACGGTGGCGGTCAGGGGGCGGCCGCTCGGACGCTCCTCCGTCCCGCTCCGGCGGCGGCTCACGGCCGCGCCTCCGTGCTGGAGGAACAGGACGACGGCCGGTGTCTCGGCGGTGGCCCCGACCAGACCCAGATGAACCCGGTCGATCTTGAATTCCGAGAAGGCGGCCGGGAAACCGTCGAGGGAGACGGTGAACGTCGCCTGCCCGGTGGTCCGCAGCGCGGTCAGCACCTCGGGCGCGGTGATGTTCACAAAGCGCACCGTGTGGTCGAGGAACGCCTTGTACTCCATGTACCTGGTGCGCAGGGGCTCCAGTTTGAGCATCGCGTTCCACGACTGGTGGTACCGGTCGAACAGGCCGGGCACCCTGCTCGCATCGCCCCGGGCAAGCGGCTGATAGGCGTTCTCCACCTCGTCCGGGTGCAGATGGCCCCAGTCGAAGCTGTAGGCCGGGGCCTCGTTGCCGAAGGTGAAGATGTCCAGCGCCCGGTGTGCGTAGAACGAGTACCGGATGAGGACGTCGACATAGAACTGGGTCTGGGTGACCAGGCGGCGGGCGGTCGCGCTGAGCACGGTGATGTCGGAGGCCCAGTCCCCGTCGAGCCTCCGCATCGCCTCGACGTCGGCCTCATTTCGGGCGATCTTGGCCTGGGCCGCCCGCTTGAGCAGCTGCTTCTGCTGGACTTCCAGGATCTGCACGCCGAGTTGCCGGACCAGGTCGAGGTGGCGGGACACCAGGTCCCGCTCCCTGCTCTCCAGCTTGCCGTCGATCGTGGTGGAGGCCAGCTCCGCGATGGTCCGCCCGGCCTCGATGAACTTCGCGCTCTTCTTGACGAGATCGCTCAGCCCGCCCATCACCTTGGCGGCTTCCGGCTTGGGCTTGGGGCTGGTGGGGTTGGACCAGTCGACGTAGTTGATGAGGTAGGCACCCTCGCCGTACCGGCCGGTGGCGGTGTCGAACCCCTCGAACGAGGCGCTGGAGGTGGCGATCGCCTCGGCCGCGGCGACGAACGCCACGGCGGTGGCACCGGCGGTGGCGATCGCGGACGCGGCGGCGGCCACCGCGATGGCCGCGCCCACCAGCGGACCGAGGTCGTTGCCCGGTGGGAACTGCATGCGCTGCCGGGTCATCTCCTCGCGGACCTGCTGGATCTGCTGGTTGACCTCCTCGATCTGCTGATTGATGATCTTCTGCCGGCCCTCGGCCCCCTCCAGCGCCAGCCCCGCCGCCTTCTCCTCCAGGACCAGCACCTCGCGCATACCGGCCAGCTGCTCCATGTCGGTCTTCAGCAGGTCACGCTTCTGGCCGGTGCTGAGGACGGAGAGCAGCAGGTTCATGGCGTCGGTGAAGCGGCCGTGCACGATCGCGTCGTAGTCGACGACCACGTCCTCGAAGTTCGGGAAGTCCGGCATGAGGTCGAGGTTGTACGGCTGGCCGATGGGCGAGAGGTTGGTCGCGATGTACCGCGACAGCTCGGCGGCCCGCTCCTGCCCCGGGTCGAGTGCGAGCGCCCGGCCGAACTCATGGGCCGCGGTGTCGCGGTGACCGCTCCGCTCCGGCAGCCCCGGGGCGTAGGAGCGGAAGAGGAACTCGCCCACCGTCGTCCGGTAGTGGGCCCACTCCGCCGCGCGCCCGCCCAGGCGCGGCCGCACCGCGCCCCACCAGTCGGCGTCGGAGTGCACCAGGAGCCTCGGCTCCACCCCCGCACCGGCCGTGGACCCGGTGGCGCCCGGTGGTCCGCCGGGCCCGTTCTCGCCACCGTGACTGCCTCCGGTGCCGCCCCTGCCGCCGGACCCGGCCGCGCCGGGCGCTCCGCCCGCCCCGTCGAGCGACAGGCCCGAGTACGCGACCGTCTCGACCACGATCTCCGCGGCCGGTCCGCCGACGCCCCCGGTGCCCCCCGGTCCACCGGCGCCGCCGTTGCCGCCCGGGATGGAGTCGGGCGGGTCCCCGCCGGGCCGGTTGGGCGGGTATGCGCCGTTCTTGCCCCGTCCGCCGGGCCCGCCCGAACCACCCTGGCCGCCCTGGCCGCCGCGGGCGGCGATCCGCAGGTCGGTGATGGTGTGCGCGAGCACCGTGACGGGTGTGGCGGCGCCGCCCGTGCCCCCGGTGCCGCCCGGTCCGCCGGGACCGCCGTCCATGCCGTTGTAGCCGACACCGGACGGGCCGGTGGCGCCGTACGCACCCGTGGCCCCTGGCGCGCCGCTGCTGTCCAGCGCGCCGCCGTTGCCGCGGTAGGTCTCGGCGACCACGACGAGGGGGTGCCCCGGGAGTCCGGTGAG
Organism: Streptomyces javensis; assembly: GCF_039525925.1. Classification (NCBI taxonomy): domain Bacteria; kingdom Bacillati; phylum Actinomycetota; class Actinomycetes; order Kitasatosporales; family Streptomycetaceae; genus Streptomyces; species Streptomyces javensis. The sequence continues at coordinate 68,437 of NZ_BAAAIF010000030.1, read as the reverse complement.
GACGTACTGGGGATCGTGGACCACCTCGCGCGCGATCAGCGCCAGCCGCGCCTCGGGTGGCAGACGGGTCAGCTCGGCCCTGATCTCGGCGAGCAGTGCGTCATTGACCTGGATGGTGTCCCTGATGTGGACCCAGTCGACCGTGATCTCCTCAGCCACGGGCATCGTCATCGCGGAACTCCCCCTTTGCGCGCCGCCTGACCCGAGGTCATTCTTCGGCCGCGCCGGGCTCCTGTGATGTGTGTACCCGCTATATCACCCGATCGGGGTACATCGCTCCTATGTGCTGACTCCGGCCCCGAGCGCCGGTGCCCCGGCCGGAGCGAGTCCGGCCGGGGCACCGCGCTGTCGCCGCACGGGGCTTGTGGATCAGTCCCGCTGAGCGTCCTTGGGAAGCTGGCGCCACTTCACCTCGGTGGTGGTGTCGTACGTCCAGTCGAGCATCTTCTTCGCGTCCGGGTAACGGTCCGCGTCGTTGAGGATGACTCCCACGACCGTCTTGTCACCGCGCTTGGCGGCGAACACCAGGCAGGGGCCGGCGGGGGTGGTGGTCCCGGTCTTGACGCCGATCGCGCCCTGGTACGAACCCAGCAACTGGTTGGTGTTGTCCCAGGAGTAGTACCGGGTGTGGCCATTGGCCGCCGGTGCCTCCTGCTTGGTGGACACCGACTTGACAACCGTGTCGAACGTCGCGTTGTCCATGGCGCGCCGGGTCAGCTGCGCCAGGTCATGGGGCGTCGAGTAGTTGTCGGCGTCGGCCGAGACACCGTCGAAGGAGTCGTACTTGGTGTTGGTCAGCCCCAAGTCCTTCGCCTTCGCGTTCATCTTGGAGATGAACGACTTGGTCCGCTCGGCGGTGGTGTCGCCGGTGCCGAACGTGTCGGCCAGCGCCATCGCCGCGTCGCAGCCGGACGGCAGCATCAACCCGTACAGCAGCTGGTTGACGGTGAGCTTGTCACCGGTTTGCAGGTCCGCCGTGCTGGCACCGGACTTGGTCACATAGTCGCGGTACTCCTGCTTGATGGTGACCTGCTGGTTGAGGTCCAGGCCTCGGGTCTCGAGCACCACGAGGGCAGTCATGATCTTCGTGGTGCTCGCCATCGGACGCTTGGTGTCGGCGTCCTTGGCCATCAGCTCCTTGTTGGAACCGGTGTCGAGCAGGTAGGCGCCCTTGGCGCTGACCTCCGGTGGCGGTTCGGCCGAAGCCTGGGCCATCGCCACCGGGACCGCGATCGCTACGGCCACCGTGGACGCGACCGCCGCGACTCTCCAGCGGCGGGTCACGGTTCCACGACGTTTATGCATTCGCCCTCCGTTTCGCTTGTTGAGGTGTGTTTCGGGCGAGCGCATCGTCTCACCAGGCGAAAATCGGTCATGCTTCGGGGTGGCGGACACGCGGTGGCTCTGGGGAAACAACTAGTGTCCGGACCAGCGCCGTTGACCCGATGGCGGATCCGGGGCGGCCCCGTCCGGCCCGGAGCCCGCGCCCGCTGCTCCGCGATCTGCCACACTCATGGGGTGAACGGGACACTCGATCACGATGCGCTGCGCGGACGTGTCGCCGTGGTGGCCGGGGCGACCCGTGGCGCCGGGCGCGGTATCGCGGCCGCGCTGGGCGAGGCCGGAGCGACCGTCATCTGCACCGGACGCAGCAGCGTGTTGGGCGGGGGCGGGTCGGACTACGACCGGCCCGAGACGATCGAGGAGACGGCCGAGCTGGTCACACGGCTCGGTGGCACCGGTGTCGCCGTACGGACCGACCATCTCGACCCCGGGCAGGTCGGGCGGCTGGCCGAGCGCATCCGCCACGATCACGGCGGCATCGATGTGCTCGTCAATGACATCTGGGGCGCCGAGCGGCTCAAGGGCGGGCCAGCCGACTGGAACACCCCGATCTGGGAGCACAGCATCGAGGACGGACTGCGCATCCTCCGGCTCGGTCTTGACACCCACCTGATCACCTCGCACCACCTGCTGCCACTGCTGATCGGCAAGCCGGGTGGGCTGCTCGTGGAGATGACCGACGGCACCGCCGCGTACAACGCCGAGCGCTACCGCATCTCGGTCTTCTACGACCTGGTCAAGACCGCCGTGAACCGGCTGGCCTTCTCCCAGGGCCATGAGCTTGCGCCGCACGGGGCGACGGCCGTCGCCGTCACACCGGGCTGGCTGCGCTCGGAGATGATGCTGGAGGCGTACGGGGTCGGCGAGGGCAACTGGCGCGACGCCTTGCTCCCGGACCGTGGCGAGGGCCGCCCGACCGCCCCCGAAGCCTTCGGATCCTCCGAGTCACCGCGCTACGTCGGCCGCGCCGTCGCGGCCCTGGCCGCCGACCCCGGCCGGGCGAGGTGGAACCAGCGATCGGTGAGCTCCGCCGAGCTCGCCCGGGAGTACGGATTCACCGACACCGACGGCTCGCGGCCCGACAGCTGGTCCGCCGTCTGAGCCGCTCAGCGGGGGTGGGCGGTCGCGCAGCGTACGCAGGTGGTCGCCGTGGGGCGCGCCTCCAGGCGTTCCGCGGGGATCGGCTCGCCGCACACATCGCACCGCCCGTAGTCGTCGCGGTCCAGCCGTTCCAGCGCCTCGTCCAGGGCGGTCAGATGATCGCGGGCCTGGGCCAGCAGGGCGGCGGTGTGGGCTCGCTCGAAGGCGGTGCTCGACCCCTCCGGGTCGTGCTCGTCGTCCACCGCCACCAGGGCGTTCGACGCGACGATCGCGTCGAACTCACGGTTCAGGGCAGCGACCCGTGTGCTGGTCTCGGCACGCTCGGCCGCCAGCCGTTCGCGGATGGCTTCGCGCTCGGCCGGAGAGAAAGCGGCATCGCCGGATGAATCGCTCATGACCGGCATAACCCCGGTACGCCGGTCCGCATTCCGGTTGCCGCCCTTCCCTTGGGGTCTTGACGTCTCCCGGGCCCGATGCAATGGATGGGAGCGCTCCCAAATCGACCGTACGTCCACTGCGGACGCCATCGCGCGCTCACTCCTTGGAGTCATGATGAGACGGAAGAGATCCTTGGCCGCCTTACTCGCCCTGTTGGTCAGCCTCTTCGGGATCGCGGGCCTCGGCCGGACCGCCCATGCCGACCCGGCCCGCGCGCGGGTCCCCGTGGCCGCGGGTCTGCACATCGGCGACGGCCGGCTGCTGGAGGGCAACGGCAACGACTTCGTGATGCGCGGTGTCAACCACGCCCACACCTGGTATCCGGGTGAGACGCGGTCGCTGGCCGACATCAAGGCCCTGGGCGCCAACACCGTCCGCGTCGTCCTCTCCAACGGCCACCGCTGGACGAAGAACAGCCCCGAGGACGTGGCCGCCATCATCGCCCAGTGCAAGGCCAACCGGCTCATCTGCGTACTGGAGGTGCACGACACCACCGGCTACGGCGAGGACGCCGCGGCCGGCACGCTCGACCAGGCGGCCGACTACTGGATCGGCCTCAAGAGCGTGCTCACCGGCCAGGAGGGCTACGTCATCATCAACATCGGCAACGAACCCTGGGGCAACACCGACCCGGCCGGTTGGACCGCCCCCACCGTCGCCGCCGTCCAGAAGCTGCGCAGCGCCGGGTTCCAGCACACCATCATGGTGGACGCCCCCAACTGGGGGCAGGACCTCCAGAACGTGATGCGCACGAACGCGCGGACCGTCTACGACGCCGACTCCACCGGCAACCTGATCTTCTCGATCCACATGTACAGCGTCTATGACACGGCGCAGGAGATCACCGACTATCTGAACGCCTTCGTGAGCGCCAGGCTGCCCATCCTCATCGGTGAGTTCGGCGGCCCCGCCGACCAGTGGGGCGATCCGGACGAGAACACCATGATGGCCACCGCCCAGCGGCTGAAGCTGGGCTATCTGGCCTGGTCCTGGAGCGGCAACACCGATCCCGTCCTGGACCTGGCCACCGACTTCGACCCGGCGAGGCTCACCGACTGGGGCAAGCGCGTCTTCAACGGCCCCGATGGCATCGCCGAGACCTCCCGCGAGGCCACCATCTACGGCGGCGGCTCCGGCGCCGGCTGCTCGGTCGGCTACCGAGTGGCGGGCGAATGGGGCGGTGGCTTCCAGGGCGAGATCACCATCCGTAACACCGGCGCCGCGGCCATCAGCGGCTGGACGCTGGGATTCGGCTTCGCCAACGGCCAGACCATCACCAGCATGTGGGGTGGCACGCCGCGGCAGAGCGGTGCCGCGGTGACCGTCACCCCCGCCTCGTACACCGCCACCATCCCCGCCGGTGGCTCGGTCACCCTCGGCTTCACCGCAGGTAAGGGCGCCACCAACGCCGCGCCGACCGCCTTCACGCTCAACGGCGACGCCTGCGCCACCGGCTAGCACCGGGAACGCGGGGTGCAGTCGTGAAATGTTAAACTAATTTGCGCACCCCGTGCCCGGCGCCGGCCAGATCCCCCCGTGCTGGCCGGCGTCGTCCCCTTCGGTGCGGGGATCGGTGCGGGTCTCAGTGCAGGGACTCCACCGCGTCCCGGCTGAACGGGGTGAGCTCGCTCACCCGGCCGGTCAGGACCTTGTCGGCCCACTCGGGGTCGGCGAGCAGTGCGCGGCCGACCGCGACGAGGTCGAATTCATCCCGCTCCAGAGGCTCCAGGAGCCGGTCGAGGGACTCCACGGCCGAGTTGGCGCCGGAGAGGGAGCCGGGGTGGAAGGCGCTGTCCAGGCCGACCGAGCCGACGGTGATCACCGGCTTGCCGGTGACCTTCTTCGCCCATCCGGCGATGTTCAGGTCCGACCCCGTGCCGGGGAACTCCGGCTGCCAGTAGCGCCGCCCGGAGGCGTGGAACGCGTCGACCCCGGCCTCCGCCAGTGGCGTGAGCACGGCTTCCAGCTCCTTGGGGTTCTCGGCGAGCCGGACGTCGTACTGTTCGGACTTCCACTGGGAGAACCGCAGGACGACCGGGAAGTCGGGCGCGACCCGCTCGCGGATGGCGGCCACGAGGTCGGCGGCGAACGTGGTCCGGGAGGCCGGATCGCCGCCGTAGGCGTCGGTGCGCCGGTTGGTGCGCTCCCAGAGGAACTGGTCGATGAGATAGCCGTGTGCGCCGTGCAGCTCCACGCCGTCGAAGCCGATCTCCTCGGCCGCCCGCGCGGCCTTCGCGAAGGCGCCGATGATGTCGTCGATGTCGGCGAGGGTCATCGTCTCGCCCGCTCCGGGCGTGCCGTCCAGCGAGATTCCGGACGGGCCCATGGACGGGGCGTCGGGGAACGGCGGCGCTCCAGCGGTGCGCTGTATGCCCACGTGCCAGAGCTGGGGCATGATCGCGCCACCGTGGGTGTGCACGGCGTCAACGACCTTTTGCCACCCGGCCAGTTGCTCCTCGCCGTGGAACCGGGGGACGCCGTCGAGGTAACCGGCGGACCGGTGGTCGACGGTGGTGCCCTCGGTGATGATCAGGCCGGTCCCCGCCGCCGCCCGGCGCGCGTAGTACGCGGCGACGTCCGCACCGGGGATGCCGTCGGGGGAGTGCCCACGGGTCATCGGTGCCATGGCGATCCGGTTCGGCAGCTTGGCCGAACCCAGTGTGAACGGGCGGGACAGTGCCGCGGCCAGGCGGGTGTTCACGGTGTCGCTCTCCAGACGTGTCGTTCCGAGGAGGCTTCCCCCGAGCCTCGAAAGTGTGAGTCTGAAAGGTACAGTTTTCACGGCGTAAACTGCAACTGTAGCGATTGCTCTTTAGGTGAGAGCGGAACGGCACCGTCGAGTAGGCTGTGCCCCGATCTGCGGGCGGAGGTGGAGAAGGTGCTGGACATCCGGTTTTCCCGGGCGCTCCAGGTGATGCTGTTCCTCGCCGTGGCCGCCGAGAACGGGTACGGGCCGCTGAGCTCCGCCGAGCTGGCCCATAAACTCGACGCCAACCCGAGCCTGGTCCGGAAGCTCCTCGTCCCGCTGACGGACGAGGGGCTGGTGGTCTGCGTCAAGGGCCGCACCGGTGGGGCGCGGCTGGGGCGGCCGAGCGACCGGATCACCCTGGCCGAGATCTATCGCTGTGCCGTCGGTGACAAGCCCCTGTTCGCCCCCTCACCGGGGGTGGCGCCCGTGTGCCCGGTGACCGCGCACGCCGGTGAGTACTTCGCCACGCTCACCGCCGAGGCCGAGAATGCGGTCCTCGAGTCGCTGGGCGACCGCACGCTCGCGGACAGCGTGGGTGAGCTGCGCCGCCTCTGCACCGGGCACACCTGGCAGGGCTGATCCGGGCCCGGCCCGGTGTTCATCCGTCGCGTGGTCGGCGGCGACGGGTGTGCCGTGTCACGGCGATGAGGTTCGTCGCGCCCCCGCGATCGCCGCGGGCGGCTTCCGGGCCTGCGATGAAGCCGGCCACACCGGCGATGAAGCCGGCCACGCGACGTCGTCGATCGCGAGCCACGGCGCGGCGGCCACGGCCGCGGGCGTGAGCCCGGTGAACGCCTTGACCTCGCGGTGGAGGTGGGACTGGTCGACGTAGCCGCTCTCGGTGGCGACGCCTGCGGCGGCGTGACCCGCCGCGAGAAGGTGGGCCGCGTGGTCGAACCGCACCAGTCGAGCGGCGTGCTTGGGCGTGATGCCGAGCTGGGACCGGAAGCGGGCCGACAGGCGCTTGCGGCTCCAGCCCACCTCCTCCGCCAGGCGCTCGACCCGCACCCGCCCCCGGCCGGTGAGCGTCAGCCGCCAGGCGTGGGCGACCTCCGGGGCGACGGGCGGGCGAGTCCCCAGCCATCGGCCGAGGATGTCCACCGCGATCGCGAACCGCTCGTCCCACGACGCGGCGGCACGCAGCCTGCCCTCGGCTCGCCCGGCGCCTGGGCCCCAGACGTCCTCGAGCGGTACCACCGACCCGCTGAGCTGGGTCGACGCACCGAAAACCGCGGCAGCCGCGACCGGCTCCAGCCGGATCTGGAGGCATTCGCCCACCCGGCCGCCCGCCCGGAGCTCGCCGGGGTGGAGCCCGACGACGACGCTGCCGCGCCCGTGCCGGCCGTGCGCGTCGTAGACGAGGCCCTCTCCCTCGCTCAGGTCGACCAGCAGGGTGACGGACGGGTGCGCGACCATGGCGATGTCCACCGGTGCGGGGACGCGTTGGCGGAACCCGGCCATGCTGACCCCCGGCAGCCGATCTGGCGGGCGCGGGACCGCGACGTCCACCGCTGCCCAGTCGAATGGCGTCCCTCCCGGCATCACACGGCCAGTCTAGGTCTCAGGGCGTCACGGGCGCGGCGTCAACGCCCGTCGCCGTGAAGCCCAGCAGCAGTGTGCCGGTCGCCCCCGGCTCCTCGAACATGGGTAGGTGCCCGACGCCGGGCAGCAACTCGACCCGCGCGTTCGGCACCACCTCGTACTGGCGTGCCGACGAGGGCTCCCAACGGGGGTCGGCGGCGCCGAAGATCACCAGTACGGGCACCTCGAGGGCGGCCAGCCGCGCGGGCACGCTCCGCTCGGTGATGTACGCGGCGTTCCGGCGCAGCAAGGTCCTGAGCGCGCGGTAGGTGATGTTCCGTATGTCGGCGACCACATCGTCGGGCAGGTCCACCGGGCGAGCGCACGTCGCGTTGATCCCCCTCCGGATCGTCGCGTCCGAACGTCTCGGCCACAGCAGCGGGCCGAGGGGTGGCGCCATCAGGGCCCGGAGGAGCAGCGGCTGCGGCAGGAGGGCGTCAAGCCTCGGGCCGCTGCTGATCAGCGCGAGCGATCTCACCAGGTCGGGGCGGAGTTCGGCGAGCGCGGTGGCGGCGTAGCCGCCGCTGGAGTGCCCGACCGCGACCACGGGAGGCAGGCCGAGGCCATCGAGCAGCGCCGCCACCTGACCCGCCTGCGCGGGCACGTCGTACGACGCCGCGGGCGGGGACTGGCCGCAGCCCGGGAGGTCGACCCGGATGACGTGATGGTGGCGGGCGAGCGCCGGGACCACCGGCCCCCAGAAGCCGCCCGAGGCCCCCGAGCCGTGGATCAGCAACAGTGGCGGTGCCAACAGTGGCGGTGCCTGCCGAGGGCCGTCGTGGACCACATGCATCCCGTGCGAGAGCTCAACGCTGTGTTCACTCATGCTGGGATGGTGCGGGGGCCGATGGGTGTCGGTCTTGTACATATGTCGTCGTGGCTGTCGCGGCTGTGCCAGGCGCGACCGGGATCGCGTACCGGGCTAGCGAGCCCCGGATCCGGTGGCGGGGCCACATCCTCGGGATCCGGATACGCGGGAGCTTCCCGGCAGTCCAACCGCGCGGTGATCTTCTTCGCCGAGGCGATGAGCAGTTTGGCGTGCGAGTGGTCGCTGACGGTGAAGTGATCGCGCATGGCGAACTCCAGGGAACGGTCCCCGCCCGATGCCGTCGCGCCGCCGCTGCCGATGTCACACGCGAGGAGCCTGCCGGCGTCCTCCGGACCGACGGTGGCCGTGTAGCGCACCGACCGGCCCGCTGGGGGCGATTGGGGAGTCCACGCCACGGTGATGGCGAGCAGCTCCTCGCCGCCGGCCTTGTCCGTCAAGGTGCAGAGGTCCTCGGGCGTGCTCCTCCTGGCCGACTCCTCCCGCAGCGCCTCGGCGACCTGCCCGGTGCTCGGGGTCCTGACCGGATGGACCTCGCTGGGCCCTTTCGGCTCCCGGGCCTCCTTCGCGATGGTCTCGTCGAACAGGCCACCGCAGGCCCGGCTGACGGATATCAGCCCCGCGCCGGCGGTCGGCTTCGGAGTGCCGGATCCGTCGCCGCCACAGCCCGTGGCGGCGAGGACGGACGTGCACGTGAGGACTGCCAGCCGCCCCAGAGGCGGGCGAACATTGCGTGGCACGATCTCTCCCGTCGGCTCCATCGGCTCCGTCGGCTCCGTCGGCTCCATCGGCTGCCGCTCCCGGCGACGGCACCCTACTGGGCCGGAAGGCCCTCGCCCCCGTCCGGCTCGGACATGGCAGCGCGGCGCAGATGCTCGGCGAGTGCCGCGGTGGCGGTGGACGCTGCCCCGGCCTTGGCGCCCCAGGCCAGCAGATGGTGGCGGCGGGCCCAGGGATCGCGGAGGTCGCACACGTCCAGCGGTTGGTACGGGGCGATGGCACGGCGTGGCACGACGGCGAGTCCGACACCGGCGGCCGCGAGGGAGACCAGGGTGTTGAGGTGGGCGACGGTGGTGCGGTAGCGCACCGCCGGAGCGTGCGGACCGAGGTTCTTCTCGATCCAGCGGCGCAGCGAGGAACCGGCGTCGAGCCCCACGAGCGGATGCTCGGCCACCTCGCTGTAGGTCACTTCGGTACGCCCCGCGAGGATCCCGCCGCACTGGCCGATCACCACCAGTGAGTCGTCGCCGAGGGGTTCCATGGTGAGGCCGCAGTCGCGGGCCTCGCGGTCGAGGACGACGCCCAGGTCCGCCTCGCCGTCGGCGAGCATCCGCACGGTTCGTGGGGTGCGGCTCTCGGACACCTCGACGTCGACGTCCGGGTGTGCGCGGAGGAACGAGACCAGCGCCCGTGGCACCAGGCGGTGCAGCGCGGAGCCGCCGCCCAGCAGGGTCAGCGGGGCGGTCGGCGGCCGGGCGTAGCTCGCCACGGCGCTTTCCAGGCGCGCCGTTCGGGCGAGCACGTCCCGTGCGTGGCGGGCCAGCGCCGTCCCCGCCGGGGTGGGGCGCACCCCCCGCCGTCCGCGGATCAGCAGGTCCACGCCCGCGTGGTGCTCCAGCGAGCGCACCCGCGCGCTGGCCGACGGGAGGCTCAGATGCATCCGGCGAGCGCCCGCCGTGATCGAGCCCTCCGCCACGATGTGAAGGAAGAGCCGCAGGTCGTCCAGGTCGTACCGCACCCTGACGAGCCTAAGGCAGAGCCTTGGGCTCGCTACGCGGATCACGCATTGTGGGCCCAGGGGCCGAGGGGCCATGCTCGGCGGGTGTCCGAGACATTGCTCGTTCTGCTGGCGGGTGTGGCCGCCGGGGCGTTGAACGCGGTCGGGGGCGGCGGCACCTTCGTGGCGCTCCCCGCCCTGGTGGCGGCCGGTCTGCCCCCGGTGACGGCGAACGCGTCCTCGACCGTGGCCCTCGTCCCCGGGAGCGTGGCCAGCGCGTGGGTGTACCGGCGCGATCTCGCCCCGGTCGGGGACACGTCCACACGGGCCCTGACGACGGTCAGTGTGCTCGGTGGCGGGCTCGGCGCCGGTCTGCTGCTGACGCTGCCCGCGGTGTCGTTCGACGCCGCCGTGCCCTGGCTGCTCGCCTTCGCCACGGTGGTCCTCGCCTTCGGGCGCCGCGTCTCCCGCGCGGTGAGCGAGGCGAGGGGCCACGCGGTCGGCATGAGTCCCCGGGCCGTCCTGCTCGGCCAGTTCCTCCTCGCCGTGTACGGCGGATACTTCGGCGGTGCCGTAGGCATCATGATGCTGGCCGTGTGGAGCATCGGTCTCGGCCTCGACACCTCGACCGGCAACCCGATGCGGGTCGCCCAGATCACGGCCATCTACCTCAGCGCGACCGGGCTGTTCCTCATCGCCTCGGACGCGCTGGGCGCGCCGCGGCTGCTCGTCGCCATGCTGGTCGGGGCGGTGGCCGGTGGTGTGGCCGGGGCGCGGATCGCCCGCCGTCTGCCCGCGTGGCTGTTGCGGGCCGTCATCCTGACCACCGCCGTGACCATGACGGTCCTGTATTTCCTGCGCGGCTGAGGTGCCCGGCCGATCGGGTTACGACATCGTGTCGGCCACCACGGACGCCGCGTCCGCGATCAGCTTGTTGTCGAACGGGGTGTCCTTGTCACCGCGGTACGACATGATCGCCATGACGAGGGGGGCGGCGTCGGGCCGCCACACCACGGCGATGTCGTTGCGGGCGCCGTAGTAGCTGCCGCTTCCGGTCTTGTCGCCGACCTGCCAGCCCTTGGGCATTCCGGCCCTGATGAGCTCGTCCCCGGTGGTGTTGGTCCGCAGCCACTTCGTGAGCTGTGCGCGCTCCCCCTTGCCGAGGACATCGCCGAGGACGAACGCGCGCAGGTCCTTGGCCATCGCCCGCGGGGTGGTCGTGTCATGCGTCTCGCCCGGCACCCATCGGCTCAACTCCGGCTCGATACGCTCCATTTGGATGACGTCGTCGCCCAGCTTCTCGAGGGTGGCGTCGAGGCCCTTTGGCCCGCCGAGCTGGTCGAAGAGCAGATTCGCCGCGGTGTTGTCGCTGTAGCGGACGGCGGCGTCGCACAGCGCGCCCAGGCTCATCCCGGTGTCCACGTGCTTCTCGGTCACGGGGGAGTTGTCGACCAGATCGTCCTTGGAGTACCGGATCACCCGGTCCAGCCCGCTCAGCTTGTACTTCCGCAGTACGGCACCGGCGGCCAGCGCCTTGAACGTGGAGGCGAAGGCGAACCGTTCGCCGTCGCGGTACGCCACCTCGTGTCCGGTGCCGGTGTCGATCGCGTACACCCCCAGGTGCGCGTCGTAGGAGTGCTCCAGCTTCTTGAACTCGCCGGTGGCCGCCTTGGCGTCCGCGCCCGTACTCGCCGTACTCGCCCTCTCGGCGGAGATGGACGAGGAGCTCGACGGCGCCGACGCGTCCGAGGAATCCCCTTCGCTACAGGCCGTCAGCGGGACGAGCAGCGCGAGCGTGGCGAGCGCGCTGACTGCGGTGTGCCGGGTACGGGTGAATCGCATGGTCCGAACCTCCGGTTGGGTCCCCGTCACGCGGGGCGCACACGGGATGGGATGACCGGACGCCCGCTTCCGGGGCGTGGTCATCGGCGTTGGGATCACCCTCGCCGTCGGGCGGCTATGCGGTCCAATACGCTCATGCGCTTCTTCATGCCGATCTGGCATAGAGTGCGGTTGTGGATCTGGTGGGAGTGTGCCGGGCGTTCGTCAGCGTGAGCGAGCGGGGGAGTTTCACCGTCGGGGCGGCCGCCGCCCGGATGTCGCAGTCGGTGGCCAGCCGTCGCGTGGCGGCTTTGGAGGAGCGCTTCGGGGAGCAGCTCTTCGAGCGCACCTCGCGGCGGGCCGTCCTCACCCCGTTCGGGCGGGAGATGCTGCCGGTGGCCAGACAGCTCGTACAGGCGGCCGATGTGCTTCTGCACGAGGCGGAGGCGGCCCGGCGCAAGCCGTGGCGGCTCGCGGTGCCCGGCATCTGCTCCACGGCCGGTCTCGCCCACCTCGTCGCCGAGGCGCGGGGGCACGGGGTCACCCTCGACCTCCGCGTGGCGGCGCCCGCGCGGCGCCTGGAGCTCATCCACGCCCAGCAGGTGCGGGCCGCCCTGCTCGCGGTGCCCGCGGACGAGGCCACATGGTCCGTGCCGCTCGGGCTCGCCGGAGTGCGGGATCCCGGTGTGCGGCGGGTCTATCTCGAGACGCTGCGGGTCGGCCGGTCCGCCCGGGGCCCGGCCCGCCGGATATGGATCCAGCCGGAGGACGATGTGCCGCATATCCGCGACCCGCTCACCCGGCTGCGCGACGCGGTCGGTCTGCGGCCCGCACAGCTCGTGGCCGCCACCGATCTGACGACCGCCGCCGCCGAAGTCCTCTGCACCCACGACCTGTTGCTGTGCTCTCCCGCCCAGGCCGAGGAACTCGCCCTGACGTGGCGGCCCATCGGTGAGCTCGCGCTCAGCCGGGGGTTCGCCCTCGCCGCCGCGGCGGACGGCAATCCCCAGCACCTCGAGGGGCGCCTGGGCGGCGCCATCGCCCGCTGCCTCGGCGCGGGCACCTCTGCGGGCACGGGGGAAGCGGGCGATCGGGCGGACACCGCGGAAGGAGCCGAGGCATGAGCACCGAGCCACTGCTGAGCGATCTGCGCGGGCAGTTGCGCGACGGCGGTCTGCACGGCTGTCTGCTCGTACGGGACCTCCACACCGGGGACGAGCTGGGGATCGACCCGGACACCCAGCTGCCCTCCGCCTCCCTGGTCAAGGTCCCGCTCGCACTGGCCACGGTGGAGCGCATCCGGCGTGGCGAGCTCGATGGAGCCACGATGCTCGATGTGCCACCCGGGCGGATCACCACGCCCGGCCCCACCGGGCTGAGCCGGTTCCGCCACCCCGTCCGGATCGCGGTCGACGATCTGCTCTACCTGAGTACCTGTGTGAGCGACGGAACGGCGGCCGACGCGCTGTTCGACCTCACCCCGCCCGCCCAGGTGGCCGAGATCCTCCATGAGCTCGGGCTGCGTGGCATCACCGTCCGGCACGGTATGCGTGAACTGAGCGAAACCCCCGTGGAGCGCTTCGACGCCGAACAGGCGCATCTCGCCCACGCCCTCGCCATCGACGCCGGCACCAGCGGCCGCGGCCATCGGGTGCCACAACTCGACACCACCCGAGCCAACACCGGCAGCGCACGCGCCTGGGTGGAACTGCTCCAGGCGCTGTGGACACCGTCGAAGATCCACCCCGAAGTGGCGCTGCGGGTACGCGACCTCATGGCCCACAACGTGCTGCGGCACCGACTCGCCCCGGACTTCAGCTCCGACGCCACCACCTGGTCCTCCAAGACCGGCACCCTTCTCAACCTCCGCCATGAGATCGGGATCGTCGAGCACTCCGACGGCCAGGTGTTCGCCGTCGCCGTGCTCACCGAGTCGCTGGTGCCCGCCAACAGCCAGCCCGGCGCCGAGGCCCTGATGGCGCAGGTGGCCCGCACCCTGCGGGACCACCTCCGGCAGCTTTAGCCGGTGGTGACCGGACCGTGGTGACCGGCCCGGGGCCGCCGGTCACCGGCCATGGCCCACCACGGTCAGAGGGCGCGGCCGAAGAGGTCGAGCAGGGCCGCCCAGTGGCGCTCGGCGGCCTCGGCGTTGTAGGCGGAGGTGTCGGCCTGGGTGAAGCCGTGCTGAGCGCCCGCGTAGACCTCGGTGCGGTGGCGGACACCGGCCTCGTCGAGGGCCTTGTCCAGGCGCTCGATCTGCTCGGGGGGAAGGGCCTGGTCCTGGTCCGCGTGTCCGAAGTACAGCTCGGAGGTGATCTGCCCGGCCACCGTGTGCGGGCTGTCCGTCGCCTCCGTGGCCAAGAAGGCACCGTGGAAACCGGCGGCCGCGGCGACACGACCGGGGTGCGCTCCGGCGGTCCGCAGGGCCAGCCCTGCGCCCAGGCAGTAGCCGGTGATGCCCACGGGTCCGTCGGCGGCCTGCGCACAGGAGGCCAGCCAGTCGAGATAGGCGCCGGCGTCGCGCATGGCGCGCTCGGGAGTGAGCTCCTGCGCGATCGGGGCGATGTGCTCGAAGACCGCCGAACGCGCCGTCGGGTCGAGGAAGTCGGGCAGTTCCACCACGGGAGCGCGCCCGTGGCGGTAGAACACGTTGGGCACCAGCACGGTGTAACCGGCCGCGGCCAGACGGTCGGCCATCCCGCACAGATGGGGCCGGAGACCGAACGCGTCCATGTACAGCAGAACGGCCGGGTGGCGGTCGGTGTCGTCGGGATGGGCCAGATAGGCATCGGCGATGCCGTCCGGGGTGGGGATGTCCACGGTTGTTCCGCGCACTGCGGTCATGTGGGGGTTCCTTTCCTCGATGCGCACCGGACAGCGCGCGAGCACCGCCGAGCAAGATCTCCGGCCCATCGTGCCACTCGCTGTGAGCGCGTCAGGCGCCACGCCGGCCGATTCGCTCCATTTCTGGAGGCACCACTAGGGCGGAGCGGCTCCTAGAGGCACCCCTCGGGCAGGGTGGCCCCACCGGCGCAGAGGTGTCCGATCGCCGCGGCGATCGAATAGCAGTCGAAGAGCGCCGAATGCTCCTTGCCGGCCGCGGGTTTGGGCAGGCCGAGTGCTTCCCACAGCCGACCGGAATTGGTCGAGGCCGTCATCGGCGCGAGGGCGTTCAGCCATGGCCGGATATTCAGGAAGGGGGTGGTGAGAAAGCCGTTCTTGACCTCCTCGCCGCGGGCCCGGGCCCACCCCACGTTCTCCCCGAGGACGACCATGTCATTGCCGTAGGAGAGAGCGGACTGCCCCCGGCAGAACGCCAGGAAGTCACCGATCGCCTCGGCGGGCGCGACTCCCTCGCGGTCCACGGTCCGCTGGTCGATGCCGGTGAGGCCGGTGAAGAACGGGGACAGCCGAGGATTGACGACCGGTCGGACCAGCGCCTCGTATTCCTCGACAACGGAGTGGGCGCCGGCGGAAGAGCCGGTGCTGACGCGCACCGCGCCGATCTGGACGATTTCGCGAAGCTGCCCCGGTTCCGACCAGTCCTGCTCAAGCGCTCCCGGCCATGTGGTGAACTCAAGGTCGAACACGACAAACGTCGACAAACGGTCTCTCCTCGATAGGCGGTGGGGGCGAACGAACCCTACGAGTCGCCGCACAGGAGGCTACTCCTCCGCGCACGGCCATTGACGCCGACGGTCCCCAGTCCTACCGTCAGGTTCGATTTCACGGTCAATGTTCGATATGTCGAACGCGCAATGGGCGCATGAGCGATGACATGCCCCTGACATTCCGACGGGAAGGGCACCACCATGAAGGTTCCTTCTGCTCTCACGAGGGTGAGAAGAGCGCTGCTGTCGGTGGGTGCGACAGCGACCCTCGTCCTCGGGCTGCTGGCCGGCGGCACGGGGACATCCCAGGCCGCGGCCTCCCTGCCGTGCGACATCTACGCCGCGGCCGGTACGCCCTGCGTGGCCGCGCACAGCACCACCCGGGCCCTCTACGCCTCCTTCAACGGCCCGCTCTACCAGCTGAAACGCGCCTCCGACAGCGCCGTGACCGACGTGGGAACGCTGACGGCGGGCGGCTACGCCGACGCCGCCCGGCAGGACTCCTTCTGCGCCGGAACCACCTGCGTCATCAACGTCATCTACGACCAGTCACCGCGCCACAACCACATGCCCATCGAACCGGCCGGCACCGCGGGCCCCGCCAACTCCGGTGTGCCCGCCGACGCGTTACCCGTGACCGCGGGCGGCCACCAGGTCTACGGCGCGTCCTTCTCCGGCCGCATGGGCTACCGCCACACCGCGGCTTCCGGTGTCGCCGTCAACGGCCAGCCCGAGGGGATGTACATGGTCACCTCCGGCACCCATGTCAATGGCCTGTGCTGCTTCGACTACGGCAACGCCGAGGTGCGGATCGCCGACACCGGCAACGGCCACATGGACGCCATCAACTTCGGTACGGAGTGCTGGTTCCCGCCGTGCGGCGGATCCGGTCCCTGGGTGCAGGCGGACCTGGAGAACGGCCTGTTCCAGTCGGACAGCGGCTACAGCAAGAATCCCTCGAACACCGGCAACTCCGCGCCCTTCGTCACCGCCCTGCTGAAGAACAACGGCCAGAACTACTTCGCCCTCAAGGACGGCAACGCCCAGTCCGGCAGGCTCACCACCCAGTACGCGGGCCCTGAGCCGTCCAGGCCGGGCTACTCACCGATGCACCAGGAGGGCTCCATCGTCCTCGGGACGGGCGGCGACAACAGCAACGGGTCCATCGGCTCGTTCTTCGAGGGCGTGATGACCAGCGGCCTGCCGACCGACGCGGCCGACGACGCCGTGCAGGCCAACGTCGTCTCCGTGGGCTACGGCGCGCCCAGCCCCGTGGCGGGCGGCACCCTCGACGCGGGCTCGACGATGTCCCTGCGCGCCACCACCCCCGGCTACACCGACCGCTACGTCCGCCACCAGGCCAACAGCGCCGTCACCTCCGTGGTGTCCTCCGGCAGCTCCGCGCTCGACAAGAGCGACGCGTCCTGGATCGTCCGCCGCGGCCTCGCCAACGCCTCCTGTGTGTCGTTCGAGTCGCGCAACTACCCCGGCGACTTCCTGCGCCACTACGACTACCGGCTGCTCCGGCAGCCGATGGACGGCACCGCCGTCTTCCGGGCCGATGCCACCTTCTGCCCCCAGACCGGCAAGAACGGCCAGGGCACCTCGTTCGCGTCCTACAACTACCCCGACCGGTTCATCCGCCACTACGAGAACAAGGTCTACATCGCCTCCAACGGAGGGTCCAACCCCTTCGACAGCGCCACGTCATGGGCCGACGATGTGAGTTGGCGAGTGTCCGGTCCCTGGACGCCGTAACCCGCCGCAAGACGGACCCGGGGGAGCCCTCAGTCGCGCAGGCTCATGCCGCCACAGACCGACCACACCTGGCCGTTGACCCACTCGGCGTCGTCCGAGAGGAGGAACGCCACGGTGCCCGCCACGTCCGCGGGCTCGCCCAGCCGCGGACTGCGGGCGATCTTCAGCGCCATGGTCTGGAGCCGCTGGTCGTCCCGCTGCTTCTGGGTGTCGCCCATGACCAGCCCGGGCGCCACGGCGTTGCAGCGGATGCCCTCCTTGCCCCAACGGGAGGCGATATGGCGGGTCAGCGCGTTGATCCCGGCCTTCGACGCGGCATACGCGGGACGCCGGGGCTCCCCTCCCCAGGCCGCGCCGGAGGAGGTGTTGACGATCACGCCGCCGCCCTGGGCCAGCAACCGCGGAATGACCGCCCGGCAGGTGAGGGCGTAGCCCAGCAGATTCACCTCATGGGTGCGCCGCCACACGGCCGGGTCCATCTCCAGCAGATCGGTGTCCCGGCCCAGATGCTCGTCCGAGAGGTCGGCGCCGACGTTGTACAGCCCGTCGACCCCGCCGAGTTCGGCGGCGGCCCGGTCGATCAGCGCGCCGATCGACTCCTCGTCGGCGAGGTCGAACGGCACGGCGACCGCGGTGCCGCCGGTCTCGGCGATGCGCTGGGCGGTGGCCTTCGCACCCGTGAGGTCGATGTCGCCGACGACGACGGAGGCACCCTCCCCGGCGAGCCGCTCGGCCGTGGCGGCGCCGATCCCGGTGGCGCCACCCGCGATGACGATCCTCTTGCCCTGAAGTCCCCTCATGCCTCTCTCCCACCGACAGAGGTCTGGAACCGACAAAAGCCCGCGCCATCATTCCACGAAGGGACTCAGTAGTCTCCTGCCCGGACGACCCAGTGCGGGGCGGCCACCGGCCGCCCCGCACCGATGTCTCGGAGGAACCGGGTCTCGGAAGAACCGGGTCTCTTGGAAGAACCGGGTCTCAGGAGAATGTGTCGAGCGCGACCCGGTCCGGATCCGGACCACCCCGCGCCCCGGTGTCGAGCGCATCGATGGCGGCCACCTCGTGGGGGGTCAGGGAGAAGTCGAAGATCCCGATGTTCTCCGCGATGCGGTGGGGTTTGACGGACTTCGGGATCGCGCACAGTTCGTGCTCGACCTGCCAGCGCAGGATGATCTGGGCCGGGCTCCTGCCGTACTTCTCGGCGAGGCCGGTGATGGTGGGTTCCTGGAGCGGATCCCTGACCTTGTCCGTGCCCTCGCCCCCGTAGCGGTTCACCCCGCCGATGGGCGACCAGGACTGGGTGCGGATGCCATGGCGGACGTCGAACGCGCGCAGCTCGGGCTGGCTGAAGTTCGGGTGCAGCTCGACTTGGTTCACCGCGGGCACGACCTCGGTGCGCGCCATGAGATCGGTCAGGTGTTGGGGGGTGTGGTTGCATACGCCGATGGCCCGCACCCGGCCGTCGGCCAGCAGCTTCTCGGCCGCCTTGTACGAGGCCACCGTGGCGTCGTACGTGGACGGGACCGGCCAGTGCAGCAGATACAGGTCGAGGTGGTCCAGGCCCAGCTTGGTGAGGCTGGTGTCGAAGGCCCGGAGGGTGGAGTCATAGCCGTAGTCGGTCAGCCACAGCTTGGTGATGACGAAGATGTCCTCGCGGGCGATGCCCGAGCGGGCGATGCCCTCACCGACCTCCTTCTCGTTGCCGTAGGCGGCCGCGGTGTCGATCAGGCGGTAGCCGCATCCGATAGCGGTCGTCACCGCGGGGACGGTCTCGTCGGGCGGGCTCTGGTAGACACCGAGGCCGAGGGCGGGCATCCGCACGCCGTTGTTCAGGGTCAGAAGCGGGGCTGGTCCATTCATACGGGGTCCTTGGGTGAGTCGGAGACCGGCGGGCCCACCGCCGGTGCCGTGGCCCCGGCACCGGGCAGAGCCCGCTCGTACTGCGACAGGGGTTCCCAATGACGGGCCGCTCGCTCGCTCCGCACCTCGAACGTCACCATGTTGGCGCGATCAGAGGGTCGTGGCCGGTCTCCGAGGCCGCCACACCACCGCCGTACCGCGGAGGATTCACCCTGACGCGCTGTGCTCACCGGCCGTCATGTCCTGCGTGCCGATCACCGAGAGAAGCTCCAGCTGGGCGGCGCCCTCGGTGCCGGGCGGGGCGCTGAACCACAGCAGCCGCTGGTGGCCGTCCTCGCTGAACAGGGAGTGGCAGTCCAGCTCGATGACGCCCAGTGAGGGGTGGACGATGCGCTTGTGGTCGGTCCGCCGGAGGGCCACGTCATGGGTGTCCCAGAGGGCGGTGAACTCCTCGCTGCGGCGGCGGAGCGCCGCCACCATCCGCCGTACCTCGGAATCGCCGCCGCGCCGGGCGGCGACGGCCTGGAGATCGGCCACGAAGACCCGGGAGTGGTGGGGGTGGTCCTCGGGCGGGTAGAGCCCACGGGCGTCCGGATCGGTGAACCAGCGGTAGACGAGGCTCGCCGCGGGGCCGCGCACCGCCGGAGGACGGCCGACCAGTGCCGCGGCCAGCTCGTTCTGTACGAGGGTCTGGTGCAGATCGGTGATGACCTGGGCGGGGGTGGTGGTGAGCCGGTCCAGCAGGCCGAGCAGGGCCGGCTGGACCTGCGCGGCCGGGCCGTGTGTCGCCGGGGGAACGGGACGGTCGGCGAGGTGGAACAGATGGTCGCGCTCGTCACCGTTCAGCCGCAGCGCCCGGGCGAGCGCGGCGAGCACCTGGGCGGAGGGCTGGGCGCCGCGCCCGCGCTCCAGTTCGGTGTAGTAGTCCGCGGACAACCCGGCCAGCTGGGCGACCTCCTCGCGCCGCAGGCCGGGCACCCGGCGCCGCGGACCGGCGGGCAGACCGACGTCGGCCGGGCGGATACGGTCGCGCCGGGACTTCAGGAAGGCGGCGAATTCGGAGTGGTTCACGCCCTCCATGGTCGCTTGTGCCGGTGAGCTGAGCCAGGGGTTGGCAACCCCTGGGTGGAGAGAGCCGTGGCTGACCCGGCGATCCCGGCCCAAGCTGGAAACACCGAAGGGGCACGGCGGCGAACGACGCCGGCGCCCCGGGGGTCACGGCCCGTACGCCGTGGCATCCGCCCACCAGCACAGGTCCCCCAGGAGTCTCCATGTCCCCCCAGGAAACCGCGCCCCAGCACCCCACCGACCGGCCCCGCGTCGCCATCGTCACCGGAGGCTCCCGTGGCATCGGCCACGAGACGGTGAAGCGGCTGGCCGCCGACGGATACGCCGTCGTGATCGGCTACGCGGGCCACCGCGAATCGGCCGAGGCCGCGGCCAAGGACATCACCGCCACCGGTGGCCGGGCCGTCGCCGTCCAGGCCGACATCGCCGACGAACAGCAGGTGGCCAGGCTCTTCGACGCCGCGGAGTCCGAGTACGGAGGTGTCGACGTCGTCGTCCACGCGGCCGGCCGGTTGTATCTGGCGCCTATCGCCGAGCTGGACCTGGCCGAGCTGGACACGCTGCACCGCACCAACATCCGCGGCACCTTCGTCGTCGCCCAGCAGGCCGCCCGCCGGGTCCGCGGCGGCGGGGCGCTCATCACCTTCTCCACGTCCATCGTGGGCCTGGCCCTCCCCGGCTACGGCGCCTACAGCGCCAGCAAGGGAGCGGTCGAGGCGCTCACCATGATCCTCGCGCGTGAGCTGCGCGGCCGGGACGTCACCGTCAACACGGTGGCCCCCGGCCCCACCGCCACCGATCTGTTCCTCGACGGAAAGGACGAGGAGACCATCGCCCGGATGGCGGCCCAGCCCCCGCTGGAGCGCCTGGGCACCCCGGCCGACATCGCCGAGGTCGTGGCCTTCCTCGCCTCCCCGGCCGGCCACTGGGTCAACGGCCAGTGCGTCCGCGCCAACGGCGGCATCATCTGACCGCCGCCGCACAACGTCTTCCCTCCTCCCGCCCGTAAGGACCCCATGCGCTCCGACACCCCCATGCCCCCCGACACCCCCACGACCGTTCTGGTCACCGGCGCCTCCAGCGGCTTCGGGGCGCTGACCGCACGCGCCCTGGCCCGCGCCGGACACACCGTCTACGCCGGGATCCGGCAGCCGGCCACCCGCAACGCGTCCGCGGTGGCCGAGCTGACCCGTTACGCCACCGACCACGACGTCGACCTGCGCGCCGTGGAGCTCGACGTCACCTCGCAGGACTCCGCCGACTCCGCAGTCGCCCGCATCCTGGCCGACCGGAACCGGCTGGACGTGATCGTCCACAACGCCGGACACATGGCCACCGGCCCGGCGGAGGCGTTCACCCCCGAGCAACTGGCCCAGTTGTACGACGTCAACGTCCTGGGCACCCAGCGCGTCAACCGTGCCGCGCTGCCGCGTCTGCGGGCCCAGGGGGAGGGGCTGCTGGTGTGGATCGGCAGCTCCAGTACCCGCGGCGGCTGCCCGCCCTTCGTCGGGCCCTACTTCGCCGCGAAGGCCGCCATGGACGCCCTGGCCGTCAGTTACGCCGCCGAGGTGGTCCGCTTCGGCATCGACACCGCGATCGTCGTCCCCGGCGCCTTCACCTCCGGCACCAACCACTTCAGCCACGCGGGCGCGCCCGCCGACGCCGACCGCGCCACCGCCTACGACGAGCGCTACGGCACCCTGCTGGCCGATCTGGACCAGCGGCTGACCGCGCTGATTCCGCCGGACGCGGACGCCGCGCACGTCGCCGACGCCGTCGTACGCCTGGTGGCCCTCCCGGCCGGCACCCGGCCGCTGCGCACCCACATAGACCCCAGCCGCGACGGCAGCGAAGTCGTCTCCGCGGTCGCCGACCGCGTCCGCGCCGAGTTCTTCCGCCGGGCCGGGCTGGACGATCTGCTCACCACGGGCAGCTCACTGTAACCACACCCGAATCGCACCCTCGAACCCACCGAGATCCACGTAGGAGAGAGAACGACCATGCCATTCGCGAACTTCAAGGTCCCCGCCGGATCCCTCGACGAGAAGCAGAAGGAGGAGATCGTCACCCGTGCCACCGAGCTGTACGTCGACATCTACGGTGAGCGCGCCCGCGCCACCACCATGGTCCTGGTCGAGGAGGTCACCGACGGCGGCTGGGGCATCGGCGGCAATGTCCTGACCCTCGCCATGCTCCAGCAGCCGCCCGGCAACTGACACCGGGTTCCGGTCCTTCGGGCGCTAGCCCGCGGTGACCGGAGCGGGGCTGAAGGTGACGGGCAGTGACTCCAGGCAGCGGTACCAGAACGAGTCCACCCATCTCAGCTCGTCGGGCGCGACCGCCAGCGTCAGGTCCGGAACCCGGTCCAGCAGCACCTCGATCGCCGTCTCCGCGATGATCCTGGCCGTTTCGGGACCGCCCGCCGGGCAGCCGTAGTCGCCCCCGCTGAACGCCACATGGGAGTGGTTCCCGGCGTGGCCGACGGGGGTGTCGGGCCACAGCAGCGGATCGGCGTTGGCGGCGGCCAGACCGAGGACGACGAGGTCGCCGGCGTGGACGCGCCGGCCGCCGAGGTCGGTGTCGCGGGTGGCGTACCGCCCGATGAGGTTCTGGAGCGGGGAGTCCGCCCACAGCACCTCGTTCATGGCCTCGCCGATGCTGCGGCGGTTGCCCGAGAGGTTCATGGCGAAGCGCTCGTCGGTGAGCATCAGCCGCAGGGTGTTGCCGATCCAGTACGAGGTCAGCGGCAGCGCCGCGGCCATCAGCACCATGATGTCCGCGGTGTGCTGCTCCTCGGTGAGGTCCGGGGTGTTCAGGATGAACCGCGAGGTGAGGTCGGGGCCCGGATCCTCGCGCTTGGCCCGCACCAGCTCCGTCACATACGCGGCGACCCGCTGCTGACCGGCGATGGCCTCCTCGTTGGAGAGGAACGACACGGTCAGCCCCGCCGCCAGGGCCTCCAGCCCGGCCTCGTCCTGGGCCAGGCCGAACAGCTCGGCCGTGGCGAGGGTGGGCACCGAGTAGATGTAGTCGTACACCAGATCCGCCCTGCCGCTCGCGGCGAACTTGTCGATCAGCTGATCGGCGAGCCGCTCGCAGTGGCCACGCAGCACGAAGGGATCGACGGTGGCGAGGGCCTCGCTCGCCGCCGTCGCTCGCCGCTGGTGCTCCTCGCCCTCCGTGAAGGTCATCATCGGGCTGTACGCCACCCACGGCATCAGCGGCCAGTCCGGCGGCACGCTGTCCCAGCCGTTCCAGCGGCGCGGGTCCCGGCCGAACGTCTCGGTGTCGGACAGCACTTGACGCGTCTCGCGGTAGCCGAGGACGAACCAGGCGTCGATGTCGCCTTCGAGCAGGACCGGTGCGACCGGTCCGCTGTCCTGCCGTATCCGCTGGTAGGTCTCGTCCGGGCGGCGTCGGAAGTCCGGCCCGTACAGCCGCGCGGCGTGGGCGGGGCAGCCCGGGGGCGGCGCGTCAGGCGCGTCAGGCGCGTCAGGCGCGTCCGGTGCGTGCTGCGGCGCCGGTGTGTCCTGGCTGTCCTGGGCGTCCTGGTCGTCCTGGAGGTTCGTCACCAATGGTCTTCCTCGGAGCGGCGGGCCTACGGGGATGCCGGGAGGCTAACAGCATCCGCTGCGGCAGGCGGGCCCATCGCGTAGTGCGGGGCTGCCGTGAATGCGTGAATACTTCTGTGAATTCGACAAGAGAAATGCGAACGCGGGTTCCGGACACTGTCCGGGACCGGGCGGCGGTCGCCATGTGGGAGAAGGCGGCCGTTGACGCGCGTTGACGCGTCGGAATTCCTCGTTCAATGCGGCACACCGCCCATTCCGCTTTCACCGAAAAGGGCAGTCCAGCGGTCGCGAGGCGATTTTCCGTACCGGTCCGGGGACATCATGCCTGGCCGGATACCGTTCTGACCAGCCGCGGGATCTTGGCGTGGGCACTTCATCACGCGATACGGTGCGCCCGGGATTTCACCGGGGGCATCCGCTCCCCGTCCCGATCAAAAACTGGGGGACTGGTGCAGATACGCAAGGTCGTTTTAGCGGCGAGCGGAGCGGTTTTCGCGTTCGCCCTGACGATTCCGGCGGCCGCGTCCGCCGATTCGCACAGCACCGTCACACACGGCGTGGACACCGCGGTGTCCACGCACAAGAGTGCCGCGTCCCGCTCATCCGCGGAGTCCGCCGAGAATTACTGGACCCCGCGGCGTATGCGCAGAGCCGTCGAGGCCGACACGCCCGCCGACGCCAAGGCGTCGCGGAAGGCGGCCAACGACGCGGCGGCCGAACCCGCTCAGCTCGCGAAACCGCAGAAGGCCACCTCGCGGAAGACCCGCGGGGTGCGGATCGCCACCTCGATCGTGCAGGGCAAGGTCTACTTCCACAACCCGACCAACGGCGGCGACTACGCCTGCTCCGCCGCGGCGGTCAACAATCCCACGAAGAACATGGTGTTCACCGCGGGGCACTGCGTCCACGGTGGCGCCGGTGGCACCTGGGCCACCAACTGGGTGTTCGTGCCCGCCTACTACAACGGCTCGCGGCCGTACGGAACCTGGTCGGCCAAGACGCTGACCACGTTCAACGGCTGGATCAACAACAGTGACCTGAACTACGACATCGGCGTGGTCAACGTCTGGGACAACGGCTCCAACAAGCTGGTCAACACGGTCGGCGGCATGGGCCTCGGCTACAACTACGGGTACTCCAACACCGTGACCGTCTGGGGCTATCCGGCCGCCTTCGGCTACGACGGCGAGCTGCCCTACGTATGCCAGAACATCCCCACGTGGCAGGACGGCTCCCGGGTGCAGAACGGGTGCACCATGGTCGAGGGCGCCAGCGGCGGCCCCTGGCTGCGGGACTACAACGAGACGACGGGCCTGGGCACCGAGATCGGCGTCACCAGCACCCGGACCGATCCGCCCGCCTACATCGACAGCGCCTACTTCGACAACAAGATCCAGACGATCTACGACAACACCGCCAACGGCTGAGCACCAGAGCACCACACACACCGCATTCGGCCGGGGCCCCGCACCCAGGGGCCCCGGCCTCCGGCATCCGTAGCGCCCCACCCTCGGGAGAGAAACGTCATGCGCCCGCTCACCGCACTCCTCATCAGCGCGGCGGTCGTGGGAACCGGCATCGTCACGGTCCTCGCCGTCACCGCCCGGGGCGACGACACCGGCGATCCCCCCGCACCGGACACCCCACGGACCCACCGGGCGGACCCGCCGGACCCCTCGTACTGGACACCGGAGCGGGTGCGCGACGCACGGCCCGCGCCCATGCCCACCGACCCGGGCCGGCGCCCGGCCACGGGACCGGAGGCGGGTGCGGGCCCGGGTGCGGGAGGCGGGCGGCAATCGCCGCCGTAGGTGCGTAGGGTGGCGCGGGTGCGAATAGCTGTGTCCTCCGGCCGGCGCGCCGGTTATCGACGTTGGCCGGGGCGGGTCGTGATCGCCGCGCTGGCGCTGTGGTTCCTCTTCTCCGTCTACCAGGACGTGCGGGAACGGCTCGTCCTCGACCCGGACCTCGACACGGAGGCGTTCGCCGGGGACTGGGTGCCGATCGCCTCCGGGGCCCTGGCCGGGGCGATGGCCGTGCTGGCCGTGGTGCGCGACGTCCGATGGGTCCCGCGGGCCGCGCTGGTGGCCTGTGCCGGTACCTTCGCGGCCACGGTGGCCTATCACCTGATGCCGGTGAACATGGTGACCAGCGAGTCCAGCGGCACCGAACTGATGGGCCTGCTGTTCCTCCTCGCCGTGGGGGTGCGGCGCTGTACGCCCTGGTGGGCCCTGGTGTCCGTGGCGGCGATGAGCGTCAGCGTGTTCTCCGTCCCGCTCCTGCGGGACTCCGACCCCGGTGACTTCTCGGACAACACCGCGCTGTTGCTGGCGCTGGCCTTCGCCTGCGGGCTGGTGCTGCGGCTCTACGACGTCCAGCAGGAGCGCACCGGACAGCTGGTGCGGCAGGAGGAACGGCTGGCGCTGGCCCGGGATCTGCATGACACCGTGGCCCACCAGGTGACCGCGATCGTGGTGCAGTTGCAGGCCGTACGCCATGTCACCGGGCGGGGCACCCCCGACCCGCAGGCGCTGAACGAGATGCTCCAGGCCGTCGAGAACGCGGGCGGCGAGGCGCTGACATCGATGCGGCGCCTGGTGGGCTCGATGCGCGGCGATGAGACCCCGCGGCATCCGCAGAACCTCGGTGAGGTCCTCACCCGCATCGTGGACGAGGCACGGGGGACGGGGCTGCCGGTCCGGCTGGACCTCGGGCGGGATCTGCCGGAGGACGTACCGGCCGAGGTCACCGGCGGGCTGAGCCGGGTCCTCCAGGAGGCCCTGACCAACGCCCAGCGCTATGCGCGCGGAGCGCGGTCGGTGGATGTGTCCGCCCGGGTGGCGGCACGCCACGCCGAACTGGTCGTGGAGGACGACGGACACGGCTCCCCGTCCGGACACCGCGGCAGCCTCAGCCGGCTCGGCGGCGGCTTCGGCATCATGGGCATGCGGGAGCGGATCGAACTGCTCGGCGGCGCCTTCGAGGCGGGCCACCGCGTCGAAGGCGGATGGCGGGTCCGCGCCTCCGTACCGCTGCGCCCCGACGAGGCCGCGCGCACCCCGCGGACACGCGGGCGGCACGCCGTACGAGGCGGGTTGCGGCTACGGGAGGGCAGGACGGCATGACCATACGCATCCTGGTCGCGGACGATCAGCATCTGGTGCGGGCCGGGTTCCGCATGGTGCTCTCGGCCGAGTCCGACATGGAGGTGGTGGCCGAGGCCGCCGACGGGGCCTCGGCCCTCGCGCTGGCCCGCGAGACCCAGCCGGACGTGTGCCTCGTGGACATCCGGATGCCCCCGCCCGACGGTCTGGAGGTCACCCGCCGACTGGCCGGCGGCGGTCGGCCCGGGGCCCCGAAGGTGGTGGTGGTCACCACCTTCGATCTCGATGAGTACGTGTACACGGCGCTGTCGAACGGCGCGTCCGGCTTCCTCCTGAAGGACGCCGGTCCGGCGCTGCTGACCGAGGCCGTGCGGGCGGCCGTGCGCGGGGACGCGATGGTCGCCCCGCAGATCACCCTCCGGCTGCTTCAGCACTTCACCAAGAGCCGGCGGCGCGCCGCACATGAGCCGGCCGAGCCGCTGACCGACCGCGAGGAGGAGGTCATCCAGGGCATCGCCCGCGGACTGACCAACCCGGAGATCGCCGCCGAGCTGTACATCGCGCCCAGCACGGTCAAGACCCATCTGGGCTCGGTCCAGGCGAAGCTGGGCCTGCGCAACAGGGTCGAGATCGCGGCCTGGGCCTTCCGCACGGGGCGCGCGGAGTAGCGGTCCCGCGGGTGTGCCGAGTGGTGGTTCCGCGGCGATCTCCCCCGATCGGGGGATGCGGCTCCGGATGGTCGGGGGATCCGCGCGGGG
This sequence comes from Streptomyces javensis, assembly GCF_039525925.1. NCBI lineage: Bacteria > Bacillati > Actinomycetota > Actinomycetes > Kitasatosporales > Streptomycetaceae > Streptomyces > Streptomyces javensis. Next base: position 41,129 of record NZ_BAAAIF010000030.1, on the reverse strand, counting down.
GTGGCCGGGCGGGAGGCTCATGGACGTCGCCACCAGCGGCGGCGCCCTCCGCCACGAGGGCCCTCCACCGAGCGCTCACCGAGGACCGGCATGCACGCACACCAGCCCCCTTCCGCCCCGGAGTCCTACGCGGCCCACGCCACCGATCTGACGAAGGTGTACGGCACGGGGGACACCCGTGTGGTGGCCCTCGACGCGGTCACGGTCGGCTTCGGCAAGGGGCGGTTCACCGCGATCATGGGGCCGTCCGGGTCGGGGAAGTCCACCCTGATGCACTGCATGGCCGGTCTCGACTCGCCGTCCTTCGGCTCGGTCCGCCTCGGTGACACGGAGATCGCCTCCCTGAGCAACCGTCAGCTCACCCGGCTGCGCCGCGACCGCATCGGCTTCGTCTTCCAGGCGTTCAACCTGCTGCCCACCCTGAGCGCGCTGGAGAACATCACCCTCCCCATGGACATCGCAGGCCGCAAACCGGAGCGGTCCTGGCTGGAGAGCATCATCCGGACCGTCGGCCTGGCCGACCGGCTGGGCCACCGCCCCGCCCAGCTCTCCGGTGGCCAGCAGCAGCGCGTCGCCGTGGCCCGCGCGCTGGCCGGGCGGCCCGACATCGTCTTCGCCGACGAGCCCACCGGCAACCTCGACTCCCGCAGCGGCGCCGAGATCCTCGAGTTCCTGCGCGGCTCCGCGAGCGCGCTGGGCCAGACCGTCGTGATGGTCACCCATGACCCCGTCGCCGCCTCCTACGCGGACCGCGTGGTCTTCCTGGCCGACGGCCGCATCGTCGACGAACTCCACGCGCCCACGGCCGAGGCCGTCCTGGAGCGCATGGGCCGCCTCACCCCGGCGCACGCCTGACGACTGTCCCGCTCCCCACTCACTCCCGGCACCCTCCCGGAAGGCCGCCCCGTGTTCCGTACCGCCCTGCGCAACGTCCTCGCGCACAAAGCCCGTCTGCTGATGACCATGCTCGCCGTCCTGCTCGGCGTGGCCTTCGTCGTGGGCACCCTCGTCTTCACCGACACCGTCGGCAACGCCTACAAGGAGCGCTTCCTCACCACCCTGCGCGATGTCTCGGTCCAGGCCACACCGCCCTACGACGAGAAGGCCGGCGAGCGCGGAACGGTGGCGGAGGACACCCTGCGCCGCCTCCAGCGGCTGCCCGGTGTGGCGTCCGTCACCGGCTCCGTCGAGGGGTTCGCCGCCGTGGCCGCCAAGGACGGCCACCCCCTCGGCGAGGACCATGTGACCGCGGGGGGCAACTACTTCCCCCAGGCCGACGGCACGGACACCCGCCATCCGCTGACCGCCGGGCGCGCCCCCACCGGGCCCGACGAGGTGCTGCTGGACACCGCCACCGCCGACCAGGGCGGTTACCGGGTCGGCGACACCGTCCGGCTGGCCGTCGACGGACCGGTGCTGCACAAGAAGCTCGTCGGCATCGTCCGCACCGACGACACCCACGGCTCCGGCGGCACCCTGGCGCTCTTCGACGACGCCACCGCGCAGAAGCTGTTCCTCAAGCCCGGCCGGTACGACGGAATCACCCTCGAGGCCGACCGCGGCACCCCCGAGGCGGAGCTCGCGGCCGAGGCCCGCCATCTGCTGCCGGGGGACTCCGACATCAGCACCGGGGCGCAGCTGCGCGAGCGGCAGCGGACCGAGGCCGCCGAGGGGACGCGGGGGCTCAGCCAGGTGCTGCTCGTCTTCGCGGCCATCGCCCTGTTCGTCGGCATCTTCGTCATCGGCAACACCTTCACCATGCTCGTCACCCAGCGTTCGCGGGAGATGGCCCTGATGCGGGCCGTCGGCGCCGAGCGCCGCCAGGTGACCCGCTCCGTCCTCATCGAGGCCGGCCTGCTGGGGCTGTGCGCGGGCGCCGCGGGGTTCCTCCTCGGCATCGGCGTGGCCATGGGCATCCGGCAGCTGTTCGCGTCCACCGGATCCGGCTTCCCGGACGGACCGCTGGTCATCTCGCCCGGCACCGCACTGGTCTCGTTCCTGGTGGGCGTCGTCGTCACCATGCTCGCCGCCTATGTGCCCGCCCGCCGCGCCGCCGCCGTGCCTCCCGTGGCCGCCATGTCCGCGATCCACACGCCCCCGCCGGCTCGCGGCCTCCGCAGGCGCAACGCGATCGGCGTCGCCCTGATCGCGATCGGTGTGCTCGGCGTGGTGGTCACGGCGTCCAGCGGCGAGCAGGGCAGGACCATCGTGCTCCTTCCGGCCGCCCTGCTGCTCATCGGCATCATCGTGGTGACACCGGCGCTCTCCGGCCCGGCCGTCGACCTGGCCGGACCGCTGCTGCGCCGCTTCGGCGTCCCGGGCACGCTGGCGCCGCGCAACGCCCGGCGCAACCCCCGGCGCACCGCCTCCACCGCCTCGGCCCTGATGATCGGGCTGTCCCTGGTCACCGGACTCACGGTGGTCGCGGTGTCCGCCACGACATCGCTGCGCGAGCGGGCCGAGAACTCCGTCACGGCCGACTTCGAGATCTCGTCGAAGAACAGCGGCCACCTGCCCGCGTCGGTACACGACACCCTGGCGAAGTCCTCGGCCGTGACCTCCTCCAGCCCGCGGCGCCAGGGGGCCGTGCGGATCGGCGGCGACGAGGTGACCCTGACCGGTGTGAACCCCCGGACCATCGGCGACCTCCTCGACCCGAGCTTTGTCTCGGGCTCGCTCGCGGCCCTGGGCTCGGGCGGGGGCAAGAGCCTGCTGATCGACACCTCCATCGCCGACAGCTACGGATGGACCACGGGACAGCGGGTTCCGGTGGTCTACGACGACGGCGGCCGGGGCTCGCTGGAGATCGGCGGCGTCTACCACGACGACGAATACCTCCCGTCCACCATGATGCCGGTGGCCACGCTCCAGCCCCATCTGAAGGAGGTCCAGGACGCCTCGGTCCTGGTGCGCACCAAGGCCGGTGACGGCGACGCGGTGCGCCACTCCCTCCAGCGCGCCCTCGACCAGAACCCCGTCATCCAGGTGCGGAACACCGACGACCTGGCCGAGGCGGCCGGTGGCGAGGCCATCACACTGCTCCTCAACGTCCTCTACGGGCTGCTGGCCATGGCGGTGGTGATCGCGGTCCTGGGAGTCGTCAACACCCTCGCGATGTCCGTCTTCGAGCGCACCCGTGAGATCGGGATGCTGCGCGCGGTGGGGCTCCAGCCCGAGCAGACGAAGCGGATGATCCGTCTGGAGTCCGTGCTCATCTCGCTGTTCGGGGCCGTCCTGGGCATCGGCGCGGGCATCTTCCTCGGCTGGGCCGCGGGCAAGCTCGTCTCCGACAGCATCCAGGGGTACGAGATGGTCATCCCCTGGGGCCGTATCGCCGTGGCCCTCGCGGGTGCCGCGCACGTCGGAGTGGTCGCCGGACTCTGGCCCGCCCGCCGGGCGGCCCGGCTGAACATCCTCACGGCCCTCAAGGCGGACTGAGGCGCGTCGCGGGCGGACCGGCCGGGGCGCGGCGCATAGCCTGGGGGCATTCGCCGCCATGGCATTCGCCGCCGCCCAGGAGTCCGCACGATGGCCGTACGCCCGCACGGGCTCTTCGGTGATCAGCTCGGCCCGCACTTCGTCGACCACCGCCACCACGGCCCCGATGCCCGGGCCCCCCTCATCATGATCGAGTCCTGGGCGGTGCTGCGGCGGCGCCGCTTCCACCGTGCCAAGGCCCATCTCGTGCTCTCCGCGATGCGGCACCGCGCGGCCGAACTCGGCGACCGGGTGCGGTACGTACGGGCGCGGACCTACCGCGAGGGGCTGGCCGAGGCAGCCGGGCGCGACCCGGTCACCGTCTGCCAACCGACCTCCCACGCGGCGCTCGGCCTGGTCGAGTCCCTCGAACAGGTCCAGGTGCTCCCCGCCCGGGGCTTTCTGACGCCGCGGGACGCCTTCGCCGCATGGGCCGGCGACACCCGGGGGCGGACGCGGATGGAGGACTTCTACCGCTGGGTGCGCCGTGAACACGAGCTGCTCATGGACGGCGACCAGCCCGCGGGCGGGCGGTGGAACCTGGACCGGGAGAACCGTGAGCCCCCGCCCCGCGGCGCCCGGACCCTCGGCGCGCCCGACCCGTGGCGCCCCGAGGAGGACGAGATCGACGACGGGGTCCGGCGCGATCTGGACCGCTGGGAGCGCGAGGGAAAGGTGTCCTTCGTCGGACGCGACGGCCCACGGCGCTTCCCCGCGACCCGCCGGGAGGCGCTGGCCTCGCTGCGCCACTTCATCGCCCACCGGCTGCCGTGGTTCGGCCCGTACGAGGACGCGATGCTCGCGGCGGACCCCGTGCTCGGCCACAGCCTGCTCTCGGCACCCCTGAACCTCGGGCTGCTCCACCCGGCCGAGTGCGTGGACCGGGCCGAGCGGGCGTGGCGCGCCGGGGACGCGCCCCTGAACAGCGTGGAGGGGTTCGTCCGGCAGATCGCCGGATGGCGGGAGTACGTATGGGGCCTCTACTGGTGGTTCGGCCCGGAGTACCGCGGCCGCAACGCCCTCGGCCACACCACCCCGCCGCCCCGCTGGTTCCTCGACCTGGACGCCGACGCGGTGACCGCCCGCTGTCTGCGCCACGTGCTGGCACAGGTCCGGGACACCGGATGGACCCACCACATCCCCCGGCTGATGGTGCTCGGCAGCCGCGCGCTACAGGACGGCTGGGACCCGGCCGCCGTCATGGACTGGTTCCACCGCTGCTTCGTCGACGGATACGACTGGGTGATGCTGCCGAACGTGGTGGGGATGTCGCAGTACGCCGACGGCGGCCTGATGACCACCAAGCCGTACACCTCCGCCGGGGCGTACATTGACCGGATGAGCGATCTGTGCGGCCCCTGCGCCTACCGCCCGGGGGACCGCACCGGTGAGCGGGCCTGCCCGTACACCGTGGGCTACTGGTCCTTTCTGCACCGGCATCGCGATCGGCTCTCCGGCAACCACCGCATGACCAGGGCGGTTCGTGGCCTGGACCGGCTGGCCGATCTGCCGGAGCTGCTCGCGGCGGCGCGGGCGCGGGGTGACGCGCCGCCGTGAGGCGCCGCTCAGGGGCTGCCGTAGGCCGCCACCATGATGTCCCGCACCACCGTGTTCATCTCCTGGCCCTTGGCGTCGGTGGAGTTGACGCTGTAGACGAGGGTGCGCGAGCCGTCGCGGGTGGAGGCGATGCCGGTGTTGTAGCCCCAGCGGCTGCCCGACTTCCCCCACACCTCGCGGCCGCCCAACTTCTTCATCGAGAGGCCGACCGAGTACGCGGCCGGGGCGCCGGTGGTGAAGTCCGCCACCTTCGGCAGGGTGAACATCTCCCGCAGCAGCGGGCCGCGCACCACCCGCCCCTGGAACAGGGCCTTGGTGAACCGCTCCAGGTCCGCCGTGGTCGAGATGATGTCCCCGGCCGCCCAGCCGTCGGTCGGGCTCCACACCGACACATCGCGCAGCCCGGTCGTGCCGTCGTCCAGCCGCATCGTCTGGTAGCCGTGGTTGTGCGGGCCCGCGATGTGCGGATCCGTTCCCGGGAGGTAGGTGTCGCGCAGCCCCAGGGGCTTCAGGATCCGGTGGGTCACCTGGTGTTCGTAGGTGTCGCCCGTGATCCGCTCGATGACCAGGGCGGCGATGGTGTAGCCGATGTTCAGATAGTGCTGCTTCTCGCCGGGCGCGAACTCGCGCTTCTTCGATGTCGCCGAGCGGACCATCTCCTCGGGGTCATGGATCCGGAAGCGGTCGGCGTACCGCTCCTCGACCGTGTCCCCTGGGACATCGGCGGCCGGGATGCCGTGGGTGTGATTGAGCAGCTGCCGTACGGTGACCTTCCCGTACGAGGCCGGGATCAGCTCCGGCAGATACGAGCGAGCCGTGCGGTCCAGGTCGAGTGTGCCCTCGGCGGCCAGTTGCAGGGCGAGCGCGGCCGTGAAGACCTTGGTCACCGAACCGGCGCGGAACCGGGCCGTCGGATCGGCGGCCCGGTTGGTCGTCAGGTCGTGCACGCCCGAACTGCCTCTCCAGACGCCCTCGGTGCCCCCGACCCGTACCAGCGCGGCAGTGGCATCGCTCGTCGGCAGATCCGCGATGGCGGCCTCCAGCCCGGGGATCCCGGCCCGCTCGGGGATCCCGGACTGCTCGGGGGCCGCGGGCGATGAGGTGTCCGTAGACGATGAGGTGTCCGCGGGCGATGAGGCGGCCGCGAGGGCCGACGGCACCGCGGGGCCCGCCACGACGCCCAGGACGAGCGCCGCGGCCAGCAGGGTGCGGCTGGTGCTCTTCATGGTCAACTCCAGTGATATGAGCCGTTGTTCCCGGTGGCTCCATCCTGGTGACCGGCGGTACGGCGCGGATCGCCCGCGCGAGCGGTGTTGCCGGTGTCAGTTCCTCGCCGACGCGGGGGAGGAGCCGGGCCCGGCCGCTCCCCCGGGCGGGGGATCCCCGGCCGTGATCAGGCCCGTCTCGTAGGCGCAGATCACCGCCTGGATCCGGTCCCGCAGTCCCAGCTTGGCGAGCACATTGCCGACATGCGTCTTGACCGTGTGCTCGCTGACGACCAGTTCCGCGGCGATCTCGGCGTTCGACAGCCCCCGCGCGAGCAGCAGCAGCGTCTCCCGCTCCCGCCCGGTCAGCGCGCCCAGCCGGGGGTCCGGCCGCCGGGGCCGGGCGGTGGCCCGGGTGTACTGCTCCACCAGACGCCGGGCCACCGACGGCGCGAGCAGTGAGTCGCCCCGCGCCACCACCCGTACCGCGTGCACCAGGTCGTCCCTGCGCACATCCTTCAGCAGGAAGCCGCTCGCGCCCGCGTGCAGCGCCTCGTAGACGTACTCGTCGGAGTCGAAGGTCGTCAGCATCACCGTCCGGCAGCCGCCGGACGCGGCGATCTCGCGGCATGCCTCGATACCGTCCACACGTGGCATCCGGATGTCCAGCAGGGCCACATCCGGCGTGTGCCGCCGCACCGCCTCGACGGCCTCGGCCCCGTCGCCCGCCTCCGCGACCACCTCGATGTCCGTCTGGGCGTCGAGGATCATGGCGAAGCCGCTGCGCACCAGCTCCTGGTCGTCGGCCACCACCACCCGGATCGTCAACGCGCCACCTCCGTCGCGGTGGGTACGGGGAGATGGACCCGTACCTCGAAGCCCCGGCCGTCCGGACCCGGCCCGGTGGCCGCCGTACCGCCGTGTGCCGCCGCGCGCTCGCGGACCCCGACCAGACCGTGGCCGCCACCGGAGCCGGACCGCGGTCCGCGCCCGTCGTCCAGCACCCGGATGTCCACCGCGGCCTCGCCGTAGGTGAGTTGGACGGAGACGGCACGGGCGGCCGCGTGCTTGACCACGTTGGTCAGGGCCTCCTGGACGATCCGGAAGACGCTCGCGCCGGTGGCCTCCGGCAGCGACCGCACGGCCCCCGCCGACTCGTACGCCACCTCGAGGCCACTCGCCCGTATCCGGTCGAGCAGCTCGGGCAGAGCGGCCAGGCCCGGCTGTGGCTCGCGCGGGGCGCGGTCCGGCTCATCGCCCTCGCGCAGCACACCCAGCATCCGGCGCAGCTGGGCCATGGCGTCCCGGCCGGTCGCGGAGATGGCGTCGAAGGCGGCCTCGGCCCGCTCCGGCGCCGTCCGCACCGCCACCGGACCGGCCTCCGCCTGCACGATCATCAGGCTCACCGCATGGGAGAGGATGTCGTGCATCTCCCGTGCGATCCGGGCCCGTTCGCGCGCGGCGGCCCGCTCCGCCCCGATCAGGTGCTCCCGCTGCCGGGCATCGGTCAGCCGCCCGAAGACATACGCCGCGGCGAACACGAAGAGGGAGAAGGTCAGCTCCCGTGCCGTCCGGGTGTTCAGCCACACCGACACCGGCACGGCGACCGTCAGCAGCCCCCCGGCGACCAGCCGCTGCCACGGCGGTGAAGCGGCGGCGATCGTGTAGATGATGACGAGCCCGGTGTACGGCAGCGGCTGCCCGGGCCCCTCCACGGCCAGTTTGTACAGCGCGCTGGTCGCGATGATCGCGGTCAGCACGGCGAGAGGAGCGCGCCGGCGCCAGATCAGGGGGACGACGGTGAGAGTGGTCAGCCCGTAGGCGGGCCAGGTCGCCGGTTCCTGATCGGGTGGCCGCGGCACCACGAACGGCATCGTCATGGCCGCCTGGACCAGGAGCGCGATCCCGATGTCCACGGCCTGCGGGTGGGCTGCTCCCAGCGCCCGGCCCCGCTCCCACCACCCCCGCATAAGACTGGATGGTAGCGGCTGTGCGCCTGCTGGTGACCGCTATGCCCGTCACGCCGACGGCTGAGCCGCGTCCAGCAGGACACGCGCGGCCGCCTTCGCCCGATGCGCGGGTTCGGCGCTGCCGGTGATCGCCGCGGTGGTGATGGCGCCTTCGGCCAGCAGGGCCAAGTGGTCGCCCAGCGAGGCCGGTTTGCCCGCGGCCGCCGTCAGCTCGGCGAGGTAGCGGAAGAACGCCTCCTTGTGCGCCCGGGCCGTCTCGGCCACGGCCGAGGAGGTGGCGCCGAGTTCTCCGAAGGAGTTGCTGAAGGCGCAGCCGCGGAAGTCCGGCTCGCCGAACCACTCGTGGAGCCAGTCGAAGACCGCCAGGATGCTCTCCTCGGGGGTGGCCCGGGAATCGGCGTACGCGGCCAGCCGCTGGCGCCAGCGGATGTCGCGCCGCCGCAGATACGCCTGTATGAGCTCACCCTTGGACGGAAAGAGCTGGTAGAGCCGCTTGAGGGAGACGCCTGACGCGGAGCGGATCTCGTCCATGCCCACCGCCTGGATGCCCCGTCCGTAGAACAGGGTCTCGGCCGCGTCGAGGATCCGGAGCTCCGCGGTCTCGGGACTGATCATTGCCTTGCTCTCCTGGTGTCGGGCCGGCCGGAGGCCGAGGTCTCAGAGGCCGAGGTCGCTCAGCCCGGGGTGGTCTTCGGGGCGGCGCCCGAGCGGCCAGTGGTACAGGCGCTCCGACTCCTCGATGGGGAGGTCGTTGATGCAGGCGTAACGCAGGCGCATCAGACCGTTGTCGTCGAACTCCCAGTTCTCGTTGCCGTAGGAGCGGAACCAGTTGCCGGAGTCGTCGTGGGACTCGTAGGCGAAGCGTACGGCGATGCGGTCGCCGTCGAAGGCCCACAGCTCCTTGATGAGCCGGTAGTCCAGCTCCCTCGCCCATTTGCGGGTCAGGAAGGCGACGATCTCCGCGCGCCCGGTGGCGAACTCCGCGCGGTTCCGCCAGCGCGAGTCGACGGTGTAGGCCAGGGCGACCTTCTCCGGGTCGCGGGAGTTCCAGCCGTCCTCCGCCAGCCGGACCTTCTCGATGGCGGTCTCGCGGGTGAACGGGGGGAACGGCGGGCGTGCGGCATCGGTCATGTCGACTCCTCGAGTCGTGGCGGGAGGAGGGGAGAACGGGCATTCTCTCCATCGGTCACGACACTAGGAGAACGATGGTTCTCGCGCAAGTGCCGACCCGCCACCGCCCCGGAGCCAGGGGGTGGTGATCACGCTTTCCGATGGCGGTGGGTACCGTGCGAGCGGGAAGTGCCACGCTCGACGACAAGGCAGGGGACCGGCGTGTTGATCGATGATCTGCGGCAGGAGCTGCCGGACGGCCGGATGGTCGAGGACCCCGGTGTCGCCGCCGGGTTCGTCCACGACGAGGCGGAGTGGGCGCCATACGGCACGCCCCGCGTGGTGGTGCGACCACGTACGGCGGCGGAGGTGCGCTCGGTGGTGCGGGCCTGCGTACGGCACGGCGTTCCGCTGGTCACCCGGGGCGCCGGCACCGGTCTCTCCGGTGGTGCCAACGCCGTCGAGGGCTGTGTGGTGCTCTCCACCGAGGCCATGGACACCATCCACGAGATCGACCCGGTGGAGCGCCTCGCGGTCGTCGGACCCGGGGTGGTCAACGACGATCTGCGGGCCGCCTGCGCCGAGCGGGGGCTGTGGTACCCGCCGGACCCGGCGAGCGCGCCCTGGTCCACCATCGGCGGCAACGTGGCGACCAACGCGGGCGGGCTGTGCTGTGTGAAGTACGGCGTCACCCGCGACTATGTGCTCGGCCTGGAAGTGGTGACCGGTACCGGTGAGCTGGTGCGGCTCGGCCGCAGGACCGCCAAGGGCGTGGCCGGGTACGACCTGGCGGGGCTGATGGTCGGCTCCGAGGGCACCCTGGGAGTGATCACCGAGGTCACGGTGCGGCTGCGGCCGCGGCGCGAGGCGGAGCGCACGGTCGCCGGATACTTCTCCTCGGTCGTGGCGGCGGGACGCGCGGTGGCCGCGATCGGCGCTGCGGGGCTCACCCCGTCCGCGCTGGAGCTCATCGACCGGCACTGCCTGGCGGCGGTCGACAAGTGGAAGAACATGGGCCTGTCCGTCGACGCGGACGTGGTGCTCCTCGGGCGTACGGACGCCCCGGGCCCGGCCGGCGCCCAGGAGGCCGAGCGCATGCTCGCCTGTTTCGAGGAGGCGGGGGCGACCTGGGCCGCGCAGTCCACGGACCAGGAGGAGGCCGACGCGCTGTTCGCGGCCAGGCGGCTCGCCTATCCGGCGCTGGAGCGGCTGGGCCCGGTGCTCACCGAGGACGTGTGCGTGCCCAAGGCGGCCGTACCGGAGATGCTGGCGCGCATCGAGCGCGCCGCCACCCGCCATGACACGCTCATCGCCAACATCGCCCACGCCGGTGACGGCAACCTCCACCCACTGCTGATCACCCGGCCCGGCGACACCGCGGCCCGCGAGCGGGCCCAGGCCGCGTTCCACGAGATCATCGCGGACGCCATCGACCTCGGCGGCACGGTCACCGGTGAACACGGGGTGGGGCTGCTGAAGCGGGACGGTCTGGAGCGGGAGCTCACCCCGGCCGTTCTGGACATGCACCGAGCGGTCAAGACGGCCCTCGACCCGCACGGGATCCTCAACCCGGGCAAGGTCATCGCCCGCGGTTGAGCGCGTGGCGGGGGACGTCGCGGACCGCGCACACCGACGACGACTGAAAACCCCGAGAGACGAGAGACAGCCATGCCACACACCGAAGTCCCCCAGCAGGTCAGCGGCCACGCCCGCGCACTGGACGGCACCCTCCTCGCCTACCAGCGCCAGGGCACCGGGGCGCCGCTGGTGCTCCTGGCCGGCCAGGCCAACAACCACCACTGGTGGGACGGCATACGGGCGGACTTCCACGCCACCCACTCCACCCTCACCATGGACTGGCGCGGCACCGGGGAGAGCGGAAAGCCCGACCACCCCTACGCGACGCGGGACTTCGCCGACGATGTGATCGCCGTCCTCGACCATCTGGGCATCGAGTCCGCCGATCTGTACGGGACCTCCATGGGCGGACGGGTCGCCCAGTGGGTGGCCGCCCGCCACCCGGAGCGGATCCGGCGGCTCGTCCTCGGCTGCACCTCACCCGGCGGGCCACGGGCGATGGAGCGCGACATGGCGGTACGGCGCTCCCTGGCGCAGGCCGACGCGGCAGCGGCGAGGGAGGCGCTGATCGACCTCATGTACACCCCGGCCTGGCGGTCCGGGCACCCCGGGCCGTATACGACCCTCGGCGATCCCGGCATGCCCCCGCACGCCCGGCGGCGCCATCTGGTGGCGAGCAATGAGCACGACGCCTGGGACGTCCTCCCGCTGATCGGCGCGCCCACGCTGATCCTGCACGGAGCGGACGACCGGCTCACCCCGGCGGCCAACACACCGCTGCTCGCCTCGCGCATTCCCCGGGCACGGACGCACATCTTCGAGGGCGCCCGGCACGGCTACTTCGAGGAGTGCCGGGCGGAGGCCGGGGCGATCGTGTCGTCGTTCCTCACCGACTGACACACTGAGGGGTCGGCGGTGTGCCGGTCCTGGCGTATCGCCGTGGTGGTGCCGCGCGGTGCGATGTGGGCGCGCAGGGACACCACCGTCAGCAGGGCCAGGGCCGTGCCCGCGAGCGGCACGGTGAAGGCGGCGCTCGCGCCGAAGCCGTCCGCCACCTGGCCGCCCGCCGTCACCGCCGCGGCCTGCCCCAGCGCGACCGAGCCGGTCAGCCAGGTGAACGCCTCCGTCCGGGAGGCGGCCGGGACCAGCGCGTCCACCAGGGTGTACCCGGTGATCAGCGCCGGTGCGATACACAGGCCCGCCAGCAGTCCCAGCCCGCCCAGCGGCAGGGCTGAGGACACCGCCCACAGCGTCGAGCAGATCAGCGTCAGCGCGGCGTAGGCGGTCAGCAGCCGCCGGCGCGGGGAGGTGCGCCAGGCGATGGCGCCGCAGGCCACGCCCGCGAGCATGTTGCCCGCCGCGAACACCCCGTACAGCACACCGTTCAGGCCCGGTTGACCGTGCTCCTGGGTGAAGGCGGTCAGGGCGACCTGCATCCCGCCGAACACCGAGCCGATGCCCAGGAAGGCCACGGCCAGGACCCGTACGCCGGGCACGGACAGGGCCGAGGCGTGCGGCTCCCGCGCGTCCGCCCGCGCCGGGCTCGGCGGTGGCGCGGTACGGCGCCGTGCCGCGAAGAGCAGCCCGCCCACCAGTGTCAGCGCGGCCTCCGCGATCAGGCCGGAGGCCGGGTGCACGGCGGTGCTCAGGGCGGTGGCGAGCACCGGGCCGATGACGAACGTGAGCTCGTCCGTCACGGACTCGAACGCGGCCGCGGTCGCCAGCAGCGGATGGCGTCCAGGGCGCGGCCCGGATCCGCCCGGCGCGCCGTCCCCGAGGGCGGTCGCCCAGCGGGCCCGCACCATGGGTCCGACCTGCGGGACGGAGGCGCCCGTGGGCACCGCGGCGGCGATCAGCGCCCACAGTGGCGCGTGGGCCAGTGCGAGCGCCGTCAGCAGGGCCGCGGCCGCCGCGTGGAGCAGCACACCGGGCACCAGGACCGCGCGCTGTCCGTGGCGGTCGGCGAGCTTGCCGCTCTGGGGCGCGCACAGCGCCATGGAGACGCCGGTGACGGCCGCGACCGCACCGGCGACACCGTACGACCCGGTGGTGTGGCGCAACAGGAGCACGATGCTGATCGTCAGCATCGCGAACGGCTGCCGGGCGGCGAACCCGGGCAGCAGGAAGGTCCACGCGCCCGGGGTGCGCAGCAGTTGCCGGTAGCCGACGCGCTGTACGGGGGGAGGGGTGTCGCTGGAGACCGCGGATGCCACGGCCGACGCCTTTCCGCCGCCTGGTAGCGCACCCGGGCCGGCGTGGCGGAGTGCGCCGAGAGCTGTCCTCTCGCGCTGGACCGGGGTAGATACCGGGTCCGCGCCGATCGGAGGGCTTGAAGGACCGCGGCCGCCGAGCGGTCGCGCCAGCTCTGCGTCAGGCAGAGTGGTTCGTTGCTTGCGGGCTCATCGTACAGGGGGAGCCGCCACCTCGCCGGTGGCGGCCTGTCCCGTGCGCGATCAGGTGCCGGGCAGGGGCCGGACGGTGAGGATCTGCTGGGCGTGGCCGACCGGACCGCGCAGGTCGTGCAGCACGGTGCTGGTGATGCCCTGCCCGGTGCCGCCGAAGGTGACCGTGGTGTCCAGCCCGGTCCAGCGGCCCTCGGGCTGCCGGTGGAGGTGGATGGTCAGGTCGACGTTGGGAAACATCCAGGTGGTGGGCGACTGCCGTACGGCGATGCCGTTGGCGGTGTCCACGAGCGCGATGTACGAGGCCAGCGCGGTGCTGGTCTGCCCGGCCACGAGGTCGAGCGGGGTGGAGACCCAGAGGGTCGCGCGGCCGGGCTCGCGCGGTGCGAGCGGACGGGAGTCCAGGGAGGCGATGTAGCCGCCGGGCCACAGCGAGGCCATCGACCAGGGGGCCAGCCGCTCGGGAGGGGTGAGCCGGTCTCCGGGGCCACCGGCCACGGCGGCGGTGTCCACGGCGGCCAGGAGCCAGGCGCGCGCCCGGACCACGGGACGGTCGGCGATGAGCACCACGGCCTCGAGGAGTTCGATGGTGCGGCCGGGCCGGATGGTCTCCACCCGCACCTCGCACTCGTCGAGAGCCAGGCGCCCGAGGATGTCGAAGCTGATCCGGCTGAGCAGCAGCCCGGTGTGCGGACGGGTGGCGAGGTGGCGGTCGATGGCGTGGACGATGAGCCCGCCCAGCGGGCTGAAGTGCTGTTCGTCGGTGCTCCAGGCGCCACTGACATGGGAGGTGGGCTTGTAGCGGTACTCGTCGATCGGCTCGTAGTAACTGTCGGTCGTCAACGGGGGCTTCTCCTCGGGGGGAACATCGCAGACACTTACTCAAGATCCTTGAGTATCTGCTCTTGATCAAGGGTTGCGTCATCCCCTAAGTTGAAATAACAACGGGTGGCATGAACCTGTTCAGCCGCAGTACCTCCCGCCGCGCGATCGCCAGCGCCGCACCGGAGACCCCCACTACTCGGGCGACATCCAGCGCCGTCGCTCTGCCGGACCCCGGCCTCGCGGCTCTCACCGGAGAGTGGATCGTCGACCCGGCGCACAGCCGGATCGGTTTCTCCGTCCGGCACGCCATGGTGAGCACGGTGCGTGGCGCCTTCACGGAGTTCGAGAGCCGACTCTACTTCGACGGCCGTGACCCGCGCCGTTCCCGGGCCGAGGTCCTGCTGTCCACCGCCAGTGTCCAGACCGGTGTCGAGCAGCGCGACGACCACTTGATGGGCCGGGACTTCCTGGACGCCAGATCCTTCCCGCACATCCGGTTCATCAGCACCGCCGTGGAGGTCGCGGGCCCTGATGTCTACCGCATGGTCGGGGAGCTCACGATCAGGGACGTCACCCGCCCCGTCGTCCTGGAGCTCACCTACATCGGACATGTCACGGACCCCTTCGGTTACCAGCGGGCGGGCTTCGACGGCACGACCACCATCAACCGCTCCGAATGGGGGCTGACCTACAACGCCAGGCTGGCCGAGGGCGGCGCCCTGGTGAGTGAGAAGGTCCGGCTCCAGTTCGACATCGCCGCCATCCGCACCGCCCCCACCGCCTGACAAGGGCCCGGACCAGGGTGCCCTCGCGCTGTGCGAGGAGGGCGCTGAGGGGGGGGGCCGGGCGGCGACCGGCAGGGGAACCGGCGCCGTCACATCGGCTTCGCGGCCGAGGTGGTGAGATCCAGATTGTCCTCCACCCACAGACGCAGATTCCGGAGCGGAACGGACGCGCTGTGGCCCAGGGGGGAGAGCTCGTACTCCACATGGAGCGGAACGGCCGGGTAGACGGTCCGCTCCACCAGCCCGGCGTCCTCGAGGCGCCGCAGTGTCTGGGTGAGCACCTTGGGGCTGACCCCCTGAAGCCGGCGCTGTAGCGCGCCGAATCGGAGGGGGCCGTCCTCCAGGGCGCCGATGGCCAGCGCCGACCATTTGTTCGCCAGCAGATCCAGCATGGCGCGGCACGGGCACTGGGCCTCGTACACATCATGATGGGCGTGCTGGCCCGTGTGGCATCGCGTACTCATGGAGGAGACCTTCCGGGCTGCTTCGTACTACCTAAAAGGTAGCAGCGTCCCTTGTGGGTAACCAGGTCCCTGAGGTTAGCGTGCGAGCGCGTTCGGAGAGCGGGCGCGAGAGATACGGATGAGCTCAGGAGGCAACACGTGTCCAGGTCCATGATGCGTGCGGTGGTGCAGGACGCGCCCGGCGGCCCGGAGGTGCTGCGCGTCGCGGAGGTCGCGCGGCCGGAACCGCTGCCCACCGAGGTGCTGGTGCGGGTGCACGCCGCCGGCGTCAACCCGGTCGACTGGAAGACCCGTCAGGGCGGCGGTATGGCGGGCGTGCTGGGCGAGCCGCCGTTCACCCTGGGCTGGGACGTCTCCGGTGTGGTCGAGGAGGTCGGGTTCGGGGTGACCACGCTGGCCCCCGGCGACGAGGTGTACGGGATGCCGTGGTTCCCCCGTCAGGCGGGCGGCTACGCGGAGTTCGTGACGGCCCCCTCCCGTCAGTTCGCCCGTAAGCCCGCCACGTTGAGCCATGAGGCGGCGGCCGCCGTGCCGCTTGCGGCGCTGACGGCCTGGCAGATCCTGGTGGATACCGCAAGGGTGGAGGCCGGTCAGCGGGTTCTGGTGCACGCCGCCGCCGGTGGTGTCGGCCACTTCGCCGTCCAGTTCGCACGCCACCTGGGGGCAACGGTCGTGGGGACCGCCCGGGAGAGCCGCCACGAGTGGCTCGGCCGGCTCGGCGCGGCGGAGCTGATCGACTACACCAGGCAGCGCTTCGAGGACACGGTCGAGAACGTCGATGTGGTGATCGACCTGCTGGGAGAGGAGTACGACGCCACCAGCACCCGTTCCCTGGAGGTGCTCAGGAAGGGGGGACTGCTGGTGGCCGTCCCCAGTGGCGTCAGCCCCGAGCTGCGGGAGGCCGCGGACGCCCGCGCCGTGCGCACCAGCCCCTTCCTCGTCGAGCCGGACGGGGCCGCCCTGACCACCATCGCCGGACTGATCGACCAGGGCGCGGTGGAGGTCGAGGTCGAGGACGTCTTCCCGCTGGAGGAGGCCGCCCGCGCCCACCGCCAGGGGGAGGACGGCCACACCCGCGGCAAGCTGGTGCTCCGCACCGGCGCCTGACCGTTCCCCGACCGATGGCCGACGGCGGATGCCCGACGGCGGATGCCCGAGGCCACTTCGCACCACCCGCACACCAGCCCCAGGAGACGAGCATGTTCTACGAGATCCGCCGCTACCAGACCAGGCCCGGCCGCCGGGAGGAATGGGTCAGCTTCATGGAGGAGGTGGTGATCCCCTTCCAGACGGCGCAGGGGATGAACGTCATCGCCTCGTTCATCGACGAGGAGGACCCGGACGGCTATGTGTGGCTGCGGCGCTTCGCCGACGAGGCGGAGCGGGTCCGGCTCTACGAGGCCGTCTACCAGAGCGAGCGGTGGCAGCAGGAGATCGGCCCCCGGGTCGACGAACTGCTGTTCCGGGAGAAGATCCAGGTCACGCGGGCCGTGCCCACGCCCGCGTCCGGGCTTCGCTGACCGCGACCGGCGCCAGCGACGCGACGGCCGTACGACGGTGACGGCCGCGGCCCCCGTAACCACACGGCCCCGCCCGTAACCACACGGCCGCCCGTAACCACACGGCCCCCGCCCGTAACCACACGGTTCCGGGCGGGGCCCCACGGTTCCGGGCGGGGCCGCGCCATGGTCACCCGGAGGCGGTCCGGACCGGAGCGGGCGCGGCGGCCTCGTCGGCCCCGCCACGGCCACTGCCGCGGCGGATGAAGTAGACGCCGACGGTGGCGAGCAGCGAGGCCGCGGAGAGTGCGTAGAGGCCGCCGTTGGTGCTGCCCGTAGTCTCCTCCAGATAGCCGAAGAGGGTGGGGGAAACGAAGCCGCCGAGGTTGCCGAGGGAGTTGACGACGGCGAGCCCCGCGGCCGTGACCTTGAGGTCGAGCGTGGACTGGGCCAGCGGCCAGAAGAGGTTGGCGGCGCACTTGCTGCCCACGGCGGCCAGGGTGACGGCCGCGAGCCCGAACCACGGGGAGCCCAGGGTGGCGAGGAAGGTTCCGATGGCGGACAGCACCAGCACGATGGCGAGGTAGGGCCGCCGGTCCGGCACCCGGTCGGTGTAGCGGCTCATCGTGTACATCGCGATGACCGCGCAGATCCACGGGATGGCCGTGAGCAGCCCGATCTGGAAGGACGAGAGCCCGCCGATGTCGTCCACCAGGCTCGGCAGCCAGAAGGTGATCGCGTATCCGGTGAGCGCCATGGCGAAGAACACGCCGGTCAGCAGCGCCACCTGGGGGTGGACCACCAGCCGCAGCCTGGACACCTGGGGCTCGCGGCTGCGCGCCTCGCGGTCCCGCTCGACCGCCGTGCTGAGGGCGGCCTTCTCCTCGGCGCTCAGCCAGCGGGCGTCGCTGATCCGTGAGACGAGGAAGAAGGCGGCGACGAGGCCCACGCTGATGGAGATGGCGCCTTCCAGCGCGAACATCCAGCGCCAGCCGGCGAATCCGCCCAGGCCGTGCATTTCCAGCAGCGCGCCGCTGATGGGGCCGGTGACGATGTAGGCGGTGGCGGAACCGCCGAGGAAGATGGCGCTGGCCCGGCCGCGCGCGGAGTCCGGCAGCCAGGTGGTGAGGTAGTACATCACCCCGGGGAAGAACCCCGCCTCCGCGATGCCCAGCAGGAACCGCAGGACGTAGAAGGAGGTGGCCCCGGTCATGAAGCACATGAGCACGGTCACCGCGCCCCAGCTGATCATGATCCGGGTGAGCCAGACGCGCGCGCCGAAGCGCTCCATCAGCATGTTGCTGGGGACTTCGAGCAGGGCGTAGCCGATGAAGAACAGCCCGGCACCGAGCCCGTAGGCCGCGCTCCCGATGCCGATGTCGGCCTTGAGGTCGTCCTGGACGAAGCCGACGTTGGTGCGGTCCATCTGGTTGACCACGAGCATGATGACCAGGATGGGCATCACACGTCGCAGAAACTTGGTCACGGACCGTTGGACGAGCTCCGAGGAGGCGGCCGGTTCGCGGTCGGGGGCGGGGGGATTCACCATGGCGGCTCTCCTCGCTTCGTTCACACACATGAATCCACTGGCAGTGGGGTGCAGACCTTACGATCACCCGTTCCCTCGGTCAATGGCTCCGGAAGCAACAATTCCACGCGGAATCACATGAGTTGTGCCGGGTGTTTTGGCTGCTCATCGGCGGGGCAACCCTTGATAGGGTTCATGGACCTACCATCTGTTCAACCATATGAATGGACGTCGATGTCTGACGGAGCACCCCTGCGCATCACGGATGTCACCCTCACCCCCGTCGCCTTCCGCGACCCGGCCCTGCTCAACTCCGTCGGCGTCCACGAGCCCTTCGCGCTCCGCTCGATCGTGCAGATCCACACCGACGCGGGCCTGACCGGGCTCGGCGAGACCTACGCGGACGAGCTCCATCTGGAGCGCCTGGCGGCCGTCGGACACGAGATCGTCGGGCTGGACGCCTTCGCCACCGAGGAGCTGCACCAGCGCGTCCAGCGGGTCATCGACCGCGTGGGTGGCTCCGGCGGCTCCGGGCTCACCGGCATGATCACCACCAGCAGCACCGTCGACCGCGTCGCCTCCCCGTTCGAGGTGGCGCTCCTGGACATCCAGGGCAAGGCCATCGGCCGCCCGGTCAGCGACCTGCTCGGCGGCGCCGTGCGGTCCGCCGTCCCGTTCAGCGCGTACCTCTTCTACAAGTGGGCCGCCCACCCCGGCCAGGAGCCGGACGAGTGGGGCGAGGCCCTCGACCCCGACGCCATCGTGGCCCAGGCCCGCCGGATGGTGGACGACTACGGCTTCACCGCGATCAAGCTCAAGGGCGGCGTCCGGCCCCCCGAGGAGGAGATCGAGGCGATCCGGGCGCTGCGCGGCGCCTTCCCCGGCCATCCGCTGCGCCTGGACCCCAATGCCGTCTGGACGACGGAGACCTCGGTGAAGGTCGGACGCGCGCTCGAGGGCGTCCTGGAGTATCTGGAGGACCCCACCCCCGGGATCGACGGCATGGCCGCGGTCGCCCGCGAGGTCCCCATGCCGCTGGCCACCAACATGTGCGTGGTCGCCTTCGACGAGCTGGCCCCCGCGGTGGCCGCCGACGCCGTCCAGGTCGTCCTCTCCGACCACCACTACTGGGGCGGGCTGCGCCGCTCCAAGCTGCTCTCCGGCATCTGCGACACCTTCGGCATGGGCCTGTCCATGCACTCCAACTCGCACCTGGGCATCAGCCTGGCCGCGATGACCCACCTCGCCGCGGCCACTCCGAACCTCACCTACGCCTGCGACACCCACTGGCCGTGGAAGACCGAGGACGTGATCGTGGACGGCGCGCTGACCTTCGTGGACGGCGCGGTGCCCGTGCCGGGCGCCCCCGGCCTCGGTGTGGAGCTGGACCCCGACGCCCTGGCGCGCCTGCATGAGCAGTACGTCCGATGCGGACTGCGCAACCGCGATGACACCGGGTACATGCGGCGCTTCGACCCGTCCTTCCAGGCGGACCTCGCCCGCTGGTAGCCCGCCGCCACCGCGGCTCACCTCCCGCGATACCTCGATTGAAGGAGGCCGGCCCCGGTCACCTGGTGTACCCGGATTTCGGCTAAGCGTACGAAGCTCCAGGCCAGGGCCTCTTCTTAGCCTCTGAGGGACGGAAGAGACGCCGAACCCCGGAAGTGCTGAGTCTTGTCTGCTACTGCTGCTCGCGTACGGATCACCCCTGATCGGACCGACCGCCGCCGCCGGCGCATGGTGGGCGCGGCGGTCGCGGCCGGACTGACCCTCGGCGCCCTGGCCGCACCCGCGGCGAGCGCCGCGGACCACCACGCGCGGCACGCCGCCGGGACGGCCGCTCCCAAGGCCGACACCGGCTCGCCGGTGCGGGTGAACCAGGTCGGCTATCTGACCCACGGCCCCAAGAAGGGCACCGTCGTCACGCCCGCCACCAAGCCGCTGACCTGGACGCTCCGGGCCGCCGACGGCACCGAGCGGGCGAGCGGCACCACCACCCCCGCGGGCGTCGACCCCAGCTCCCGGCAACACGTCCAGACCTTCGACTTCAGCAAGGTCACGGACGCGGGCCAGGGGTACACCGTCACCATCGACGGGAAGAAGAGCGAGCCGTTCGCCATCGGCGACCACCTCTACGACTCACTGCGGAGCGACGCGCTCGCGTACTTCTACCACAACCGCAGCGGCATCAAGATCGACAAGGATCTGGTGGGCTCCAAGTACGCCCGTCCCGCGGGCCATGACAAGGCGGCCCCGCACCGGGGCGACACCGACGTCCCGTGCGTCAAGGGCGTGTGCGACTACCGCCGGAATGTCGCCGGTGGCTGGTACGACGCCGGTGACCAGGGCAAGTACGTCGTCAACGGCGGTATCTCGGTGGCCCAGCTGATGTCCGCGTACGAGCGCACCCGCACCACCAAGGGCGTCGACGCCGCGTCGCTGGGCGATGGCAGGCTCCGGGTGCCCGAGCGTGGTAACGGCGTCCCGGACATCCTGGACGAGGCCCGCTGGGAGATGGACTTCCTCCTGCGCATGCAGGTGCCGAAGGGCAAGCCGCTCGCCGGTATGGCGTTCCACAAGGTGCACGACAAGCACTGGACCGGGTTCCCGACCCGGCCGGACCAGGACCACCAGCAACGCGAGCTGCACAAGCCGTCCACCGCGGCCACGCTCAACCTGGCGGCGTCCGCCGCGCAGAGCGCCCGGCTGTTCAAGTCCTACGACCCGGAGTTCGCCGCGCGCTGTCTGCACGCGGCCCGGGCCGCCTGGGACGCGGCCAAGGCACATCCGAAGATCTACGCCAGCGACAAGGACTCCACGGGCGGCGGTGCCTACGGCGACCGCTACGTCGGCGACGAGTTCTACTGGGCCGCGGCCGAGCTGTTCATCACCACCGGCGACCACGGCTACGCCAAGGCGGTGCTCGACTCGCCGCTCCACCGCGACGTGGGCGCGCTCTTCCCGCGCGGCGGCGGCATGTCGTGGGCCCAGGTCGCGGGCCTCGGCGCGCTGGACCTGGCCACCGTCCCCAACAAGCTCACCCCGAAGCAGCGCGCCGAGGTGCGCGCGATGGTGACGAAGGCCGCCGACCGCTACGCCGCCGACTCCGCGAAGTCGGCCTACGGCGTGCCGTACGCGCCGAAGGACGGCAAGTACGAGTGGGGCTCCAACAGCCAAGTGCTGAACAACATGATCGTGCTCGCCACCGCACACGACCTGACGGGCAAGGACCGTTACCTCGACGCGGTGCTCCGCGGCATGGACTACCTGCTGGGCGGCAATCCGCTCAACCAGTCCTATGTCACCGGCCACGGCGAACGGGACTCGCACAACCAGCACCACCGCTTCTGGGCCCACCAGCGCGACCACCGGCTGCCGCATCCGGCGCCCGGCTCGCTGGCGGGCGGCCCGAACTCCGGGCTCCAGGACCCGGTGGCCAAGAAGAAGCTGAAGGGCTGCGCCCCGGCGATGTGCTACACCGACAGCCTGATGGCGTTCTCCACCAACGAGATCACCATCAACTGGAACGCCCCGCTGGCCTGGATCGCCTCGTACGTCGACGGTCTGGGAGGCGGCACGGCGGAGCAGTCGGTGCGCTGACCCGGCCCGGCCGTCACACGCCGCCGCCCCACCCGCGCTCGGGCGCGGGTGGGGCGGCGGACCAGGCAGGCGGGGAGGTCAGTCGGCACCGAACTCCATCGCGGCGCGGTCGAGCAGCTGGTCCTGCCCGGACACATGCCCGTCCGAGGCGATCGCCTCGGAGGCGCCCTGCGGCATCGCGCCGATCAGCCCGGTGGAGGCCGCCTGCGCGGCGCCGATCAGCGCCGGATGCGAGCTGCCGACCATGCCGAGACCGGCGTACTGCTCCAGCTTGGCGCGCGAGTCGGCGATGTCGAGGTTGCGCATGGTCAGCTGGCCGATCCGGTCCACGGGACCGAAGGCGGCGTCCTCGGTCCGCTCCATGGAGAGCTTGTCCGGGTGGTAGCTGAACGCCGGTCCGGAGGTGTCCAGGATGGAGTAGTCCTCACCGCGCCGCAGCCGCAGGGTCACCTCGCCGGTGATCGCCGCGCCGACCCAGCGCTGGAGCGACTCGCGCACCATCAGCGCCTGCGGGTCCAGCCAGCGGCCCTCGTACATCAGCCGGCCGAGGCGGCGCCCCTCGGTGTGGTAGGTGGCGACGGTGTCCTCGTTGTGGATCGCGTTGACCAGCCGCTCGTAGGCCGCGTGCAGCAGCGCCATGCCCGGTGCCTCGTAGATGCCCCGGCTCTTGGCCTCGATGACGCGGTTCTCGATCTGGTCGGACATGCCCATGCCGTGGCGTCCGCCGATGGCGTTGGCCTCCAGCACCAGATCGACCGCGGAGGCGAACTCCTTGCCGTTGATCGTCACCGGGCGGCCCTGCTCGAAGCCGATCGTGACGTCCTCGGCCGCTATCTCGACCGACGGGTCCCAGAACCGCACGCCCATGATCGGCTGGACGATCTCGATACCGGTGTCGAGGTGCTCGAGCGACTTGGCCTCGTGGGTCGCGCCCCAGATGTTGGCGTCGGTGGAGTACGCCTTCTCCGCGCTGTCCCGGTAGGGCAGGTCATGGGCGAGCAGCCACTCCGACATCTCCTTGCGGCCGCCGAGCTCGCTGACGAAATCGGCGTCCAGCCACGGCTTGTAGATCCGCAGGGAGGGGTTGGCCAGCAGGCCGTAGCGGTAGAACCGCTCGATGTCATTGCCCTTGAAGGTGGAGCCGTCGCCCCAGATCTGCACATCGTCCTCGAGCATGGCGCGCACCAGCAGGGTGCCGGTGACCGCCCGCCCGAGCGGGGTGGTGTTGAAGTAGCTGCGGCCGCCGGAGCGGATGTGGAACGCCCCGCAGGCGAGGGCCGCGAGCCCCTCCTCCACCAGGGCCGCCCGGCAGTCCACCAGACGGGCGACCTCCGCGCCGTACGTCGTGGCGCGCCCGGGGACCGAGGCGATGTCGGGCTCGTCGTACTGGCCGATGTCGGCGGTGTAGGTGCAGGGCACCGCGCCCTTGTCGCGCATCCACGCGACCGCTACCGAGGTGTCGAGGCCGCCGGAGAAGGCGATCCCGACGCGTTCGCCGACAGGGAGGGAGGTGAGAACTTTGGACACAGCAGGAGTATGCAGGGTTACGCATGATCATGCAAGCGCCCCTGGTGATGACCTTGATCCACACCTCGCTCCCCGGCGCGAAGATGGGGTCACGAGGAGGTCAGATACGCCTCCACCTCACTGACCTGGGCCGCCGGCCAGCCGGTGTTGCCGGTGACGTTGAGCCTCAGGTAGCGCACATTGGCGCTGTCGGGCAGGGCGACGGTCACCTTGTTGCCGGACGCCGGGTCGAAGCGGTAGCCCTGCGAGCCCACCACCGTCGTGTACGAGGAGCCGTCGGCGCTGCCCAGCACGGACAGCGTCTGGGTGCGGGCGCCCCACGCCGCTGACGGCGGCAGCTTCAGCACCAGCCGGCGGACCGCCTGGCTGGAGCCGAGGTCCACCGTCAGGGCCTGCGGAAAGGCGTTGTTGGTCGACTCCCAGTAGGTGTTCGCGTCGCCGTCGACCGCCTTGCCGGGGGTGTAGACGTCCCAAGAGCCGGTCGCGGTGGCCGGGCGGCCCTTGGCGAGGTTGCGGCCCGGCTCGGGGTCCGGGTTGCCCTGGCCGGGCCGGGGCCAGCTGGAGCAGTCGGACCAGGTGCTGCTCCAGCCGGAGTTGCCGCCGCCGTCGGTGAGGTCGAAGGTGCCGGAGCCGGTCGGGTAGGGGCAGTTGTAGACGCCCGCCGCGCCGACGCTGGAGGCCGTGACATCGCTGAACTTCGCCGCCCCGGCCGTCGGGCACGCTGTAGGCCACGTTCACCGCGTTGGCGGCGCGTGGCGCGGTGAACTCCACGCGCTGCCCGGCGGCGAGGCGGACGGCCTGCCGCCCGGACGCCTCGGAGGCGAGCGTGCCCTGGGTGAAGTCGGGGCCGATCTTCGTCCCCGTGGTGGTGGCCGACTCGGCCTCGGCCGAGGTGAACGG
Source organism: Streptomyces javensis (assembly GCF_039525925.1). Taxonomy (NCBI): domain Bacteria; kingdom Bacillati; phylum Actinomycetota; class Actinomycetes; order Kitasatosporales; family Streptomycetaceae; genus Streptomyces; species Streptomyces javensis. The sequence continues at coordinate 16,702 of NZ_BAAAIF010000030.1, read as the reverse complement.
CAGGGAGGCGCCCGCGGCCGCGTGTGCCGCCGTGGGGGTCAGGGTGACGAGCGTGCCGGCCGCGAGGGCGACGGCCACGCCGATCGCCGACAGGCGTTTGGCGGATGCCGATGCGGTACTGCTGCGGTGCATGTGCTGATCCCTTCGTGGTGGGGGTGGTGGGATAGCGCGGTGCGGGGGGTGGCGGCTCAGCGGAGCAGCCAGGCCGCCGTGTCCCGCGGAAGGCGGCCCCGGGCGTCCAGCGGGCCGCTGCTGAGCAGAAGCCGGGAGGTGCCGTCCAGCTCGGCGGGGGTGTCCGCGAGGTTGACCACGCAGACCAGACCGTCGTCACGGGCGAAGGACAGGACGCCGTCGGCCGAGGGGAGCCAGGTCAGCGGCCCGTCGCCGAAGCCGGGGGTGGCGCGGCGGATGCGGATCGCCGCGCGGTAGAGGGCGAGCATCGAGCCCGGGTCCTCCGTCTGCGCATCGGCCGCGTACTCCGCCCAGTGCGCGGGCTGCGGCAGCCATGGCTCCTCGCGCGAGCCGAAACCGGCGTACGGCGCCTGGGCCGCCCACGGCAGCGGCACCCGGCAGCCGTCCCGGCCCGGGTCGGTGCCGCCGGAGCGGAAGTGCATCGGGTCCTGGATGCGGTCGCGGGGGATGTCGGCCTCGGGCAGGCCCAGTTCCTCGCCCTGGTAGACATAGACCGCACCGGGCAGGGCCAGTGACAGCAGGGCGGCGGCCCGTGCCCGCCGGGTGCCGAGGGCGAGGTCGGTGGGGGTGCCGAAGACCTTGGTGGCGAAGTCGAAACCGGTGTCCTCGCGCCCGTAGCGGGTCACCGTCCGGGTCACATCGTGGTTGCACAGCACCCACGTGGCCGGAGCCCCCACCGGAGCGTGTTCGGCGAGCGTCTCGTCGATCGACGTCCGCAGCCGCCGGGCGTCCCAGGGGCAGGCCAGAAACGAGAAGTTGAAGGCGGTGTGCAGCTCGTCGGGGCGCAGATAGCGGGCGAAGCGCTCGCTGTCCGGCAGCCACACCTCGCCGACGAAGACACCGCCGTACTCGTCGGCCACGCCGCGCCAGGAGCGGTAGATGTCATGGAGTTCATCGCGGTCGACGTACGGATGGGGATCGCGGCCCTCGACGAAGTCGGGCAGCCGGGGATCCTTGACCAGCAGGGCGGCCGAGTCGATGCGCACCCCCGCCACACCCCGCTCGAACCAGAAGCGCAGGATCTCCTCGTGCTCCTGGCGCACGGCCGGGTGGGCCCAGTTGAGGTCCGGCTGCTCGGGGGCGAACAGATGCAGATACCAGTGGCCGTCCGGCAGCCGGGTCCACGCCGGGCCGCCGAACTCCGACGTCCAGTCGTTGGGCGGCAGTTCACCGTGGTCGCCGCGGCCCGGGCGGATGTGGAAGAGCTCGCGCTCGGCGCCGCCCGCGAGGGCGGCCCGCCACCAGGGGTGCTGGTCCGAGACATGGTTCGGCACGATGTCCACGATCGTGCGGATGCCCAGCTCACGGGCCTCGGCGATGAGCTTCTCCGCCTCGGCCAGGGTGCCGAAGGCCGGATCGATGGCGCGGTAGTCGGCGACGTCATAGCCGCCGTCCTTCATGGGCGACTGGTACCAGGGGCTGAACCACAGCGCGTCGACGCCGAGTTCGGCGAGGTACGGCAGCCTGGCGCGGACACCCGCGAGGTCGCCGGTGCCATCGCCGTCCCCGTCGGCGAAGCTGCGCACATACACCTGGTAGATGACGGCGGAGCGCCACCAGTCGTTCGGCGTCCGGGCAGGGGTGGGCTGGGCCACGGTGGGAGCCTTTCTGTCGAGGGGGCGGTGTCAGCCCTTCGTGCTGCCCGCGCTGATCCCGGCGATGATGTGCCGCTGGAAGACGAGGAACAGCGCGACCATCGGGATGCTGGCGATGACCATCGCGGCGATGAGCACGGTCAGCTGGATGTTCTGCGACAGCTGGACGAGCGCCACGCTGATCGGCTGCTTGCCGGTGTCGGAGAAGACCATCAGCGGCCACAGGAAGTCCTGCCACACCGCCACCAGCGCGAAGATCGACACAACGCCCAGCACCGGGCGCGACATGGGCAGTACGATCGACCACAGAGTGCGCAGCTTCCCGGCACCGTCGATCTCGGCGGCCTCCAGGACATCGCGCGGGATCTGGTCGAAGAACCGCTTGAGGAGATAGAGGTTGAAGGCGTTGGCGACGGCCGGCAGCCAGATCGCGAGCGGGTCGTTGAGCAGGCTGGTGTGGATCAGCGGCAGGTCGGCGACGGTCAGGTACTTCGGCACGACCAGCGCCTGGGCCGGGACCATCAGCGTGGCCAGGATGCCACCGAGGATCACCTTGCCGAAGGCGGGCTTCAGCCTGGACAGGGCGTAGGCGGCGGCCGTGCAGAAGACCAGCTGGAACACCCAGGCGCCGGCCACCTGGACCACCGTGTTCCACAGGTGCTGCGGAAGCTGCATCAGGTCCCAGGCGTCGCCGTAGCCGCTGAGGTGCCACTCCTTCGGGGCGATGGTGGGTGGGGTACGCGCCACCTCGTCCGGCGACTTCATCGCACCGGTCACCATCCAGTAGACCGGGAAGAGGAAGGCGATCGCGAACAGCACCACCACGGAGGTGAAGACCGTCCAGTAGACGGCCCGGCCGCGCGGGCGGGCCAGGGCGGCTGGGGAGACGAGGGTCCGGGTGCTCATGCGTCGTCCTCCCCGGAGCGGGTGAGCCGCAGATAGAGGGCGGAGAAGGCGCCGAGCAGCACGAGCAGCATCACGCTCAGCGCACAGGCGCCACCGAAGTCGTTGTAGAGGAAGGCGTACTTGTAGATCAGGTAGAGGACGGTGACCGTGGCGTTCTCCGGGCCACCACCGGTGATCACGAAGGGCTCGGTGAAGACCTGCATCGTCGCGATGATCTGCAACAGCATCAGCATGAGGATCACGAACCGCGTCTGGGGGACCGTGACGTGGCGGATGCGCTGCAACAGGCTCGCGCCGTCGAGTTCGGCCGCCTCGTACAGCTCACCGGGGATGGACTGGAGCGCCGCCAGGTAGATCAGGACGGTGCCGCCCATATTGGCCCAGGTGGCCACGATGACGAGGGAGATCAGGGCGGTGTCGGCGCCGTTGGACCAGTTCGAGGTGGGCAGGTGCAGGAAGCGCAGCGCCTCGTTGGCCAGCCCGGCGCCCGGATCGTAGAACCACTTCCACAGCAGGGCGCTGACCACCGGCGGGATCATCACCGGCAGATAGACCACGACCCTGAAGAACGCCTTGGCGTGCCGGAGTTCATTGAGCACGAGGGCGAGCAGGAAGGGGATCGCGAAGCCGATGAGGAGCGCCAGCAGGGTGAAGGTGAGGGTGTTACGCCAGGCCGCGGTGAACTCCGGATCGTGCAGGACGCGGGTGAAGTTGGCGGTGCCGACCCATTCGGGGGACGAGCCGGGCGTGTACTTCTGGAAGGCGATCACGACCGCGCGGATCGCCGGGTACCAGGAGAACAGCGCGAAGCAGATCAGGCCGCCGAGGAGGAAGCCATAGGCCCGGACCTGATCGGCGAGACGGCGCCGCCCCCGACCCCCCGCCGGGGGCGGCGCCTGCACCGGGTGGACGGCGATCGCCTCGGCGGGCGGCCGCGCAGCGGTCTTGGTCATCGGGGTCAGTCCCGGGCCAGAATGCCGTCGATCTTGTCGGAGGCTTCCTCCAGGAGCTGGTCGACATCGGCGTCCTTCTTGGTCAGGACGGCGGAGACGGCCCCGTCGAGCACGGAGTAGATCTGCTGGGCGTGCGGCGGCTCGATCTTCATCCGCAGCTTCTGGTTGCCGTCGAGGAAGGTCTGGTAGTTGCCCACGGGGACATTGGCGTTGGCCTTCTTGATCCGCTGGTCCTCGGCATCGGCGGCGCCGGTGAACAGCCGTGGCTCGGGCAGGCCCACCGGGGCGTGCCGCTTCTTGGCGCGGACGTAGTCACCGAGGAAGCCCTTGCCCGGGGTGAGGAACATGTGGTCGAGCCACTTGAGACCGGCCCGGATCTGGGCCGGTGTGTCCTTTTTCTGGAACATGTAGCCGTCGCCGCCGATGAGCGTGCCCTTGCCACCGGGCATGGGAGCGATGGCGAGGTCCTTGTAGCTGCCGCCCTTCTCCTTCACCAGGATCGGGATGTTGTCGGGCGCGGCCAGGTACATGCCCAGCTTGCCGGAGCCCATCAGCTGCTGGGCGTCGTTGATGACCAGGAGCTGCTTGCTGCCCATCGAGTCGTCCACCCAGCGCATGTCGTGCAGGTTCCGCAGCACGGCGCGCGCCTCGGGGGTGTCGATGCTGGCCTTCCTGCCGTCCGCGCTGACGACATCGCCGCCCTGTGAGTACAGCTCGGCGGTGAAGTGCCAGCCGCCCTGGTTCTGGGCGCTGTAGTCCGCGTAGCCGACCGTGCCACCGCCCAGCTCGGCGATCCGCTTGGCATCGGCGCGGACCTCCTCCCAGGTCATCGGGGGCTTGTCGGGGTCGAGTCCGGCCTTCTCGAAGAGCTTGCGGTTGTAGATCAGACCCATCGAGTAGCCGGTGCGCGGGATGCCGTAGATCTTGCCGTCGACCGTGTAGATGTCGCGCAGCTGCTTGCTGAGGGTGGAGTAGCTCTTCAACTCCTTGACGTACGGAGTGAGATCGGCCGCCTGGTTGATGTCGACCACATGTCCGGCGTCGGTGAAGTACGTGTAGAAGACGTTCTCCATCTGGCCCCCGGCCAGCTTGGCGTCGAACGTCTTCGGGTCCTGGCAGGGGAACGCGTCGTGCGCGACGACGTCGATGTCCGGGTTCTGCTTCTCGAAGGAGGCGATGTCCTCCTCGAAGAACCTGCGGTCGACCTTGGCGCTCTTGGGCGGCATGCAGTTGACCGTGATACGCGTCTTTCCGCCCGCCGAGCCGTCGCCCGATCCACCGCAGGCGGTGAGGGCGAGGGAGAACGTGCTGAGCGCGATGAGAGTACGACGGAACCCGGTGCTTCTCATGGGTGGACCCCTCTGTACAGGAGCAGGGAAGCCCCACGGCCGTGAGCGGGGCGCACACAACCGTGAGTGCGCCGCACACTCAAGCACCGACGACATCGGCCCGCAAGATGTCGCGTAGATTCTGTAATTATTCAACTGCGCTGCGGATCATGTCGATTGAGCCTGTCGGCATTTCGCGACCGTCCTTTCGGTCCCCCCTCGACGGGCCTCCGTCCGCTCAGTCCCGTGGCGCCTGGGCGGTGGAGCCGCGGACCACCAGCTCCGGCTCGAACAGCAGCTCCTCGGACGGCACGGCCACCCCGCCGATCTGCGCGTTCAGCACCTCCACCGCCGCCCTGCCCATGGCCTCGATGGGCTGGCGGACGGTGGTCAGCGGTGGCTCGGTGCAGTTCATGAACGCGGAGTCGTCGTAGCCGACCACGGACACCTGCGACGGCACGCCGAACCCCTTGCGGCGCGCGGCTCGTATCGCGCCCAGGGCCAGCGGGTCGCTGGCGCAGATGATGCCCGTGACGCCCCGGTCGATCAGCCGGGACGCCGCGGCGTGGCCGCCCTCGATCGAGAAGATCGCCCGGGCCACGAACTCATCCGGAAGGTGGCCGGCGACCGCCCGCGCGGCGGTCAGCTTGCGTGCCGACGGCATGTGGTCACCGGGCCCGAGCACCAGGCCGATCCGCTCGTGGCCGAGGGAGGCCAGATGCCGCCACGCCTGCTCCACGGCCACGGCGTCGTCGCAGGAGACGGCGGGGAAGCCGAGGTGCTCGATGGCCGCGTTGACCAGCACCACCGGGATGTTGCGCTCGGCGAGCAGTCGGTAGTGGTCGTGCGGCGCGTCGGCCTGCGCGTACAGCCCGCCCGCGAACACCACCCCGGAGACCTGCTGTTGCAGCAGCAGCGCCACGTAATCGGCCTCGGAGACCCCGCCCTTGGTCTGGGTGCACAGCACCGGAGTCAGTCCGAGCTGTGCCAGCGCCCCGCCGATGACCTCGGCGAACGCCGGGAAGATGGGGTTCTGGAGCTCGGGCAGCACCAGCCCCACCAGCCGGGCCCGGTCGCCCCGCAGCTGCGTGGGCCGTTCGTAGCCGAGGACGTCCAGCGCGGACAGCACCGCCTGCCGGGTGGCTGCGGAGACCCCGGGCTTGCCGTTGAGTACCCGGCTGACCGTGGCCTCGCTGACACCGACCTTCTTCGCCACTTCAGCAAGTCGTCGCGTCATGTACGCAAGCGTAGCGCAACTACTGCAAGTGGCTTGCGTTGGCGGGGTGCGGAACGTGTGACTCCGGCGGCGGCCCCCGGCCCGGAGTGGAAATCGCTCGGCGCCGCTGACATGCGGATCGGGTCGGCGGGTGAGTTCGGGCGGGTCGGCAATTCGCCCTATTTGCCGCCCCAAAAGTATGGGTTGACAGCGGATCAGCCAACGATCTAGGTTCCTTTCGAGGGGGCTCGTTGGACGGGGGACGGGGACTGTAGTGAGTGTTTCGGAGTTGCGAACCTCCGGGATTGCCGCCTTGGGCTGCGCGGAATACGACCACTCGGCGCGGCGTGGCGGTTTTATCGGCAATATCGACGCCGATCACACCATCGATGCCGGTCATGCGGCCCGCGTCGAGGGTGAGTACCGGCGGTCGGCCGAGCCCACCGCATTCGAGTCCCTCGACTCTCCCGGCTCCATCGCCGCTACAGGATTCACGCGCGAAGAACACCTCGCAGTCGATACCTTTCTCGGGTTTGCCGCCGAATGTAATCCCGGCCGTACTGCCGTTTAAGAAGCGTTACGCCATCAGTTGGCAAGCGAAAGCGACAGCACCAGCGGAATAGCCGCGAAAAGCAATTTCCATCAGTCGTCGGGGAAGGCTGTGTTGTGGGGAATTCAGGCGCACCCAAATCCCGTGGTCTCAGCGCGGCCATGAGCAATCTCTTCGAGCGGACCAGGAGAAACGAATCCACCGGCATTGTGCCGGTCGACCGGGGCCGGGAGCTGAGGGCGTCGTTCGCCCAGCAACGGCTGTGGTTTCTCGACCAGTTGGAACCCGGCAACGCCTCGTACAACCTCCCCTTCGCCGTGCGGGTGCGCGGTCGCCTGGACATCTCTCATCTCGCCCGGGCCCTTTCGCTCGTGGTCGCCCGGCACGAGGCGCTGCGCACCACCTTCGGCGAGGCCGGCGGTCAGCCGGTGCAGCGGATCGAGCCCCCCGCCCCCGTCCCGGTGCGCCGTGAAGTGGTGTCCGGCGGCTCGGAGGAGGAGCGGCTGGCCGAGGTCCGGCGGCTGGCCGGAGCCGAGATCACCCAGCCCTTCGACCTGAGCACCGGACCGCTGCTGCGGGCCAAGGCGCTGCGACTGGACGAACAGGACCACATCCTGCTGCTGACGGTGCACCATGTGGCGACGGACGCCTGGTCACAGGGGATCGTGGTGCGTGAGCTGTCCCTCGCGTACGCGTCGCTCGACGCCGGGCACGAGCCCGTACTGCCCCCGCTGCCCGTGCAGTACGCGGACTACGCGGAGTGGGAGCGCGACTGGCTGTCCGGCCCGACCCTGCGCCGTCAGCTGGACTACTGGACGAAGCGGCTCGACGGCATGGCGCCCGCGCTGGAACTGCCCACCGACCGGCCCAGGCCCTCGATCGCCAGCCAGGAAGGCGACGCGGTGCGCTGGGAGTTGCCGCCCGAACTGATCCGGGCGGCCCGCCGACTGGGCGCCGGTGAGAACGCGACCCTCTATATGACCCTGCTGGCCGCTTTCCAGCTGGTACTGGGCCGGTACGTGGACAGCGACGACATCACGGTGGGCACCCCCGTGGCCAACCGGGGCCGTGCCGAGGTCGAGGGGCTCATCGGGTTCTTCGTCAACACCGTGGTGCTGCGGACCGACCTGTCCGGCGACCCCACCTTCCGCCAACTGCTGGGCCGCGTCCGCGACACGGCGGCCGGTGCCTTCGCCCATGGCGACCTGCCCTTCGAGTATCTGGTGGAGCAGGTGCACCCCGAGCGGGACCTGTCGCGGAACCCGCTGGTCCAGGTGCTCTTCCAGATGATCAACGTACCGGCGGAGCGGCTCGATCTGCCCGGCGCGCGGACCGAGCCCTACGACCACGGCGGCATCCTCACCCGAATGGATCTGGAGGTCCATCTCGTCGAGACCGGGGACGGGGTCCTGGGACACGTCGTCTTCAGCAAGGCCCTGTTCGACACGAGCACCGTTGAACGGCTGCTGCACCACGTCACCGTCGTCCTTCGGGGCGTCCTGGCCGAGCCGGACCGGCGCATCTCCGAGATCTCGCTGCTCGACGAGGCGGAGCGGGCGAAGGTCCTGGAGGAGTTCAACGCGACCACGGGCCCCGTACCCGCCGGATCCCTGCCCGCGCTCTTCACCGCCCAGGCCGAGCGCCGCCCCGACGCGGTGGCCGTGATCTGCGGTGATGACCGGGTGACCTACGCCGAGCTGGATCAGCGGGCGAACCAGCTCGCCCATCTGCTGGAGGCCCGGGGGGTGGGCCCCGAGACCCTGGTCGGGCTCTGCGTCGATCGCGGCATCGAGATGATCGTGGCGATCCTCGCGATCCTCAAGCTCGGAGCGGCCTATGTGCCGATCGATCCCCACCACCCCCGGAACCGCGTCCAGTTCGTCCTGGCCGACTCCGGGGTGACCGTCGCCGTCACCCAGCAGCGCTTCACCGGCCTGCTCGAAACCCCGGAGGCACCCGGGACGCCCGATGCGTCCGGCACGCCCGATGTGCCCGGGACACCCGATGCGTCCGGGACGGCCGATGCACTCCGGGCATCCGATGCGTCCGCGGCGTCCGGGATCCGGCTCATCCTGCTCGACGCCGAGCACGAACCGCTCGCCGGGCAGCCCCGGACCCCGCCCACGGCACGGCCCAGCGCCCAGAACCTCGCGTATGTCATTTACACCTCCGGCTCCACCGGAGTCCCCAAGGGCATCCTCATGCCCGCCACCTGTGTGCTCAACCTGGTGGCCTGGCAGAAGCGGGCCCTGCCGATCGGTCCCGACGCCAAGACGGCACAGTTCGCCACGCTGACCTTCGACATCTCGTTGCAGGAGATCTTCTCCGCGCTGCTGTACGGCGAGACGATCGTCGTCCCCGGCGAGGAACTGCGCATGGACCCCGTCGAGTTCGCCAAATGGGTCCACGCCCAGGAGATCGACCAGCTCTTCGTCCCGAATGTGATGCTGCGGGCGATCTCCGAGGAGGTGGATCCGCACGGCACCGAGCTGGCCGCACTGCGCCACCTCTCACAGGCCGGCGAACCCCTCTCCCTCCACCACGATCTGCGCGAGCTGTGCGCCCGCCGCCCCGAGCTGCGGCTGCACAACCACTACGGTCCCAGCGAAGCCCATGTGGTGACGTCGTACTCGCTCCCCGCCGAGGTGGCCGAGTGGCCGCTCACCGCGCCCATCGGCCGCCCGATCGGCAACACCCGGGTGTACGTGGTCGACCGGCGGCTCCGGCCCGTCCCGGTGGGGGTGCCGGGTGAGCTGTGCGTGGCCGGAGAGGGGCTGGCCAGGGGCTATCTCGGCCGCCCGGACCTGACCGCCGCCCGGTTCGTGGCGGACCCGTTCCGCGGCGACGGGTCGCGTATGTACCGCTCCGGCGACCTCGTGCGCTGGCTGCCCGACGGCAACCTGGAATTCCTCGGCCGGATCGATGACCAGGTGAAGATACGCGGCTTCCGGATCGAACCGGGCGAGATCGAGGCGATCCTCGCCCGGCACCAGGACGTTCTGCACACGGCCGTGATGGTGCGCGAGGACACCCCCGGCGACAAGAGGCTGGTGGCCTATGTGGTGGCCGACGCCACCGCCGCGGACCGGCACGGCCGGCTGCCCGAGACCCTGCGTCGGTACGTCGAGTCCGCGGTGCCCGAATACATGGTGCCCTCCGCGTTCGTCCTGCTGGACAGCGTGCCCCTGACCTCCGGCGGCAAGATCGACCGGAAGGCGCTGCCCGCCCCCGATCTGCGCACCGTGCTCGAGGTCGGCTACGTCGCACCCCGCACCGCCGAGGAAGAGGCCGTCTGCCGGGTTTACGCGGATCTGCTCGGCGCCACCAAGGTCGGCATCGACGACGACTTCTTCGCGCTGGGCGGCCATTCCCTCATCGCCACCAGGGTGGTCGCCAGGCTCCGGTCCGCCCTCGGTATCGCCGTACCGCTGAAGACCGTCTTCCAGCAGCGCACCCCCCGAGAGCTGGCGGCCACGCTCACCGCGGCGGCCCGCTCCGGTCCCGAACCCGAGCTGCCCCCGCTGGTTCCCACGCGGCGCGACCGGCCCGTCCCCCTCACCTTCGCACAGCAGCAGACGGACCTCTTCTTCGACGATGTCCTGAACGCCGGGCACTGGAACATCCCCATGGCGGTGCGGGTTTCGGGCGAACTGGACCTCGACTGCCTGCGCCGGGCGATGGACCTGCTGATCGACCGCCACGAGGCCCTGCGCACCACCTTCGTCAGGGAGGCCGACGGATACGTCCAGGTGATCCGGGCGAGTGCGCCGGTCCAGGTGGAGGTGGCCGAGGCGCACGACGAGACCGAAGCCTCGGTACTGGCCGGCCAGGAGGCGGCCCGCCCCTTCGACCTCACCCGCGGCCCGCTGGCGAGACTGCGCGTGCTGCGGCTGTCCCAGTCCGACCACGTACTGGTGCTCACCCTGCACCACCTGGTCACCGACGGCTGGTCCCAGGGAGTGCTGGTCCGCGATCTGTCCATCGTCTACGCGGCACTGCTGCACGGCACCGAACCGGACCTGCCACCCGTACCCGTCCAGTACGCCGATGTCGCGAGCTGGGAGCGGAAGTGGTTGCACGGTCCGCTGCTGCAACGCCAACTCGACTTCTGGAAGCGGCATTTCGAGGGCATGGCCCCCGCCGAACTGCCCACCGACCGGCCCCGCGCCGCGTCGGCCCGCTACGAGAGCGACATCTTCCACTGGCGACTGCCGAAGGACGCCGTCGAAACCGCCCGACGGCTGGGCGAATCGTCCAACGCCACCTTGTACATGACGCTGCTGACCGCCCTGAAGGTGGTCATGTCCGCCCGCTCGGACAACCAGGACGTCCTCGTCGGTGTGCCCACGGCCAACCGTGGCCGGGACGAACTGGAGAACACGGTGGGCCTCGTCTCCAAGATGCTCGCACTGCGCACCGAGGTGCCCGGCGCCACGGACTTCGGCACGCTGCTGGCCACGGTGCGCGACGCGATGTCCGACGCCCACACCCACCAGGACGTGCCCTTCGTGTCCGTCCTCAAGCACATCGGTGAACACACTGCCGACCCCGCTGCCGACCCGGCCGGTGACCTCGCCGGTGACACCGTCGGCAAGCGGGCCGGGACGCGGCTGTCGGACGACCCGCCGGTGAAGGTGATCTTTCAGATCGTCAACACCCCGCCGCGGCCACTCCGGCTCACCGGACTGACCGCCGAGCCGTTCCTGATGACCCACCCGCCGGTGACGGTCAACGTGGACATGGAGATCGACCTGTACGAGAGCGCGGAGGACGGCGGCCTCGCCGGCACCGTGCTGTTCAGCAAGTCCCTCTTCGACCGTGCCACGATCGAGCGGTTCTGCGACGACGTGGTGGCGGTCGTCTCCGCGGCCGCCGCGGATCCCGGACGGCCGGTCTCACAGGTGTGGCAGGGCCGGGGCCGCGACCAGTGAACGATCCCGCCCCGAGGAATCGCATGGAACTGGATGAGGCCGTCGCCGTTGTCGGAATGTCCTGCCGCTTTCCGCAGGCACCCGATCCCGAGGCGTTCTGGCGGCTGCTGAGCGACGGCGTCTCGGCCATCGGTGAGGTGCCCGAGGGGCGGTGGACCGACGACCGGTCCACACCGCCCGCCATCCGCCGCGGTGGCTTCATCGACGACGTCGACCGCTTCGACCCCGCGTTCTTCGGCATCTCACCACGGGAAGCCGCGGCGATGGACCCCCAGCAGCGGCTGATGCTCGAGCTGGCCTGGGAAGGGCTGGAGGACGCGGGCATCGTGCCCGCCACCCTGCGGGGCGCCACCGTAGGAGCGTTCATCGGCGCCGGCTCCGACGACTACGCTTCGCTGATCCGCGCCCGCGGCCGTTCACACCACACGCTGACCGGCACCCAGCGGGGCATGATCGCGAACCGGCTCTCCCATGTGTTCGGCCTGAGCGGCCCGAGCGTGACCGTGGACGCGGCCCAGGCGTCCTCCCTGGTCGCGGTGCACATGGCCGTGGAGAGCGTGCGCCGCGGCGAGTCACGGCTCGCGCTGGCGGGCGGGGTCAATCTGAACCTCTCCGCGGAGACCGCCGCCGATATCGCCGCGTTCGGCGCGCTCTCCCCGGACGGCCACTGCTTCACCTTCGACGCACGCGCCAATGGCTATGTCAGGGGCGAGGGCGGCGGACTCGTCGTCCTGAAACCGCTCTCCGACGCTCGCGCCGACGGCGACACCGTCTACTGCGTGGTCGAGGGCAGCGCGGTCAACAACGACGGCGGCGGTGCATCGCTCACCGCACCCGACCCGAACGGTCAGCGGCAGGTGCTCCGGCTCGCCCAGCGGCGGGCCGCGATCTCCCCCGAGGCCGTTCAGTACGTGGAGCTGCACGGCACCGGAACGGCACTCGGCGACCCGGCGGAAGCGGCGGCCCTGGGCGCCGTCTTCGGCCGGAGCGGAGCGGGGCCGGTGCAGCTGGGGTCGGTGAAGACCAACATCGGCCACCTCGAAGCCGCCGCCGGTATCGCCGGCCTTCTGAAGACCGCACTGGCCATCCACCACCGGCAGCTGCCGGCCGGCCTCAATTACCGCACGCCGAATCCCCGTATCCCCATGGGCGAGCTCAACCTGGAGATGCGCCTGGCACCGGGGGAGTGGCCGAGGTCGGACAGCCGCCTGGTCGCCGGTGTCAGCTCTTTCGGGATGGGCGGCACCAACTGCCACGTCCTACTCGCAGAACCACTCGTCGGTGTCGCCTCGCACGCCTCCCACGCTTCCCACGTCTGCGCGCATCACCCTGAGCCTGAGTCCCTGCCCAGCTCGATCCCGATTCCGGCTCCGGTCCCGGTCCCGGTCCCGCTTCCGTTGTCCGGGGTGTCCGCTGCCGCGCTTCGCGGCCAGGCGACGCGGCTACGGGAGTATCTGGAGCGATCGCCGAACCTCACCGACCTCTCCTACTCCCTCGCCACCACCCGAACCTCCTTCGACCACCGCGCGGTGCTGATCGCCGGGCAGGCGACCGACGCGGCACACGGCCTGGACGCGCTCGCCGAAGGCCGCACGGTGGCAGGTTTGGTGACGGGCACGGCGAGGACGGCGGGAAAGCTGGCCTTCGCCTTCGCCGGCCAGGGCGCGCAGCGTCTCGGCATGGGACGTGAACTCAGCGCCGCGTTCCCCGCGTTCGCCCAGGCTCTCGACGAAGTGTGCACTGCGTTGGACGCACACCTGGACCGGCCGCTTCGGGACGTGATCCACGGTGCCGACGCCGAACTGCTCAACCGGACGGTGTACGCCCAGGCCGGACTCTTCGCGGTGGAGGTGGCGCTGTTCCGGCTGCTCGAGGACTTCGGCCTCGTACCGGACCTGCTGATCGGCCACTCCCTCGGCGAGGTGAGCGCCGCCCATGTGGCGGGTGTGCTGTCCTTGGCGGACGCCGCCGCCTTCGTCGCCGCCCGTGGGCGGCTGATGCAAGCCGTGACGGAGCCGGGCGCCATGGTGTCGCTCGAAGCCACCGAGGACGAGGTCACCCGGACGCTCATGGCGAGCGGGGCCTCGGACGACGGTGCCCGGGTCTGCGTGGCGGCGGTCAACGGCCCCACCGCCACGGTGATCTCGGGGGACGAGCGCGCCGTACTCGACCTGGCGGTGGAGTGGACCCGCCGTGGACGCAGGACGAAGCGGCTCCGGACGAGCCACGCCTTCCATTCGCCCCATCTGGATCCCGTCCTGGACGAGCTTCGGCACATCGCCGAGAGCCTTACCTACCGGGCGCCCCGGATCCCGCTGGTGTCGAATGTGACCGGTCGGCGGGCCACGGCGGAAGAGCTGTGTTCTCCGGAGTACTGGGTCCAACATGTCCGCCGGACCGTACGGTTCCTGGACGGCGTCCGCTGTCTGGAGGACGAAGGCGTCACCACCATCGTGGAACTGGGCCCGGACAAGGCGCTCACCACCCTGGCCCGCGACTGCCTGACCGGGCCCGGGACGCTGGTGGGCACCCTCCGCCGCGACCGGCCCGAGCCACAAGCCCTGGTCACCGCGCTGGCCGAGCTGTACGTCTCGGGTGTCGAAGTGGCATGGAGCCCGCTGGTGTCCGGTGGGCGGCGGATTCCACTGCCCACGTACGCCTTCCAGCGGCAGCGGTACTGGCTCTCCGCACCCGGGCCCGAGAGCGGAACCACGCCTGGCCATGGGGCCACATCCGGGCCCGAGCGCACGGCCACCGGCCTCAGCCGCGACGAGGCGTTCGACGAGGGCCTGAGCCACGACGAGGTGCCCGACACCGGACTGAGCGGTGGCGAGATGCTCGGCATGGTCCGGGCGCACGCGGCCGTCGTGCTCGGATACGCGTCGGCAACAGCCATCGGCGCCGAGCACACCTTCAAGCAGCTCGGGTTCGACTCGATCACCGCCGTCGAACTGTGCGAACGGCTCGCTGAGGCGACCGCCCTTCCGCTGCCCGGCACCTTGCTGTTCGACTATCCGACGCCCGCCGCGCTCGCCGAGCATCTGCACCGCAGGCTCCACGGCCGGACGGATGAGCGGGCCATGCCCGCGACCGTGGCGACACCTGACGGCGGCGATCCGGTGGTGATCGTGGGGATGGGCTGCCGGTTTCCCGGCCGGGCCCACTCGCCCGAGGACCTGTGGCGGATCGTGGTCGACGGCGAGGACGCCATCTCCGGCTTTCCGTCCGACCGGGGCTGGGACCTCGACGGCCTCTACCACCCCGACCCCGACCGCCCCGGCACGTCATACGCACGCGACGGCGGATTCCTGTACGACGCGGCCGAGTTCGACGCGGGGTTCTTCGGGATCTCACCGCGCGAGGCCGAGGCGATGGACCCGCAGCAGCGGCTGCTGCTGGAGACATCGTGGGAGGCGCTGGAACGGGCGGGGATCCCCGCGGAGCACATCAAGGGCAGTGGCACGGGCGTGTTCATCGGCGCCTCGTCGGTCGGCTACGCGGCGGACGCCGGAGAGGCGGCCGAGGGCTACCAGCTGACCGGCACCGCCGCGAGCGTGGCCTCGGGCCGGGTGTCCTACACCCTGGGCCTCGAGGGCCCGGCGGTCACCGTGGACACGGCATGCTCGTCCTCGCTGGTGGCATTGCACCTCGCCGTACAGTCGCTGAGGGCGGGCGAGTGCTCACTGGCGTTGGCGGGCGGTGTGACCGTGATGGCCACACCGTCGATGTTCGTGGAGTTCTCCCGTCAGCGGGGACTGGCCAGGGACGGTCGGTGCAAGGCGTTCGCGGCGGCGGCGGACGGAACGGGGTGGGCCGAAGGCGTCGGGGTGCTGGTGGTCGAGCGGTTGTCGGACGCCGAGCGCAATGGGCATCGGGTGTTGGCGGTGGTGCGTGGGTCGGCGGTGAATCAGGATGGTGCGTCGAATGGTCTGACGGCGCCGAATGGTCCGTCGCAGCAGCGGGTGATCCGGCAGGCGTTGGCGAGCGCGGGGTTGTCGGCGGCGGATGTGGACGCGGTGGAGGCGCACGGTACGGGTACGGCGCTGGGTGATCCGATCGAGGCGCAGGCGTTGTTGGCCACGTACGGTCAGGGCCGGGATGCGGACCGGCCGTTGTGGTTGGGGTCCCTGAAGTCGAACATCGGTCATACGCAGGCGGCCGCGGGTGTGGCTGGTGTGATCAAGATGGTGATGGCGATGCGGCACGGGGTGCTGCCGCGAACGCTGCACGTGGATGAGCCGTCGCCCCACGTCGACTGGTCCGGCGGCCGGGTGGAGCTGCTCACCGGGACGACGCCATGGCCCACGACCGGTGGCCTTCGCCGAGCGGGCGTCTCATCGTTCGGAGTGAGCGGCACCAACGCTCACGTCATCCTGGAGCAGGCCCCGGAGCCGGCCCGGCCGACCGGGGCCATCGGGGAAGGCGACGGCGAAGCGGCGGCCGTCACCTGGGTGTTGTCGGGACAGGGCGAGGCCGGGCTGCGGGCCCAGGCCGAGCGGTTGCGCGCCTTCTTGGCGGGCGATCCCCGCCCCACCCCGGCGGAGGTGGGATGGTCGCTGGCATCGACCCGTACGACGTTGTCGCACCGTGCGGTGGTCGTGGGCGCCGGACGCGACGAGTTGCTGAGTGGTGTGAATGCGGTGGCGAACGGGACACCCGCGCCGGGAGTGGTACGGGGCAGCGGAGCCTCCGGGGACGTGGTGTTCGTGTTCCCGGGGCAGGGGTCGCAGTGGGTTGGGATGGCGTTGGAGTTGGTGGAGTTCTCGCCGGTGTTCGCGGGGCGGTTGGGTGAGTGTGCGGATGCGTTGGCGCCGTTTGTGGAGTGGTCGTTGTGGGATGTGTTGGGTGATGAGGTGGCGTTGGGGCGGGTTGATGTGGTGCAGCCGGTGTTGTGGGCGGTGATGGTGTCGTTGGCTGAGTTGTGGCGTTCGTTTGGTGTGGTGCCGTCGGCGGTGGTGGGGCATTCGCAGGGTGAGATCGCTGCGGCGTGTGTGGCGGGTGGTCTGTCGTTGGAGGACGGTGCCCGTGTGG